>CACDWM010000001.1 GCA_902556505.1 uncultured Pelagibacteraceae bacterium
CTATCTGCTCTAGTGATTTCTGTTGTAAGTTTTGCGGGAATTTCTAATGCTGATAGCAAGAAGCCTATCGTTATCCCAACTCATAACTGGTCAAGTCAAATTGTAATGGCTTATGTTATTGGTGGGATTTTTGAAAGTATGGGCAATAACGTTAAATACGTTAACGCTGACTCACAAGCAGTTTATGAGTCAATTAGAATTGGAGATGTAACTATATCTCACGAGGTATGGGAATCTGCATTTGGTAAATCTTTTACTACTGCTTTAGATAAAGGTGGTTTATTAGATTGGGGTGATCATGAGGCAAGAACCCTTGAGGATATGGGATATCCAAACTGGGTTGCTGAAAAAGGATTATGCCCAGGACTACCAGATTGGACAGCTTTAAAAAATCCAGACTGTGCTAAAAACTTTACAACACCTGATTCACCAGATGGAAAAGGAAGAATGTTGGAAGGTCCACAAACTTGGCATGGTGACTTAATTCCACAAAGGGTTGATGCACTAGGTTTAGGAGATTTATGGTGGGTTAAATTTGCTGGAAGTGCTGATGCACTTTGGGCAGAATTAGCTGCAGCTGAAAAAGAAGGAAGAGGAACAATTATCTTCAACTGGACGCCTAACTTCACAGATGGTGCTGGTTTTACATTTATTGACTTCCCTCCATACACAGCTGGTTGTAGACCAGAAGATGGTGGAGATGGTAAATGTGGTTCTCCTGATGGATACTTGAAAAAAGCAGTTCATGAGGATTTCCCAAAAACTCATCCTGATGCAGCAGCAGCATTCAAAAAAATGTCATTCTCAACAAGTCAAATTGGTGCAATGGCAGCTTTAGTTGATATTGACAAAATGACTCACGAAGATGCAGCTAAAAAATGGTTAGCTGATAACAAGTCAGTTTGGCAAGCATTTACTAAATAAGGATTATAGTTAAAAATTAAAGATCTCCCCCAACTTCGTTGGGGGGGATTTTTTTTTAAATCAATATGTGTAAAATGTATCAATGAAAAAATATTCTCTAATAATATTTTTTAGTTTTTTGATCTGCTCATCAGTTTTAGCAAGAAGTACTGGCTGCAAAGAAGGTAACTGTGAAAATGGTTTTGGTAAATGGGTTTACACCGATAAAACTACTTATGAAGGGGAGTGGGTTAATACTAAAAAACAAGGTCAAGGAGTAGAGACTTGGCCAAATGGATATATTTATAAAGGGGAATTTAAAAATAGTGAATGGAGTGGAATTGGAACGTTAACATTTCCTGATGGCTCCACTTATGAAGGCGAGTGGGCTAATGGTTTTATGAATGGTCAAGGAACATTTACTTGGTCTGATGGAAAACAAAAAACAGGTATTTGGAAGAACGGAAAGTTACAAGAATAATGTCTAAAGAAAATTATATTAATAAAATAAAAGATTTACCTGAGTCTCTAAGGCAATTTATTGGTCTTATATTTATTACTCTAATAGTAATTGTATCTTTTAGTATTTTAAATGGAATTTTTGGACAAGGTGATGATCTGGTAAAAAGAATGAAGTTAGAGGAAGAGAGAATTGCTGAAGAAAAAAAACTAAGTGAGTTAATATCCAAACTACCCTCTGGAATATTAGTTTCATTTGATGGAACTGATCATTACAAATTAACGGATGATGTATATGAGCAAGTATGTAAAGCTACAAAACTAATTCCTCAAAGAGCAATAATGGGTGCTAATTTCTTAAATTTTAGAGCACATGAGCTATATACAATTAATGGAAATAAAATTGATGAGACTTTTGTCAAATGGGATGAAGAAAAAAACAAATGTTTTGCGGGTTTTACAGTTAGTGGAAATAATGTAGGTGTTGATGAAAGTATTACTATAAGTGGAGAAGCTTTAAGTTTTTTAAGTACTGGAATTGATACTAGAGTTTATTTTATTAAAAATTTTTAATGAGGAAAGGCAACAATTATTAACATTTTAATTTTATAAAATTTAATATAACTTTAAAACAATTTATGTCTGAGACTGTAATCAAATGCGAGTCGGTTTATAAAATTTTTGGACAAAATGCCAAAAAGATGCTTGAAGAGTCTAATGGCAATGTAGACGCAAAAACCTTTCAGGAAAGAGGATGTATTGTTGGAGTAAATAATGCTTCTTTTGAAGTTGCAAAAGGAGAAATGTTAGTAGTAATGGGTTTATCTGGTTCAGGTAAATCAACACTTCTTAGATGTATTTCAAGATTAACGGATGCTACCGGTGGAAAAATTTTTATTGAAGGTCAAGATTTATTAGAATTAAATAATAAAGAGCTTATTGATCTTAGAAGAAATAAAATGGGAATGGTGTTTCAAAGCTTTGCTTTATTACCTCATAAAACAGTTGTTGAAAATATTGCTTTTCCACTTCAGATAAAAGGCACTAATACTGAAGAGAGTATTAGTAGAGCAATGGAAATGGTAAAACTAGTTGGACTAGACGGAAGAGAGAATTATTTCCCAAGAGAACTTTCAGGTGGACAACAACAAAGGGTAGGAATCGCAAGGTCATTAGCAGTAGAGCCTGATATATGGTTTTTAGATGAACCTTTTTCTGCATTAGATCCATTGATAAGAAAAGAAATGCAAGATGAGTTTTTAAGACTTCAGGAAAAATTACAGAAAACCATCATGTTCATCACTCATGATTTTGATGAGGCATTAAAGTTAGCTGATCGAATAGCAATTATGAAAGATGGTATAATTGAACAATTAGATACACCGGCCAATATCGTGCTAAATCCAGCAACTGAATATGTAAGAAAGTTTACTGAAGAAGTACCGAGAGAGAAGGTTTTGATTATTGAGGATGTAATGGATGCTTCAAGTAAAGATAATTTAGGAGATTTAAAAGTATCAAAAGATGAAATTATAGAAAATGTTGCAGAAAAAATACTTACTCAAGAAAAATTAGTAGGAGTAGTTGACTCAAATAATAATATTGTAGGATCAATTAAACCTTCAAAAATAATAGATACAGTTTTTGGAGGAAGAAAAAACGGTAGTTAAAATATGGAGTATTTAAAAAAATATCCAAAATTATTTCAATGGTTATTTTTGTTAATTGTATTTTTTGCTTTATGTTTTGCAATTGATGTTCCTGAAACTTATAAATTTATAAGAGGCCAGGCTGAATTTGTTAAAGATCCAAACCAAAGTGTTTACTTTTTTCTAGGTAAAGAGGTTAGGTATTATGCCTTTGATGTATTTTGGAGATTGCCTCCACTTCTAGGATGGCTGCCTATTTGGATAAACGACTCTTTATTTTTCTTAATGAATGAATGGATGCCAATGGAGTTTTGGAACGAAGATACTCAAGAATTTAAAACTCGACCATTATTATTAGAGATAAGTAGAAATTTAACTTCATTTATGACTTTTTTAATTGAATTAATTAGGGAAATTTTACTTGGAGGTTTAGAAACTATTGTTGCATTTACAAGTTGGGATTTTATTGATGCTTATCCATGGTTAGAGTTGCCAGGTTTACCTTGGACCATTGTTGCAGCTGGAGCAGCTCTACTATCTTATAAATTAAGTGGAAAAGGATTGGCTTTGTTTGCAGGTTTAACAATGATCTATATTTCTATATTTGGTCAATGGAAACCATCAATGCAAACGCTTTCTTTTATACTTGTTGCAGCTCCACTTTCATTTATTTTTGGTTTAGGTCTAGGTATTGCAGCTTACAAAAGTAAACGTGTTGAAAAAGCATTGTACCCAATTCTTCTAGTAATGCAGACTATGCCACAATACGCTGTATTAGTTCCTGCACTTGTTTTATTTGGAGTAGGTGATCACGCTGCTGTAATTATTACTATGGTTGTTGCTGTTCCACCAATGATATTATTAACAATATTAGGTTTAAGAGCTATACCACCAGAAGTTATTGAAGCTGGAAGAATGAGTGGCTGTACCAATTGGCAATTAATGTTCAAGGTACTAATTCCAACAGCAAGAAGAGATATTTTAATTGGAGTTAACCAAGTTATTATGGTTTGTTTTTCAATGGCAGTTATATCTGCGTTCATTGGCGCGAAAGGATTAGGATTTAATTTGTTGTTAGCACTTAATCAACTAAATATAGGGCTGGCACTTGAGGCTGGTTTATGTATTAGTTTAATTGCAATTTTACTTGATAAAATGTCTTTGGCATGGGCAAATAAACAAACAGATTATTTTGGTAATCTGACATTTTTCCAAAGAAATAAAAACGTAATATTTTTTGCAGCTTCATTCGTAATTGGAATAATTCTTGCATATGTTGGGACTTTTATTTTCAAAGGTAGTTTTAATTACTTGTTTGAAATTCCTCATAATAAAGGAATATCAACAGCAGATTTTTGGAATAAAGGAGTTGATTGGATTTTTGATACTTTCTTCGTGTATATTAAAGCATTCAATACATGGTTAATTCAAGATGTGCTTCAGCCGATGAGAGCTTTATATTTAAGAATGCCTGCAGTAGCAACATTGGTACTAGCAGTTGGTGCAGGATATTTAATTGGAGGAGTTCGATCAGCATTAGTTGTTGCTGCTTTGACTTTGTTTATTGCATTAAGTCCATGGTGGGATAGAGCACTAGTAACGTTATACATGGCAACTTTTGGTGTAGTTATTTCTTGTTTAATAGGATTTACAGTTGGAACATTATGTTTTCAAAACAAAAAATCCGCAGCATTTATGCTAGGTGTTTGCGATATATTTCAAACATTCCCATCATTTGTATATTTAATTCCAGTAATGATGCTTTTTGGAATAACAGATACATCTGTTTTAATTGCTGTAATTGTCTATGCAACAATTCCTGCAACTAGATATACAATAGAAGGACTTAGAAGTGTTCCTGTTGGCTTACATGAAGCTGCAACAATGTCTGGTGTAAATAAATTTCAAAGATTAACAAAAATTGAGTTTCCATTAGCATTTCCACATATGATGCTTGGTTTAAATCAAACAATAGTTTTTGCTTTATTTATGGTGATAATTGGAGCTTTCATTGGAACAGAAGATCTTGGTCAATACATTTTAAAAGCACTTTCAGATAAAAATGGAGCAGGAATTGGTTTAACTCTCGGTATCTGTGTTGCGTTTATAGGATTGATTTTTGATAATTTGATTAGAACTTGGGTTGGAAAAAGAAAAAAACATCTTGGCATAGCTTAGTATTTTGAAAAAATTTATTGTCTCCATTGATCAAGGAACAACCTCGTCAAGAGTTGTTTTGTTTGACACTAAAGGGAACATTAAATTTATTTCTCAATATGAATTTAAACAATACTTTCCTAGAAATGGATGGGTAGAACATAATCCAAATGAAATTTGGTCGACAACACTTAAAGCATTAAAGCAAGTAATTAAAAAAGCTAAAAGTTTAAAAGGTAATATACTTACTATTGGAATTACAAATCAAAGGGAAACTACAATTTTGTGGAATAAAAAAACTGGAAAACCTATTTATAATGCGATCGTATGGCAAGATAGAAGAACCCAGGAATATTGTAAATCTCTAAAGAATAAAAATTATGAAAATACTTTTAGAAAAAAAACAGGGTTATTTATAGATCCTTATTTTTCTGCAACTAAAATAAAATGGATTTTAGATAATGTTAAAGTTTCAAAAAAATTACAAAAAACTAATAATTTATTGTTTGGTACGGTGGATACCTTCTTGATCTGGAAATTAACCAAAGGTAAACAGCATTTAACCGAAGCTACCAACGCAAGTAGAACCATGTTGTTTAATATCAACAACAATAAATGGGATAATGAAATTTTACAGAAATTAAAAATTCCAAGGAGTATCTTGCCTGAGGTAAAAAATTCTGCAGATAATTTTGGAAAAACAGATAAAAGAGTTACAGGAAAAGAAATACCCATTTCAGCTGTTTTAGGAGATCAACAAGCAGCAGCTGTAGGGCAAGCTTGTTTTGAAAAAGGATCTATAAAAAGTACTTATGGTACTGGTGCTTTTGTAATAATGAACACTGGATCAAAAAAAATAAATTCAAAAAATAAGTTATTAACTACAATTTGTTACCGATTAAATAATAAGACTACGTATGCTCTTGAAGGATCTATTTTCATAGCAGGAGCAGGCGTACAATGGTTAAGGGATAAAATTAAATTAATTAACAATGCTTATGAAACTGAAAAAATAGCTAAATCAACAAAAAGCAATAATGAGGTTTATGTTGTACCAGCTTTTAGTGGAATAGGCGCACCTTATTGGAGACCCGATGCAAGAGGTTTAATAACAGGACTTACAAGAGATAGTGATTGGAAAACTTTAGTGAGAGCAACCGTCGAATCTGTTGCTTATCAAAGTTATGATTTATTTTATTCAATGAATAAAGATGGTTTAAAGCCTAGAATAGTTAAAATTGATGGGGGTATGGTAGCTAATAATTGGTTTTCACAATTTTTGGCAGATGTAATTAATTTAAAAGTAATTCGACCGAAAGTCTTAGAAACCACTGCTCTCGGAGCAGCTTTGTTTGCAGGTTATCAAGTAGGAGAATTCAAATCATTAAATCAAATTAAAAATACATGGAAAAAAGATAAAGCTTTTAAGCCAAAAATTAATAAAAAACTTAGAAATCATATATTGCATGGTTGGAAGCAAGCAATTAAAAAAACCTTAGCATAAAGATAAAATGAAAAAAATATTAATTGTTGGTGCTGGAGCTATGGGAGCTGCTTTCTCGATACCATTGTTAGACAATGGTCACTCGGTTACTTTAACAGAGCCATATAACTTTAAATTATTACAAAAATTAAGCTTAAAAAAAAAAATTCACCCATCATTAAATATAAATTTACCAAAAAAATTAAAAATAAATAAATTTTCAAGTGACATTTTAAATCGCAATTGGGACTTAATTGTGATTGCTGTGAGCTCCATTGGAATAGACTTGATTGGAAAAAATCTATCAAAAATTAAAAATAAATCACTTATTTTGGTATTAACGAAAGGTCTTAAATTAGATGGTAGAAATTTAATTTCAATGTCTAGCTTATTGAGAAAGTATAATAAAAATTTAAATTTTTCAGTTTTAAAAGGCCCATGTTTAGCAAAAGAATTAGCTAGAAAAGTTAAAAGCTTCACTGTTGTTGCAAATAAAAATATTAATACTGCAAAAAAAATTGGGAAATTAATTTCAACAAATTATTATCAAACTGAATTTAGTAGAGATGTTAATGGAGTTGAGTTTTTATCTGCAATAAAAAATATTTATTCAATGATAATTGGATCTGGACAATGGCATAATACATCATCGGCTTTATTCAGAAAATCAATTGATGAAATGAAATATCTTGCAAATTATTTTAAAGGAAAAAAGGAAACTGTTTATGGTCTGGCAGGTTTAGGAGATTTATACGTAAGTGCAATGGGAGGAAGAAATAGTAAAATGGGAGAATATCTAGGTAAAGGCTATACTTTTGCTCAAGCAAAGAAAAAGTTTATGAAAAATGATACAGTAGAAGGTGCTGATTTAGCAATAGAAATTGCTCCTTTTGTATTTAAAAAAATTAATAAAAGAAAAGTCCCTTTAATGATCTCTTTATTAGAGGCAATTGTTAAAAATAAAAAATTAAAAATTAAATATTAATTTTTTATTTATTTAAAAAAGTTTTCATAGAGTCATCCATCGCTTTTTCCCAAGGTGTGTGATGAATTGGTGCAACTGATCCAGTCACGGGAGATGAAAATGATTTATTTCTATAAGTTAGAATATCCTCTACTTTATGATGTTCCCATTCTTTGAAATGTTTTCTAATTAATTCAAAATCAATTTTAGGATAATCGGACATCTCATGAAGTTCTTTGGTATACTCAGTTTGAAAATCAATCATTTGATCAGGATTTTCTAATTTTTCTTCCATTGAAACCCACTTATTAATGTCTTTATCCATTTCGTCATTACTAGGCATTTTGATTTTCCCCATTATCACATCTCTTGCATACCATCCTTGACAATCAAACATATTAAATGTGTGAAACTGATCCTGCATACCTAAATATAAAAGTTTATGATTATCTTGCCACACAACTCCTTTGTAAAGTTTTGGTGGATATAATCTGTTATGTGTTTTTAATTTTAAACTTTCATCTAAAAATGGGAAATGATGAAGGTATCCAGTGCATAAGATAACTACATCAGCATTTTGTTCTGTTCCGTCTTTAAATATAGCTTTTTTTCCATCTAACCTATCCAAGTAATAAACTTCTTTCATGCCTTTTGGCCATTTAAAGCCCATTGGGTTATGCCTGTAACCGATTGTTACACTTTTAGCGCCATATTTATTACATTGTAGAGCCACATCTTCTGCAGAATAACTGCTCCCCAAAACAATTACATCTTTTCCTCTAAACTCTTCTGCATCTCTAAAATCATGTGAGTGCATTATTCTTCCCGGGAATGAATTCATTCCTTCGTACTCAGGAATAAAAGGCACAGAAAAATGACCTGTAGAGACTACCACATAATCGAATGTATCATTTAAAACTTTATTATTTACTTTGTCCTGGTAGCTAATTTCAAACTTATCATTTTTATAAACAGTGTTTGTGACTCTTGTATTTAATTTAATCTTACTTTTTATATTTCCTTTGCTCACTCTCCCCAAAATATAATCTTGCAAAACTTCTCTTGGAGGGAAAGAGGGAATTGGCTTTCCAAAATGTTCATCAAAAGAATAATCAGCAAATTCTAAACACTCTTTAGGTCCATTAGACCATAAGTATCTGTACATACTGTTAGGTACAGGATCTCCATATTGATCTGAACCAGTTCTCCAGTTGTAGTTCCATAAACCACCCCAACTTTCTTGTTTTTCAAAGCAAACTATTTCAGGAATTTTTTCTCCTTTTTTTTCTAAATGCTCAAATGCTCTTAAAATTGAAAGTCCACATGGACCAGCACCTATGATTGCTACTTTTGACATAAAATTTTTCCTATCATTAATAAATTTATAAATATATCTTACTAACAATTTTTAAAAAAATAAAATTATATTTTGTTATGGGTATTAATTGGAATTATCCAACTACTATGTGGATAGGAGAAAATAGAATTGAAGATTTATACTCGGCCTGTAAAGAATTAAATATTTCAAAGCCATTATTTGTAACTGACAAGGATTTAATTAACTTAGATTTAATAAAAAATATAATATTAAGATTAAAAAAAAATTTTAAAAATTTAGCTATCTTTTCTAATTTTACGGGAAATCCAATTGGAGAAAATATAGAAGAAGGTGTCGAAGTTTATAATACCTTGGACTGTGATGGTGTAATTGCTTTAGGGGGTGGAAGTGGTTTAGATGTTGGAAAAGCTATAGCATTCATGTGCAATCAATCTCGACCGTTATGGGATTTTGAAGATATTGGTGATTACTGGACAAGAGCTGATAGTTCTAAAATTTCAAAAATTATTGCAGTTCCAACCACTGCCGGGACTGGATCAGAAACTGGTAGAGCATCTGCAATCATAAATAAAGAAACAGGTGCAAAAAAAATTATTTTTCACCCAAAAATGTTACCTTCAATTGTTATTTTAGATCCTTTACTTACATTAGATTTATCTCCAAGATTAACAGCAGCAACAGGAATGGATGCACTTGCTCATAATTTAGAAGCGTTTTGTGCACCAGGATATCATCCAATGGCTGATGGGATGGCAATTGAAGGTATGAAATTAATTAAAAATTCATTAATTAAAGCCTTTAAAAATGGAAAAGATATTAAGGCTAGAATGGATTTACTTTCAGCGGCTTCAATGGGCTCGACTGCGTTTCAGAAGGGATTGGGAGCAATTCACTCATTGAGTCACCCAGTAAACGGTAAATTTAATGTTCACCATGGCTTATCAAACGCAATATTTATGCCTTATGTTTTAACATATAATAAACCTTCAATTGAAAATAAAATAATATCAATTTGTGATTATCTAAATTTAAATAAAAATTTTGATAGTTTTTTAAATTGGATTTTGGAATTAAGAAAAAATTTAAATATTCCACACAAATTATCAGATGTGATGGATTGTAATAATATTGATTTAGATGAACTTTCTTTAATGGCATTTGAAGATCCATCAACAGGAGGAAATCCCAAAAAATTAAGTCAAAATGATCTAAAAGAAATGTATCTAAAAAGTATTTCTGGAGAATTATTTTAATGAAAAAAATATTGATAGTAGAAGGAAACTTACGAGAAGAAAATCAAAGTTTTTCTGAAGCTGGAATTCAAACACATACAGAAAGCCTAAAAGATAGTTTAGCTTTTTTCACAGATAAATTAGTGACCCACGTTGTTAATCCTTCTTCAGATGAAAATATCGATAAAAATATTGATGCACTTGAAAGCTACAATGGTCTTATTTGGGGTGGTAGTAGTTTAAATATTTATAACAATACTCCAGAAATAAAAAGACAAATTGAATTTATGAAAGAATGTCAGAAAAAAATAAAAAAAATTTTAGCAATATGTTGGGGCATGCAAGTAGCTGTAACAGCAGCTGGTGGAGAAGTAAAAAAATGCATAAAAGGTTCTCATAGAGGTATTGCTTTAAATATAGAAATTAATGAAAATGGTTTAAATCATCCACTTTATAAAAATAAAGTTCAAAAATTTAATACACCAGCATTTAATTTTGATGAAGTCGTAACAATGCCAGAAGATTCAATTTTATTAGCCTCAAATTCAATAAATAACGTTCAAGGGATAAATTTTAAAGTTGGTAACTGTAATATATGGGGACTTCAATACCATCCTGAGATTACTTATAATAAAATGATCAATTTGATTATTTTCAGAAAAAAGAGACTTTTAGAAAAAGGTGCTTTTAAAGATGAGAATGAAATTGATGATCATATTAAACATATAGAAACTGAGAATAACAAATTAGATAAAGTTTCTAGAATGAGAGAATTAGAGAACTGGTTAGACTATCTAAATTTAGAATAAACCTTCTATTTCACCTTTATCATTTAATTTTATTGAGTCGGCTGCAGGAACTCTTGGAAGACCTGGCATTGTCATAATTTCTCCACACACAACAACTATAAATTCAGCACCTGAAGAAAGTCTTACCTCTCTTACAGGCAAAACATGACCTGTGGGTGCACCTTTTAAATTTGGATCTGTCGAAAAACTATATTGAGTTTTTGCAATACAAACAGGTAACTTACCGTAACCTTTTTCTTCAAAATCTTTTAATTGTTGTCTAACTTTTGTGTCAGCTACCACTTCAGATGCGCTATAAATTTCTTGTGCAATTTTTTCTATTTTTTTGAATAACGGAAGATCATCCTCATATAAAAATTTAAATGTATCTTTTTTATCTTCACAAATTTCAGTAACATTTTTAGCCAGTTCAATAGTTCCTTCACTTCCATTTGACCAATGAGTACATTTAGAGGCTTTTACTCCTTGCGTTTCACAAAAATCTAACAAGGTTTTCATTTCATCTTCAGTATCAGTAATAAAATGATTAACTGCAACAGTAACAGGTAATCCAAATTTTCTAATATTATTAATATGTCTACGTAAATTTACCATTCCCTCTTTAAGTGCTGATACATTTTCTTTTTTTAAATCTTCTTTAGCAACCCCACCATGCATTTTCAGTGCTCTTATAGTTGCAACAATGACAACACAATCTGGTTTTAGACCGGATTTTCTACACTTAATATCCAGAAATTTTTCAGCTCCCAAATCAGCTCCGAATCCTGCCTCTGTTACAACATAGTCAGCTAATTTAAGTCCAGCTTTAGTTGCAATAACTGAATTACATCCATGAGCAATATTTGCAAAAGGGCCACCATGAATTATTGCAGGATTGTTTTCTAGAGTTTGAGTTACATTGGGTCTTATTGCTTCCTTAAGCAAAACAGTCATCGGGCCTTGTGCATTTAAATCTTTTGCATAAATTGCTTGCTTATCTCTAGTATAACCAATTGTAATATTTCCAATTCTGTTTTCTAAATCTTTTAAATCTGTTGCTAAACAAAAAATAGCCATTAGTTCAGATGCAACTGTAATATCAAAACTATCTTGCCTTGGATAACCATTAGCCACCCCTCCTAAATCAACGATAATAGATCTTAATGATCTATCATTCATATCCATTACTCTTCTCCAAACAACTCTTCTAACATCAATGTTAAGTTTGTTGCCCCAATAGATATGATTATCAATTAGTGCAGATAGTAAATTATGTGCAGATGTAATAGCATGAAAGTCACCTGTAAAATGAAGATTGATTTGTTCCATTGGTACTACTTGGGCATAGCCACCACCAGCAGCTCCACCTTTCATTCCAAATGATGGACCAAGACTAGGTTCTCTTAAACAAACAATAGATTTTTTTCCAATTTTATTTAAACCATCGTTTAAACCAACAGAAGTTGTAGTTTTACCTTCACCAGCTGGAGTGGGAGTAATTGCAGTAACTAAAATCAATTTACCATTCTCTTTTTTAAGAGTATTCAAATATTCTAGATTTATTTTGGCTATGTGTCTTCCCATTGGACTAAAAGCAAAATTTTCATCTGGTACTCCAACCTTAGAAAGAATATCTTTTATTGGTTGCATCTTAGCTTCTCGAGCTATTTGAATGTCAGATTTTACTTCGGCCATAAATAATCCAAATAAATTAAAAGTTTTTTATCTGTGACTTCTTATCCTTTTTTGAGATATTTGGAAACTTCTAAAAAATATATATAAAAAAAATAAGCACTATTTAAATTGATTGTTATAAAATTAATTAATGCAAAAATATTCTATATTTAACCTTGTTAAAAACGCTTTTTCAAACCATGAAAATTGGGATTTGGCTTGGAAAGATCCAGCACCTAAAGAGGAATATGATGTTGTGATTATAGGTGGTGGAGGCCATGGTTTAGCTACAGCTTATTATCTTGCTAGAGAACATAATATTACAAATGTTGCAATTATAGAAAAAGGATGGATTGGTGGTGGAAACGTAGGGCGTAATACTACAATTATTAGATCCAATTACATGCATGACGAAAATGGTTTGTTTAGCGAGTTTGGAATGGATTTATGGAGAAAGATGAGTCAGGATCTGAATTACAATGTAATGTTTTCTCCAAGAGGAATTATTAATCTTGCACATTCAGATGCTCAAATGAATGCATACGCGAGAAGAGGAAATTCTATGAGATTAAATGGAATAGATGCTGTTCTTTTAAATAGAGAGCAAGTTAAAGAAATTATTCCAATGGCTGATTTTTCTGAAAACGTAAGATTTCCAATTTTTGGTGGCTTGATGCAACCAAGTGCAGGCACAGCAAGACATGATGCTGTTGCATGGGGTTATGCACGTCAGGCAGATTCAATGGGTGTAGATATAATTCAAAATTGTGAGGTGATAGGTTTCGATGTTTCCGCTGGAAAAATAAAGGGAATAAGAACTTCAAGAGGAAATATCAAGGCAAAAAAAGTTGGTATTTGCGTTGCGGGTAGCACAAATATTTTAGCAGAAAAATTAAATATGACATTACCAATTGAAACTCATTTACTCCAAGCATGTGTTTCTGAGCCAGTTAAACCAATTTTAGATAATGTAGTTACGTTTGGTGCAGGCCACTTTTATGTAAGTCAGTCAGATAAAGGTGAAATGGTAATGGGTGGAGATTTAGATGGATACAATAGTTATGCACAAAGAGGAAACTTACCAACATTGCAACATGTATTAACTGAAGGTATAGCCATGATGCCATTTTTGAGTAAATTAAAAATGCTTAGAACGTGGGGTGGTATTATGGATATGTCAATGGATGGTTCACCTATTATTGATAAAACACACATTGATGGTTTGTATTTGAATTGTGGATGGTGCTATGGAGGATTTAAAGCCACACCTGCATCAGGATGGACATTTGCACACACAATTGCACAAGATAGAGTTCACGAATTAAATGCTGGTTATAGTTTAAATAGATTTAGTACTGGCCATCTTATTGATGAAAAGGGACTTGGAACAAAAACCTGGATATCGTAAATGCTTTATATAAATTGCCCGCACTGTGGAATGAGGTCTCAAAATGAATTTTCATATGGTGGCGATGCAAGTGTTAAAAGACCAGAACTTAATAAAGAAGTTTCTGATCAAGAATGGGATAATTTTGTTTACAATAGAAAAAGTTTAAGAGGAAAGCATTTAGAGCTATGGCAACATATTTCTGGATGTAGACAATGGATAAAGGTTGAGAGAGATACCGCAACTCATGAAATTTTCAGAACCTTCAAAGCTGATGAGGAAGTTGCTTAATGACTCAAGCTTTTAGAATTGAAAATGGCGGGTTAATAAATAGAGATAAAAAATTATCTTTTAAATTTAACGGAAAAACTTACTTTGGTTATGAAGGTGACACATTAGCTTCAGCTTTATTAGCAAATGGAGTTCATTTAGTAGGAAGAAGTTTTAAATATCACAGACCTAGGGGTTTCTTTGGAGCAGGTGTAGATGAACCTTATGCAGTTGTTCAACTTTATAGAAATGGTGAAACAGAGCCAAATATAAAAGCTACAGAACAGGAGTTGTTTGAGGGTTTAGAGGCTAAAAGTGTTAATTGTTGGCCAAGTGTTAATTTTGATATTGGTGCAATTAATAATTTTTTAAAAATTTTTTTACCAGCAGGTTTTTATTACAAAACTTTTATGTGGCCTAAAAGTTTTTGGTTTAGAATTTATGAGCCTTTCATTAGAAAAGCAGCTGGTTTGGGTGTAGCCTCAACCAAGCACGATAAAGAGAGATATGAACATAAATATGAATATTGTGACTTATTAATTGCAGGATCAGGACCTTCAGGATTAGCTGGTGCATATGCTGCAGCAAAAAATGGAGCTAAAGTAATTTTAGCAGAAGATAAACCAAGATTTGGTGGATCTTTATTAACTAGTGATGTCAATATTGGTAATCAATCAGGAAAAGATTGGGCTGAGGGAATAATTGCAGAACTTAAAACAATGCCAAATGTTGTTGTAAAAAATAGATCTCAAATTTTTGGATACTACGATCACAACATGCTTGTGATGTCCGAAAAAGTTAGTGATCATTTACCATCAACTAAAAAATACCATCCTAATAAAAGACTATGGTACATTCGTGCAAAAGAAGTTTTGATTTCCTCTGGATCAATTGAAAGACCAATAGTTTTTGGAAATAATGATACACCAGGAGTAATGCTTTCTTCAGCTGCCAAAGAATATTTAAAAGTATATGGTGTTTTAGTTGGAAGAAAACCATTGGTGTTTACAAATAATGATAGTGGATACGAAACAGCAATTGAATTTAAAAAAAATGGAGTAGATCCAGTTGTCTTAGACTCAAGGAAAAACGCTGAGTCAGAAATAATTGATGAAGCAAAAAATTTAGGAATTAACATTAAAAATTCATATGTGGTGGTTGCAGCACAAGGATACAAAAAAGTAAAATCTGCAGATATTGCAAGTATTTCTGAAGACAAAAAACAACTTGGTAAAATAGAAAATATTCAATGTGATTGTATTTGTGTTTCAGGTTTTTGGACACCAACTATCCATTTAGCTTCACAATCAGGAAATAAAACAAAGTTTAAAGAGGAAATTGATGCATTTGTTCCAGGGCAATCAAAACAAAATGAAATCACTTTAGGTGCAGCTAATGGAGTATTTTCTCTAGAGGAAACTTTAAAAACGTCATTTACAGCAGGAAGTGAATTATCAAAAAAATTAACTAAAAAAGATAATGAGATAGCTATTCCAAATGTTGTTGAAAAGAAATCTTCTCAACACGATAAGTTTTGGTGTGTTCCATTACCAAAAGGTAAAAATTATAAAAGATTTTTAGATTTTCAAAACGATGTAGCGGTATCTGATGTAGAAATAGCTTTAAGGGAAGGGTATCGATCAATTGAACATGTCAAAAGATATACGACTTTAGGAATGGCAACAGATCAAGGAAAAACAAGTAATTTAAACGGATTGCAACTGGTATCAGAAATTGAAAACAAAGTAGTTCCTGCAGTAGGTCATACAACTTTTAGACCCCCATACACTCCAGTTTCTATTGGTGCAATAGTAGGAAGAGAGGTTGGAAAACATTCAAAACCAACAAGAAAATCTCCAATGCATTCATGGCATGAAAAAAATAATGCAGTTTTTGTTGATGCAGGTGTTTGGTTGAGACCTCGGTATTATAAAAGAGGAAATGAAAATTTATTCGAGGCATCTAAAAGAGAGGCTAAAAATGTAAGAACAAATGTAGGTGTTTGTGATGTAACTACTTTAGGTAAAATAGATATTAAAGGACCAGATGCAGCAGTGTTATTAAATAGAGTTTATACAAATGCTTGGCTAAAATTACCAGTTGGTAAAGCCAGATATGGTGTAATGTTAAGAGAAGACGGAATTGTTATGGATGATGGAACAACTACAAGAATTTCTGAAAATCATTATCATATGACGACAACAACAGCTCAAGCAGCAAACGTACTTTCGCATTTAGAATATTATTTGCAACTAGTTTGGCCTGAATTAAATGTGAATGTAGTTTCAACTACAGAACAGTGGGCTGGAGCAGCTATCGCTGGACCTAAATCTAGACATTTATTGCAAAAATTATTTCCAAATTCAGATGTATCAAATGAAGGTTTGCCATTCATGGGCTATATGGAGGGAGATTTATTTGGTGTTAAAGCAAGAATATTTAGAATTTCATTTTCAGGAGAACTTGCTTATGAAGTAAATGTTGAGTCTGATTATGGAAGTTTTATGTGGGAAAAAATCATGGAAGTTGGGGGGGAATTTAACATTCAACCATATGGAACAGAAGCATTATCAACTCTTAGAATTGAAATGGGACATGTTGCTGGATCAGAACTTGATGGCAGAACAATTCCATTCGATAACGCCTTAGAAGGTCTTGTTAGCAAAAAGAAAGATTTTATTGGAAAAAGATCATTACAAAGATCTGCATTCACAGCTGAAGATAGACAAAGAATAGTGGGCGTAGTTCCATTAGATAAACAAACAAGTATACCAGAAGGCTCTCATTTGGTTAAAGATGATAAAGCACCGCTACCAAATCCAAAATTAGGTCATATCTCTGCATCTTGTTGGAGTGTTGAATATGATAATCCTTTTTCTTTGGCAATTTTGAAAGATGGAAAAAATATGATCGGTCAAAAGCTTTTTGCGATGTCGCCACTTAAAAACAAAGTAATACCAGTTGAGATAGTTTCGTCACATTATGTAGACCCAAAAGGTGAAAGAGTTAGATCATGATATTAATTTCAGCTCTATCAAATGTTCATGTAAAAGGTCAGTTCGGAGATTATGAAGGTAAAAATGAAAATGATTTACTTAAAATATCTGAAATCAAAAATTTATTAATTGTTCAAATAGTTCAGTACAAAAATTCTTTACTTTCATTTGAGGGTATTGATATTGATGGTTTAAAATTAAAAAATGAACCTTTAACAGTGGTATTTAATGAAAATACAAGAATTATGTGGAATGGACCAAAAAACTGGCTTTTAGTTTCAACAAAAAAAGATTTAATTAAAAATGTATCAGATAATTTTAAAGATACAGATTTTGCTATAACTGATTTATCTCATTCTAGAGCTATTATTGAAATCGAAGGCAATGATTCGATAGAAGTTTTGAAAAAAGGATGTCCATTTAATTTTGATACATTAGATAAAAATAATTCAATTAACTCAACTTATAATGGAATAGCTTTCACTGTAGATAGGTTGGGTGAAAATCCAAATAAAGTAAGGTTATTTGCTTTAAGAAGCTTTGGTGAATCTTTATATCATTCTATCACAGACGCATCTCTTGAATTTGGTTTTAAAGCTTTGTAAACTTAAATTTTCAATCTCTTGTTGCAATATAAACACCTATAGAAGTAATTAGAAATCCAATTAAATCTAAACTAGTTAAACTTTCATTTAAGAAAAGCCATGCCATAAAAGCAGACGTTGCTGGAATTAAAAAAAATATTGATACAGTTTTGCTTGCTGAATTATTTTTAATTAAAAACATTAGTATTGTAAATGCTCCAAATGATACCAAAAATATTTGATGACTCATTGCAACAATAAATGTTTGTGAAAAATCAATATATGGATCAACAAACAAAATAATTATCGATAAATGAAATATACATCCACCAAGAGCTTGATTCATGTTACTTACAGATAAAGGTAAATTGTTACTCAATTTTTTTTGCCATAAAGTTGAAAATGTAATTGCCAACAATGCTATTATTGTTGCGAGCAATCCTGCTGCCGGTATTTTTGAACCAACATCAAAACCTAATACAAGTCCTGCACCAGTAAATCCTAACAAAACGCCTATCCATTGTTTTGCAGATACTTTCTCATTTAAAATTGGGCCACTTAATGCATTTGTGAGAACTGGTTGTAGGGTTACAATTAAGGCTGCTATCGCTGTGGGCATACCTATTGAAATTGAGTAAAAGACACCACCAAGATAAAAACCATGAAATAATACCCCACTAAAAAAAGATTCAAAAAAGTTTCTTTTACTAACTAAAACTTTTTGTTTTGAATAAATAGAAAATAAAAAAAAACCGAAAGCAACTAAAGAAAATCTAAAGGCTAATGCAGTAAATGGATCACTGTTATCGATAATTGGTTTGGTAGTTATGAATGCTGAAGACCATAAAATTATAAATATAAAAGGAAAAATTTTGATCATTATATTCAATAAACAAATAAATGAACCAAAATCAAATAAATACCTATAATGAACAAATTAGACATAGCAATAAAACAATAAATCACCTAAGTTTTAAATATGATCTCAAAATTTTTAAGAATTTTTATAATTATTGTATCATTTTTCTTTTTTACAGGTTTTGTTTCTTTTTTTTCATTTCTAGGTCCTGGTGTAACAATTATTACTTCAGGCAACTTATATAAAGCAGGAGCACAATTTATAATTAATCAAAGTATAGAAAAAGAAACTGGAAAAAATTCTCTAACTTTAATTAAAGAAGAAATTAATAAAAATTTAATTAAAGAAGAAATAACAAAAAATAATTCATTAAATGAAGATTTGAGACAATTAGTTGAAAAAAGAATAAAAATTACCAGACAAAAATTAGAAAATCAAAATTTACAAAAATTAGTTAAAAAAAGAATAATAATAACTAGATCAAAACTTAATTTAAATAAAATTACTCAATAATATTTAGATATATCAGGTTTTCTTGTTTAGTTTCTTTGCACCACATTTCATAGCTTTCACAAACTCTCCATAAATGATCAAAAGCTCGCTGTGAAATTTCTAGTGGAAAATGACTCTTTGTATAATAAAGCTTTGGTATTTTCATTAAAAATTTTATCATAGAATCTTTTTGAAGCTCTAAAAGTCTTAAAGTTTCTTCATTAATTTTTTTTTTAGTTATCTTGTCAACGAATTTATTATTTTTAAGCTCTAAAAACCATTTATCATGAAATTCTCCAGAACTTAAAATTTCATATTCCTTAGTAGTAATAAAAATTTCAAATGCTTGAATGTTATTTACTTCAGGATTTTGTTTTTTAATTTCTATTATATTTGAATAAACAAATTCAGCGGCTCTCAACACATAAGGCTTTTCAGTCTTATTAGACATAAACTAATTTTTATGCCTAACCATAGCTGAATGAGCCAAAATTAAGTTAGGATCTAAGAAAACTTTTGAGGATTTAACATTTTTAAATGATTTAAATGCAAAAATTGCAATAGGGAGCTCTGTACAACCTAAAATGATTTTTTTACACTTCATTTTAACTAATGAATCTATTGCAGGTTTAATTGCTTTTGCTGCGGCCTTTACGTTACCCATTTTAACTAATTTAATTGCTTTATTAACTGACAGTTTTTGTATTTTTTGAGATGGCTCTATTAATTGATAATCTTTTTCAAAAAATTTTTTATAAACTCCAGTTTTAAGAGTACCTTCAGTTGCTAAGAGACCAACTTTTGAGTTTTTCTTACATTTTTTTTTTGTAAATTTGAAAACTTCTTTTGGCATATTTATAATCGGAATATTGATTTTATTTTTTAAATCATCGAACCAATAATGGGCTGTATTACAAGGTATAACTATAAATTTACATTTGTTTTTTTCCAGAAGCTTACAACCTTTGAGCAAACTATTTAAAACTTTTTTATATTTTACTCTACTTTTTTTATTTGTAGATTTATTTGAAAGATTTTTAGTTTGAGAGCCTATAGATTCAGGTCTGCCAGGAATATTTGATTTATTATAAAGTAAAAATAATGGATACTCTTGATCAATTTTTCCTCTATTCAGAACAGCAAGCTTATTACAAAAATCAAGACCAGCTTGAGTTCCCATTCCACCTAAAATTCCAATCATAATTTTGATTAATTTATTAATTTTTTATTTTAAATCTATAATTAATAATTGTGTTTAAAGATTGTTATTAAATAATGTATTGGCTGAATAATAAATTTTTTAAAGTTAAATAAATTTTTCAGCCAATAGGAAGTGTGAAATTATGCAGTTTTTAAGTTAACTGCTGAAGGACCTTTAGGACCATCTTCAACATCGAAAGTCAAAGCTTGACCCTCATCTAAACCGTTCATACCAGCATCTCTTACTGCTGAAACATGTACAAACACATCTTTTTCTTTATCTTCTCTTTCAATAAAACCAAAACCTTTGGTTGGATTGAACCACTTTACTTTACCTTGTAGACTCATATTTATCTTCTTACTTTTTGTTATGTTTAATTATTACTTATAATTAAGTAATATTGGCTTTCTTTAGATTTTATTGGGTTTTGTCAACAAAATAGAACAACAATTAAAAATAATTTTTCAATTATCGTCAATAAGCATAGTTAAATAAACAGAATTGATGTCTTTTTTATAGTGTGCAAAAGGTTCGCATACTGTGAAACCAGTTTTTTTAAAAAGTTTTCTTGCTGGTATAAAAAAATCACCCGCACCTGTTTCAATACTTAATCTTTTTATTTTAAGCTTTTTTGCTTCATTAATTAAATGATTAATAACATTAATCCCTTGACCTTGCTTTCTAAAATTGTCATGAATTCTTATAGACTTAAATTCCCCATGTTCTTTATCTAAAAATTTTAAAGCACCACAACCGATCAATTTTTTATCTTTCCATAAGCTCCAAAATTTAATTGATGGCACTTTTAAACCTGGAATATCTAATACATGAGCACTTCCTTCAGGAGAGGCAGCTCTAAGCTCAACAAAATGCTTAGTTAGAAGATCATTAACTTCTGAATTATCAAAATTTCCTTCTATTGATTTTAACATTTATACTAAAGTTGTGATATGACCCATTTTTCTTTTTTCTTTTATATCTTTTTTTAAATAATCAAAGAAAAATTCGTTATCATTAAACTTTTGTACGTTTCTATAATGAGTAATTTGATCACCAAGTAAATTCATCATTTTAGCATTAGATATTTTTTTTAAAGGAATTTTTTCTAAACCGCACACAGCTCTTACATGATTTTCAAATTGACTCACATTAAAAGCATTTATTGTTAGATGTCCTGAATTATGTACTCTTGGTGCAATCTCATTAACGTAAAGATTATCATTTCTATCAATAAAAAATTCTACACACATAGTTCCAACATATTTTAGTTCCTCAGCTATAAGCATAGCCCAATCCTTAGATTGGTTAAAAATTTTTTCATTTATTTCCGCAGGAATTTTTGAATATTTTAAAATTTGATCTTCGTGAGTGTTTTCAATTGGTTCATATATCTCGTATTTATTATTACTGAATCTTGTAATTATAATTGAAATTTCTTTTTTTAATTTAACAAGTTTTTCAAGAATGTATCCTTTTGAAAAATCAATATTCAATGAATTAAGTTCATTGCTTGATTTAATTGGATATTGACCTTTGCCATCATAACCAAGTGTGGTTGTTTTTAATATTCCTGGCAAAAAATCTTCCAAAGCATCTATGTCAGATTTTTTTTCAATCGAAACATATCTGGTTGTTCTAATATTTAATTTATTAACAAAATCTTTTTCAGCCAATCGATGTTGAATTAATCTATTAACTGAAGGCTTTGGTAAAACAGGTTTAAATTTGTTTATTTCATTTAATGTTTCAAATGGAATATTTTCAAATTCATAAGTTACTAAATCAACTTGATTTATAAATTCTGATATTTTTTCTTTATTATCATAACTTCCTGTAACAAATTGAGTACAAAAATTTTGTGCTGGCGCATCTATGTCATCACAAAAAACAACAGTTTTAACATTTAATTTTTTAGCTGCTATTGCAAGCATACTTCCAAGTTGACCACCCCCAATGATACCAAGAGTAATTTCTGACATTTTATTTTGGAGATTTCTTTACAGATTTAGTTTGTGATGTTCTAAAATTTTTAAGTTTTTTTCGAACATTTGAATTATTATTAGCAACTATTGCTGCAGCTAATAAAGCAGCATTAACGGCGCCATCCTCTCCTATCGCAAGCGTTCCCACAGGAATTCCTTTAGGCATTTGTGCAATTGACAACAAACTATCCAAACCTTTAAGTTTTTTACTTTCAACAGGAACACCAAGTACTGGCACATGTGTAAGTGCTGATATCATACCTGGAAGATGAGCAGATCCTCCAGCACCTGCAATTATTACTCCTATATTATTTTGCTCAACTTTTGCGGCATATTCATACATTCTTTGTGGTGTTCTGTGAGCAGATATAATTTTTGTTTCAAATGAAACTTCAATTTTTTTTAGGGTTTTTTCAGCTAGTTTCATTACTTTATAGTCAGATTGACTTCCCATTATGATTGAAACTTTTAATTTGCTATTTTTTTTCATGAAAATTGATCAATCTGTTTATTTCAAAATTAACTTAAAATTTCAATAAAATTAATAGTAATTAAAATACATATTGACTAGAGTTAAGCATACTATGAATTATAAAATCGATAACCTTCAATATTGTAAGTGGTCTAGGAAAATCTTTGAGATCAACAGATCTGCTGGATTAGATGCTGTCCATGTTACCATAGTCTACCATGAAGATTTTGATGAATTACAACTAGAAATAAAAAAATGGGAAAAATTATTTCATGAAAACTCTGATTTAATTTTTCCTGGTAAGAATTTCCAAGATATTGATAAAGCTAATAAAGAAAACAAAACTGCAATATTCTTTGGTTTTCAAAACTGTTCACCAATTGAAGATGACATAAATCTTGTTGAAAAGGTTCATCAATTAGGATGTAGATTTATGCAACTTACTTATAATAACCAGTCTTTGCTAGCAACAGGTTGTTATGAAAAAGTAGATAGTGGAGTTACAAATTTTGGACGTGAGGTTATAAGAGAAATGAATAAAATTGGCATTGTAGTTGACATGTCACATTCTGCAGAAAAAAGTACTCTAGATGCAATTGAATTAAGTGAAAAACCAATTGCAATTACTCATGCCAATCCTTCTTTTTGGCATCCAGCTACAAGAAACAAATCTTCAGATTTATTAAAAATTTTGAGTGATAGCGGTGGCATGTTGGGTTTATCAATATACCCTCATCACTTAAAAGATAACACAAATTGTACTCTAGATAGTTTTTGTGAAATGGTGGCAAAAACAGCTGAAATAATGGATGTAAAAAAAATAGGAATAGGATCAGATCTTTGTTTAGATCATCCAGATACTGTTGTTGAATGGATGAGAAATGGTTCTTGGTCTAAAAGTAAAAATTATGGTGAGGGTTCGAAAAATAAACCAGGTTTTCCAAAACAACCTGACTGGTTTCTTGATGCAAGAGGGTTCTCAAATATTGAAAAAGGTCTAAAAAAAGTAGGTTTTTCAGATACTGAGACACATGGAATACTTGGAAATAATTGGTACAATTTTTATAAATCAATTTAATTATGAAAGTAGAATTAAGAGACCCAAACAAGATAATGAAATTATCAAGGCTTGGATCTTTTCATCAATCAAAATTATCTTTTTTAAGAAGTTTTCTCAATGAATTTAAAGAGTGGGAATATAAAAGAGATTTATTTAATTTAAATGAAAATGGTTTTGGAGAAGCTGTCTATTCATTTAAAAAAAATAAAAGAGTTTATTCTTTAGTTTGTTTTGCAAATGAAATCAAAGATGAAGAAAGATCAGACAGAGTTATTGCAACAAAATGGGATGCAGCTTTTACATTATATGATGGAGTTCCAACAAAAAAAGATATTGACAGATTAAAAAATGAAGTTCCAAAACAAGAAGTCGGTAGACTTTCTTATAAAGAATTAACTTTATCGAGAGCAAACAAATCAATAAGAATTTATAATCATGTAGTTGAAAGTTTGAGCAAAGGTCAGCAGCCAGATTTAAACTTGTTATCAAAAGTAGGCTATTTATATAGGACTACGGCAGTATATGGCTCAGGTAAATTTGGTCTTGCAGATCGATTTCGTATCAAAAATCGTGAAGAAATTAATGGTCCATTCAGATTAGAAATGATGTTGGTTTATTTGGTAAGACAATTTACATTTGATCAAGTTAATCATGTTGCTTATCATAAAAATCCAAAAATAGCTGTTAAGCTAGATGATAATATTTGTAAAAACTTGGGAATTGGTAATTCTACAGGCTTGGGCATGGCTCCTTTCATAGTTAATCACCCAACTCTACTTAATAATTGGATTTTAAGTAGAGAAAAGGCACTTAAAAAAATTAGAGAAATCAAAGACGTAAAAAGTCAAGATAGTGATTTATTTATAGATTGTGTAAAAAAATCATTAAGAAATATTACAAGCTGGAATTCAGATAGCGAATATCAACAAAAAAAAATCTCTTCATTATTAAAGGATGTTGAAAAATTCTTAAATTTTACAGATAAAGATTTTAATTTTGAGAGTGAATATCCTTTTAACAAGATCTATGAATGGTTAGAGGAAAATACTTGTGAGGAATGTATTGAATACGTAGTTTCAATAATGATGGAACCTTATAACAATATTGTAAATCCTTTGGTAAAAGAAATGAGTTCAGACGAAGAAAAATATTTTAATATTCCAACGTATAGAAAAGTTGATGAATTGAGGAATATAATTGAAGCAAAGTATCCAAACATTTTAGATATTAATTTTGAAGAAAAAGAAAATAATAAAAACTTTTGGTTTATTTCAAAAAATAAAGAAGAACCTAGATTGGCAGATCGTTTTGAAGAACATGGATCAGAATTAGAACAGCCATTAGCAATAGCAAGAGATATAAAAAAACTTTATGACAAATTATTAGTCTCAAAAAATAGTTTAACTATTGCTGAATTTTTAACATCAAATTCTGAATTAAGGCATGTCGTGAGGAGAGCATTCATTGTAGAAAAATTTCCTTATTCAGAAATACAAGATAATACAATTGGTAAAGATTTAATGCCTATTGATATGTTAAGATTAAAATTATCTTTTTTTGGGGCATTAAAATTTGATCCACGATCTGACAAATGGTTAAGAATTTGCATGTTCCAAGGTGCTCCACTTCCAAATGAGTTAAAAAGTTATGATGAGCAGTGGGTATATAAAACCAATATTTAATAATGAAATCACTGAGTGAAATTGAAACTACTGTTAAAAGAGCTTCAAAGGCGGCAGGATATTCTTGGGGAGTTTCCGAGGAAACAGGAAAAAGTATAAGATTGTTAGAGCTATTTAGTTTACCGGGTATTAAGCACCTTAATGAATATTTAAATCAAAAAAATAAAAGTAAATTTGAAAATTTAAATTTAATTAGTGAAAATAACTCTTCATCGAATAATCCTTACTGTCCAATTACTTTAGGTGTTAGTTTTTTAGATCAAATAAATGTTTTAGAAAATTTAAAAAAAATTGAGTTTAAAAATGTTGCTTATCCAATAATTTTTATTTCCTTCATAAGTCGTTCATCAGAAATTATTGGAAAAAAAATTAATGTAAAAATAGATGAAAAAAAAATGTTACTAAATCTTAATGTAAATATTATTTCAAATTTTACTGATCAAGAATTTCCAAAGATAGCGAGTACAATTGAGGTCAATCTACTTGAAAATAAAGATAACTTTACAGACGATGAATGGAATAATTTATACAAGTTATCCGAAGAAACTTTTGTTGAAGAGAGTGACAGTTTAAAAGAGGGTGCGGCAGGTGCTGGTTTGACAGATAATGATTGATAAAATTGATGAAAAAAATCTAAAAGTAGATACTGAAGAATTAAACAATATTTGTGATGAATGCAAAGAGGAAGACGAGAGTGTTACTCAAAATTTAATTCTTATTGGGTTTAAATTATGTAAATCTTGCAGAGTATCTAAGACTATATTTCCACTTTAACTGATTTGACTTACTGGAAGCATATTCATTCTACTCATCACAAATGAGATAGACAAAAATGCAATAATTAAAAAGGATAAAAGCACAATTCCAAAAGATTTAAAATTAGATTTTAAACTCAATATTTGTTTAGTTGAAATTATTAAACCTGCAAAAATCCAGAACTGAGTAAGAAAAATTATTGGTATCATTAAATCTGGTGTGACTGCAAAAAATCTTAATAAACCAGGGGCATGTGCAAATCCAACAGCTGTTAAAACTTTTTTGAATGAAACTTTGGTTTGCTTATCAGGAAATAATTTAACTCCAATTACAAAAATAAAAATCGCCCATATTAGCCAAGTAACTATTGCAGTTAGACCGGACATTGCAATAGCTGTTTTAATAATGGTATTAGCTGCTACTGCGCCAGCGATACCATCTAGGATCATTATAATCCCAGCAAAGTATATTGACGCTTCTCCAAAATTTTTATTATCCGAATAAAGAGTTTTATCTAATTTTATTGACTTAAAAATTATATTTAAAAATTCAGCAAACATTAATTTTTTTTATTTTTATTTTTTTGAGCCCTATAAGAAACAATTAATGGAAATATTATTAAAGCAATAGCAATGATAATGCAAACTGCTATTAGAAAACTTTTGGTCATTAGAATTGAAAAGGGGAGCTGAAATTAGCTCCCCTATAGTAAATTTTAGCCTTTTACAACTTCTCTTGTATTTGCGTTGAAAGACTCTTTGAATGGAATATCCACAACTACAGCGTCTACAGGTGTTCCTGGAGTGTCCGAGTATTTTTCTGGAAGATGAACTTTAAACTTAGTTCCAACTTTACCTTTTGGAAATCCATTAGGGTTTAAAGTTCCATCAAATGGAACGTAACCCATAGCAATATTAGTTTTCTTTTCCGGATGCCACCATGGAGAAGTAATAAATCCGACTGGATCTCCACCACTTTCTGGTGATACTAACCAAAAATCTGGCGCATAATCGTCAATAGGCTTACCACCCAATTCCATTCCAACTAATTGAAGTTTGTATGGTTTTTGACCAGCTTTTATGTCTGCTTTCATTTTCTCTAAAGCAGCTTTACCAACATAGTCAGCTTTTTTATTCCATTCACCTTTACCAGATAATGAAACTTGATAACCTAAATTACATTGAAACGGATTATGTTGTTGATCCATGTCCTGTCCCCAAGAAAGAATACCAGCTTGTATTCTTCTGTGGTGTGCAGGTGCAATAACCATTAACCTATGTTTTTTTCCTGCATCCAATACTGCATTCCACATATCTTCAGCATATAAAGTTGCATTTCTTAAATATATCTCATAACCAGCTTCTCCTGAAAAACCAGATTGAGAAATTACACAACTTCTTCCACCAATTGTTGCTTCTGCTAATCCATAGAAAGGCATATTATCAAAATCAACTTGGTCTCCACAAAGATCTTTCATTAAAGCTTTTGATTTAGGACCTTGAATTTGTACTGGACATGCATCAATTTCTTCAATTGTACAGTTAAATCTTCCATCCGCATTTACACCTTGTAAATACATTCCAATATCAGAGTCTGACAATGAAAACCAAAATTCATCTTTTGAAATTCTTAAAAGAATAGGATCATTTAAAACTCCTCCATAAGCATTACATAAGATTACATATCTTGCTCTCATAGGAGAAATTTTTGTTGCATCTCTTGTTATAACGTAATCAGTAAATTTTTCTGCATCCGGACCTTTAACTCTTATTTGTCTTTCAACAGCTACATTCCACATTGTTACATGGTTTACGATTGCATCATATTCAACCATTGCTCCACCATCTTCAGGTTTTACATAACCTCTTGGATGATAAATTCGATTGTATACAGTTGCTCTCCAACAACCTGCCTGCATTGATAAATGCCAATAAGGTGACTTTCTTACCCTTGTCGAAATTAATAATTCAACTTTAGTTGGCCCACTCTGTCTTAAATTGTATGGTACTTCTCTATCTGATTGATCAACAGAAGTAACATGTTGTACTTTAGTATAGTCAAATTCTTTAGACATAACTATTCTCCCTCAACCACTTGTTAGTTTCCTTCAAGCCGCCGAATGTATAAATGTGGAAGTTATCAGTATGCGATTTAACTTTCCCAATTAAATCATTAGGGTCTTTAGGTTTCAATAAATCCAATGCCTTACTAAAATTAGATTTAAGAAAGTTTAAGGAATTTTTTGCCCCTACAATATTAGCAAATTTAATTAAGCTAGATATTTTTAAAGGCCCAGTGATTCCCACATGCACTGGTACACTTTGCTTAGAAATAAAATCTATAATAGGCTGAGGATCTAGTAACCACTGTGTTACAATATAATCAGCATAAGGCTTTTTATCGATCATAGCTTTTTCTAAATCTGAGTCGGATATATCAGGACTCCCCTCGGGATGTCCAGCAATTCCTATTTTCATTTTTTCAAAATAACCTGTCTCTAAAAGTTGAAATGAACTATCAAATTTACCTGCTGGTTCTCTTCCACCTCCAATAATCAAGGCTTGCTTTACGCCTCCATCTTTGCATCTAGAAACATAATCTTTAAGTTCTTTTTCATCATGCATTGATCTGGCAGGAAAATGGGGTACTGGGTTAAATCCTTTTTTTACAAGTTCTATTGCTTTATCAGCAGTTTCTCTATAATCACCCCCAGGTAGCATTGTTATATAAATGTCAGACAACGCAGGAACTGTATCAACCTCTGTTTTAGGACCTATTTCCAATGAAAAATTCATAGGGAAGATCTTTATTTATTTTGAAATATGAGTCTAGAAAATTCGATTGAGACTAATTTACTTTTTTAACTGACCTCTGTGCTTTTGAATTCTTTGTCCGTACTGTTGAGTTACTCTATCAAAGATAATTGCTAGAGCTACGATTGCTAAACCATTCATCATTCCAAGAGCTAAATATTGGTTGGAAATAGCCTGTAAAATAGGGACTCCCAAGCCTTTTACACCTATCATTGAAGCTATCACTACCATTGCTAAAGCCATCATAATCGTTTGGTTAATCCCAGCAAAAATAGTTGGTAGAGAAAGTGGGATTTGAACAGATCTTAATTTTTGCATCGGTGTTGCCCCAAAAGCTTCGCTAGCTTCTAAAGTTTCCTTATCAACTTCTCTAATCCCTAGATTTGTTAATCTTACAATTGGAGGTAATGCATAAATACATACTGCAAGTAGCCCTGGAACTTTACCAATACCAAGAAGCATAATGATTGGAATTAAATATACAAAGCTTGGAATAGTTTGCATCATATCTAAAACAGGTAAAATTGCTTTTTCTGTTCTACGTGATTTTGACATTAATACTCCAATAGGTATTCCAACAACAATACAGACAAGTGTAGAAACGGAAATGATTGCAACTGTAGCCATACAATTTTTCCACATTCCAAAGTAGCCAATTACCAAGAAACAAACCACTGTACCAATTACAAGCTTAATACTTCTTGATCCAATCCAAGCTAATAAAGCAAATACACCAATTACTAAAGGCCATGGACTGTTTACTAATAATTTTTCTAACCAAATTAAAAAATATAGTAGTGGATCAAAAAAACTTTCTATTCCATCTCCATAAGCTCTTGAAAAATCTTTAAAACTTAAATCAATACCCTTTTTCAGCTCCCTAAGAGCCGTTCTATCCATTACAGGAATTTTATTAAAGAAGTCCATAATTTTTATTTAATCAAACCCGCCGAAGCGGGTTTGATAATATTTTTAATTAAAGTGCTTTTTTGATTTTTTTTGCAGCATCACTTGAAACCCATTTACTCCAAACACTTTCTTGTGTTTTTAGGAATTCAATTGCAGCATCAGCACCTTCTGCTTGGTTTTCACCCATCCAAACTAACATACCGTTCATAACTGGACCTGGGTATGTTCTCTTCTTAAAGTATTCCATACCAGCACTTCCAGCTGTATTTTTGAAATTGTCAGTTACGATTGTGTAAACTTCAGATTTTGTCCATGAAGTTGCTTTAGGGTCTCCACATTCTTGTTCTGGTAAAACTATACATTTATCCCAGTTATCTTTTCCACCCCAAGCTCCCATGTCCACAGCTCTCATATCATATTTACCAATGATAGCCGTTGGTGACCAATAGTAACCAAACCAGTTTTCACCTCGCTCAGCAGCTTTAGCAATTGAACCATCTAATCCTGCAGCAGAACCTGTTTCAACAATAGCCCAACCTTTTGCTTCCATGTCAAAAGCTTTGTAAAGATTTCTATTACTTAGCTCACAGTTCCAACCTGGAGGACAAATATGAAAACCACCTTTTGATGGATCTTCTGGATGAGGAAACAGATCTGGTCTTGCTAAAATTGCTTCAGCAGTTGTTAGCTCTGGATGTTTTTTAAGTGTGTGAGGTAATACCCACCATCCTTCACCCAAACCAGTAATCGGCGCTTTATTAAGTGAGTGCATTCTTCCTTCATCAATTGCTTTATTCAAAGCGATGATAGCAGCGTTTGCCCAAAATTCTGGAGCAACATCTGGCTCACCTTTTTCTTGCATAGATGCAAAAGTTGGCTGAGTTGCACCAGGCACAAGCTCAACATTACATCCATAACCTTCTTCTAATATAATCTTATCAACTTCAGCCATAAAGTTTGCTGAAGCCCAGTTCATATTAGCAATCGTTATATTTCCACAAGCTGCATTTGCAACACTTCCAAAAGAAGTAAGACCAAACACAACAGCTAGTGAAAGAAGTATTCTTTTAATCTTCATAATATCTCCCAACATTTGATTCATTTAAAAGATAAATTGAACATATCGAGGCCAATAATGCAAATTTAATTCAACTACTGGTTGCAGTAAAATTGTCTTTAACTGAACAAAATTTTTGTTTAAAGTTTTAATATGATTTTTTCTGCAAATTTTTTTTTCAAAGAATTTGTTTATATTTTAAATTGTAAAACTGTTTTTCAACAAATCATAATTAGAGAAAGATAATTTTAAGCCTCGATTAATTTTTTAATTAATTAAAAAAAAGGAGGTTTATGAATTTAAATAAAAAATTATCAGACATCTTAGATCCCAATAAAATAGAAGTTGTTAAAAATCCTATAGAGAAAGCTCATGGATTACCTAACGAATGTTATTTGAACAATGATTATTTAGAGTTTGAAAAAGAAAAAATATTTAAAAATAATTGGACTATGATTGGGGTTGCAAGCTCTGTACCAAATCCAGGCGATGCAAAACCTTTTAATCTTTTAGGAATACCAATACTAATAGTTAGAAACAAAGAGAATGAAGTAAAAGTTTTTCATAATGTTTGTAGTCATAGAGGTTTCAAATTAGTTGATCAGGAATGTAAATTAAAAAATGTAATAAGATGCCCTTATCATTCTTGGTCCTATGATTTTAATGGAAAATTAACTGTTACTCCACATATAGGAGGACTAGGAAAACATGAGGTTGAAGGGTTCGATAAAAACAAGAGTAACTTAAAAGAAATTAAATCAAATATTTGGATGGATTTAATTTTTATTAATATTAATTCTAATGCAAAACCATTTGAAGATTTTATTAAACCTCTAGAGGATAGATGGTCTAAGTTTATTTCTAAAAAAGATCAAAAATTAATAAGACATTCGACTGATAACGGATATTTTAATATGACAGTAAATAGTAATTGGAAATTTGCAATTGAGAATTATTGTGAAAGTTATCATTTGCCGTGGATACATCCAGAACTAAATAAAGTTTCAAATATTTCAGATCACTATCATATCGAAGATGAGAATTTAAATTTTTCAGGACAAGGAAGTAATAAATATTCACAACAGTTTGATGGAAACATTAAATTTAAATGCTTTCCTAACTGGCCTACTGAACTTTATGAAAAATCTGAATATGTATCATTATATCCAAACGTAATGTTAGGAATACATATTGATCATTTCTATGCATTTTGGTTAGAGCCAATTTCTAACAATCAAACTAAAGAACATTTTGAATTATATTATGTTGGAGACGAAAGTGCCTCTAGTGATGAGTTTAAAGACATAAGAGAAAAAAATTTTGCATTTTGGCAAGAAGTCATGAATGAAGATGTAACTGCAATAGAAGGAATGCAAAACGGGCGAAATTCTCCAGCTTACAATGGTGGGAATTTTTCACCTGTAATGGATACTCCTACTTTGATGTTTCATAAGTGGGTTGCAACCAATTTAACTAAATGAGAGGGTAAATTATGAAAAAAGATCTTATTACAAGATTAAATGAAGGTCCAATAATGTGTGCAGAAGGCTATCTTTTTGCAATGGAAAGAAGGGGTTATCTTTCAGCAGGTCCATTTGTTCCAGAAGTTGTTATGGAACATCCTGAGGTAGTAACTCAGTTACATCGAGAATTTATTAGAGCGGGATCTGATGTTGTTCAAGCATTTACTTATTACGGTCATAGAGAAAAGCTCAGAATAATTGGTAAAGAACATTTGTTAGAACCAATGCAAAAAGGTGCTCTTAAAATTGCAAAAGATGCTGCTGCTGAGTTTAAAGATTTAGATCTTATGGTTTGCGGAGACGTGGCTAATACAAATGTATTTGATCCAGGGGATCCTAATACTCACAAACAATGTCAACAAATGTATGAAGAACAAGTAGCTTGGGCAAAAGAGGCTGGTGTTGATTTTGTAATAGCAGAAACAATAAGTTGGACTGATGAAATGAAAATTGCATTAAAAGCAATTAAGGATGCAGGACTTATTGCAGTTTGTAATTTTGCAATTCCTAGAGGGGATAAAACTAGAGAAGGACATAGTACTGAGGATGCATGTAAGATGATGGAGGATCTGGGCGCTGATGTTGTTGGATTGAATTGTTACAGAGGACCTGAAATGACAATGAAATTATTAAAAAAGGTTAGAGAAAAAGTTTCATGTCATGTTGCAGGACTTCCAGTACCTTACAGAACAACAGAGGAAGAACCTGGTTTCTTAAATATCACTGATCATGGTTGCGACTGTATTCCAGGTGGAAATGCATTCCCAGTAGCTTTAGATAATTTGTTTTGTAATAGATTTGAAATGGCAGAATTTGCAAAAGATTGTGTTCAGAATAAAATAAATTTTATTGGTATATGTTGTGGTGCCGAAGCTCATCATGTCAGAGAAATGTCTGTTGCAATTGGTAAAAAACCAATTTCAATGAAATATATGCCAGATATGAGCAAACATTTTCACCATGGAACAGATAAATCTCTTAAAAAAGTAAATAAGGAGATCAAATACTAATAATAAATATGAAGAGAAAAACTTTTTTTGACTCTAGAGACAAATATTTATCATTTGTAAACTCAACTAATGAAAAATCAAAAATTGCTTTTTATTTATTTAAAAAAATAGAAAAAATCAGTACTCGGTCACCAATTTTTAACGTATTAGACGCGGGTACTGGTGAGGGAACAATTATATCTACTTTTTTGTCAGGTCTGCATAAATATTTGCCAAATAAACCTATATTTGTTGTAGGTAAAGAAATAAGTATCGATGATATTAATGTGCTTCTAAGTTTTTTAGGGGATAGATTTGCTGAACATAAAACTTTAATTTTTAATATTACTAATTGTAGTTATAAAGATTTAAATAACTCTACATCTGACAAAGTAAAATTTGAAAAATTAGAATTAGTTGGAAAAAAAGGTATTGATTTTACTAAGATCTTAATGAGTTTAAGTCCTTATGTTAGAAAAAATTGGAAATTATCTTTTAATAACAAAAATGGTTCAATTAAACCCAAGTCAAAAATTTTTTTGACTATTTACAGAAAAGATCAAAAAAAAAAATTAAAAGACTTTATACCTAGAAATATAAGTGAAATTCCAAAAAAATATGATTTTATTATTGCATCTCAATGTTTTAAGCTTCGGTCTCCTTTAATTCAGACTGTAAATAATGTTATTAAACCTCTTTTATCTTTGTTAAATTTTAAGGGAAAAATGTTCCTTATATACTCATCAGGAAAGGATTTTACAGGATCATTTCTCAAATACTACTATCCAAGGAATGGTTTTTATAAAAATTCAGAACCAAAAAAATTAATATCTCAAATAAAAAAAAATATAGAAAAAGATAAATTTAAAATTAAACTAGAAAAACTAAAATATACCTTCAATAATTTATCTATCAATTTGAAGGAATTCTCACTAAATAATATTTTTTCTGTCTGGAATGCAATAAACTATGTGGGGCAAGTTTCTGAAATAGAGCAAAAAAAAGTTTCATTTACTAAAAAAAATATAAATATTCTTCAAAAGAGATTGTCCAAATTAAAAAATATTTATTTTGAAGACAATATTTTAAATTTTGAAAAAGAAAGGTTATAAATAAATTTATGGAGAAAAATGCTAAAGTTGTAATCATAGGTGGTGGTGTGGTGGGTTGTTCTATTCTTTACCATTTATCTAAATTTGGGTTAAAGGATTGCATTTTACTTGAGAGAAACGAACTTACCTCAGGATCGTCTTGGCACGCAGCGGGAAATGTTCACGTGATTTCATCTGACCCTAATATCTCTAGGATGATGGCTTATACAATAGGCTTATATAAAGAAATAGAAAAAGAGTCAGGTCATTCTGTAGGCTTTAAACCTAGTGGAGGTTTTTATTTAGCTTCAAATGAAGTGTGGGCTGATTATTTAAAGAGAGAAAGATCAAAAGCAAGATACATGGGACTTGACCAAGAATTTATTTCTTTAGAGGAAGTTAAAAAGAAAAATCCTCTAATTGATCCATCTAGATATTTGTTGGCCTTATGGGATCCTATCGATGGTGAAGTTGATCCTTCAGGAGTTACTTACGCTTTTGCAAAAGCTGCAAAAGTTCATGGTGGAAAATATTACACTCACACTGTTGTAAAAGATACAAAACAAAAAGAAGATGGAACTTGGGATGTGTTTACCGAAAAAGGAAATATTAATGCTGAAATAGTAATTAACGCTGGTGGTTTATGGGCAAGAGAAGTTGGGCAATTAGCTGGATTAAATCTTCCTGTACAACCAATGGAGCACCATTATCTAATCACTGAATCCATTCCTGAAATTGAAGCAATGGGTGATCAAAGATTGCCAATAGGAACTGATTTTGAGGGAAATATTTACTTTAGACAAGAAGGAAAAGGGATGTTGCTTGGAACATATGAACCTAAATCAACACCTTGGAAAGTAGAAGGGACACCAATGAATTTTGGTCATGAATTATTGGAGCCAAAGTTAGATAATATTGAAGATAGACTAGCAATCGGTTTTGAAAGAATGCCAGCGCTAGAACGTGCAGGTATTAAGAATATAGTTAATGGACCTTTTACTTTTGGTCCAGATGGAAGTCCTCTGATTGGTCCAGTACCAGGAATGAAAAATTATTGGGTTGCAGTTGGTGTAATGGCTGGTTTTTGTCAAGGAGGAGGTGTTGGAAAATGTATAGCTGAATGGATTATTGATGGTGAACCTTCTATTGATGTTTGGGCAATGGATGTTGCTCGTTTTGGAGATTATGCATCCCCTCAATATGGAACAATAAAATCTTCAGAAAACTATGAACGAAGATTTATTATGACATTTCCTAATGAAACTTTACCAAAAGGAAGAAAACAAAAAACTACTGCGCTGTATGATCGTTTTGTAAATCAAGGTGCTGTTATGGGAGATAGTTTTGGATTAGAAAATGTTTTGTGGTTTGCAAACAATAAAGAAGATGCCCATGAAGAGCCTACTATCAAAAGATCAAGATCTCATGATTATGTATCAAAGGAAGTTATTAATGTAAGAGAAAATGTTGGTTTAATTGAAGTTGCAAATTTTTCAAAACATGAATTCAAAGGTCCTGATGCTAGAAAATTTTTAGATCACATAATGGCTGGAAGGCTCCCAAAACCTGGAAGAATATCTTTGTCACCAATGTTATCATACAGAGGAAAATTATGTGGCGATCTAACTGTGGCATGTTTAGATGAAAATGAATTTATGATATTTGGCTCTGGCGCTGCTCAAGAAATGCATAAACGTTGGTTTGAAAGTCACTTAGATAGATTTAATTTAAATTATAAAAATAGATCTGATGAGTTCCATGGATTATCAATTGCAGGACCTAATTCAAGAAAGGTTTTAGAAAAAATAGTAAGAGATGATGTTTCAAATGAAAAATTTAAATTTAGAGATTCTAGAAGGATGTTTGTTGGAGGAGTTCCAGCAATAATAAATAGAATTTCATTTACTGGCGAACTCGGATATGAAATTTATGTAGCGCCTCACTATCAATTAAAACTTTACGAAGAATTAATGGAAGCTGGAAAAGAATTTAATATCAAACCCTTTGGCGGAAGAGCATTAATGTCAATGAGGTTAGAGAAAAATTGGGGAGCTTGGACTTTAGATTATAGACCAGATTTTACTGCTAAAGAAACAGGATTAGATGTTTTTATTAATTGGGATAAAGAGTTTATTGGTAAAGAAAGTGCGCAAAAGGAAAATTCTTCAAACAAACTTATACCTTTAATTGTAGAAACCAATGATATTGATGTAACAAATAACGAAGCTGTTATGAATGGAGATCAAAGTATAGGTTACGTTACTTCAGGTGGTTTTGCACATTTTGTAAACAAGAGTGTTGCATTTACTTTTGTTGATCAGGATAAAATTAAATCTGAAAATAAAGTTCAAGTAGAAATAAATGGAGATTTATTTAATTGCTCAATTATTAAAGAACCACTTTATGATCCAAGTGGTAAAAAAATGAGAAGCTAATGGCACAAAAAGACGTAGGAAACAAAATTCCAATTTATAAACTTAAAACCACCGATGAAGTCATGAAGTACTACGACGAGTGGGGAGATAAAGATAAGTATAATAAAGATATGGTTGATTGGAACTATACAGGCCCAAAGGAAACCGTAGCAACTTTCAATAAGCACGAAAGTAATAAAGATACGCTAATCTTTGATGCAGGCTGTGGAACAGGTCTAGTTGGAGTTGAGTTAAAAAAATATGGTTTTAAAAATTTTCATGGAGCTGATTTATCTCAAACTTTATTAGATACAGTTCCAAAAGATCTTTATCAAAAATTAGTTAAAGTTGATTTAAACCAACCAATAGAAGCTGAGGATAATTTTTATGGTGGAGTGATGTGTGTTGGTACGTTTACATTTGGCCATGTAAAACCAAATGCATTAGATGAGTTTATAAGAATAACAAAACCAGGTGGTTTAATTTGCTTCACGATTAATGAAGGAATTCATGAAGAGTATGGTTTTGATAAAAAAATTGATATACTCAAAGATAGCAATGAGTGGGAAGAAGTAGAATTTTTTAAATCTGACTATATTGCGAGCAAAGATGTTAACGCATGGTTAGGGTTGTATAGGGTATTATGAGGTTTAGTAGAAAAATAGCTCCTGAGATAAAACCAAGACAAAATTTTATTACCAAAAAAAGATTAAGAGAAGACGAGATTGATTTTGATAAATTAAGATCATATCGTTTAGATAGGGTCAGAAAAGAATTGGTAAAAAACAATTTAGAGGCTTGTATTCTCTTTGATCCAGTGAATGTTCGTTATGCTTTAGATACAGTCAACATGAGCGTCTATAATATGCATAATTTAACAAGATATTGTTTTGTACCGGTCAATGGACCAACAATTCTTTATGAGTATTTTAATTGTGAAATATTATCAAAGCATTTAAATCTAATTGACGAAATAAGACCTGCAATCACATGGGATTATTTTAGCAATGGAGATCAAGCAAATTTACAATTATCAAAATGGATAAATGAAGTTAAAGATTTATCAAAAAATTATTTTAAAACAAAAAAAATTGCAATCGATGTTTTAAATGGTCCTGCGGTTACAGCTTTAAATAAAGAAGGTATTGAAGTTGTAGATGCAAAATTGATTTTAGAACAAGCAAGGGTAATAAAATCACCTGATGAATTAATTTGTATGAAAGCAGCAATAGAAGTTGCAGAAAAAGGTGTATCAAAAATGAGATCAGATCTTAAACCAGGAATGACTGAAGATGAATTGTGGTCAATTTTACATAAAACGAATATTGAAAATGGAGGTGAGTGGATTGAGTGTAGGATTTTATCTTCTGGTGAAAGAACAAATCCATGGATGCAAGAGAGTAGTAATAAAGTTATGCAACAAGGAGAAATTGTTGCTTTTGATACAGATATGGTTGGTCCATATGGATATTGCGCCGACATATCAAGGGCCTTTGTAGTTGGACATAAATTTAATGATCAGCAAAAAAAACTATATTCAATGGCTAGAAATCAAATTGATCATAATTTTAGATTAATAAAACCGGGAATGAGTTTTAAAGAATTTATAAAAAAATCTTGGGTTTTGCCTGATGAATATTATGGAAATAGGTATTCATGTATGGTTCATGGAATTGGTTTATGTGATGAGTGGCCTCAAATAAGATATCCAACTGATGGTGGAGAAGAAGGTGGAACTTTTGAGAAGAACATGACAATCACACTTGAGAGTTATATTGGTAAAGTTGGTGGTAAAGAAGGTGTAAAACTTGAACAACAGTATCTTGTTGGTGATAATGGACTTGAATTAATGTCCCATCATCCGTTAGAAGATATCTAATGAAAATTATTTTAGTAATGGGTTTGCCTGGAGCAGGTAAAACAACTCTAGCAAATGAAATGGCTCCACTCTTGAATGCAAAAAGATTAAATGCAGACGAAGTAAGAAAAGCCGCAAACGATTGGGATTTTTCAGAAGAAGGGAGGATAAGACAAGCAAAAAGAATGGCTGAAGCAGCTTTAAAATTAAAAGCAGATGGTCATTATGTAATTGCAGATTTCATTGCACCAACTCCCGAAGCAAGAAGTTTATTTCCAGCAGACTTTAGAGTTTGGGTAGATACAATTAAGGAAGGAAGATTTGAAGACACTAATCAAATGTTTGTTAATCCTAAGAATTTTGATTTTCACGTAACATCTCAGGATGCAAAAAATTGGGCACCAAAAATAATAGAGGAGATAAAAAAATGACACACCAATGGGATAACAAAAAACCAACAGCACAAATGCTAGGAAGATGGCAACCTTTTCACGATGGACATTATACTTTGTTCAAAGAAATTATTAAAAAAACTGGACAAGTTTGTATTCAAATTAGAGATGTACAAGGTGTAGATGATAATCCTTTTGATTTTGAAACAGTAAAAAAAAACATTGAAGACAGATTAAATCCTGAGTTTGAAGGACAATTTAAAATTATGCTAGTACCTAATATTACAAATATTTGTTATGGTAGGGGAGTTGGATATAAGATTGAGGAAATAGTTTTGGATGAAGAAACTCAAAAAATATCAGCTACTAAGATAAGAGCTAAAATGAGAGAAGAGGGAAAGTTAAAATAAAATTTAATGAACGATAGACTTAAGACTATTGTAGATTTAGAAAAATATCCAATACACGATTTAAATTCACCAATAATTAAAAATCTAGTTAAAAAATGTAAAGAAGAACTGGATCAACATAGTTGTTCAACAATTTCAAATTTTATTTTGCCTAAATCACTTAAGGTAATGAATTCTGAGTTAGAAAAACAATTAGACGAAGTTTATATGTCTAAAGAGAGTATAAATGCTTACTTGTATGCAAAGGATGATCCTTCATTACCAAAAGATCATCCAAAAAGAACTTTTATGAATAGATACAACGGATATTTGAATTCAGATTGTTTTCCAAAAGACTCCGAAATGAAATATCTATATGAAACTGAAGAACTTTTAAAATTTGTATCTGCTTGTTTAGGTGTTTCTCCTATTCACAGATGGGCAGATCCTTTAGCATGTCATGCTTATAATGTTATGAAACCAGATGGAGTACTCCCATGGCATTTTGATAGTTGTGAATTTACACTTAGTTTAATGATACAAAAACCTGAGAGGGGTGGTGTATTTGAGTACTGTCCAAATATTAGAGAACCAGGAAATGAAAATTTCGAGGAAGTTCAAAAAGTAATAGCTGGAGATAGAACTAGAGTGAGACAATTGAAATTAGAGCCAGGAGATTTACAAATATTTAAAGGTAGATTTACTTTGCATAGGGTAACAAAAGTTGAAGGCCAAAAATCAAGATATATGTGTATTCCAGCTTATGTTTTAGATCCATGGAGAGTAAACACTCCAGAACATTCCAAAGCTATTTATGGTAAAGTTTTACCAATTCATATAGAAAGAAATCAGGTTAGATCCGATGGATTAACTGATTAAATGACTAGCAACATTAAAATTAAAAAAAATAACAACGAAGTTTCATCAATTATTATTGATGAACCAAAAACTTACAACTCTTTATCATTCAAAAATCTTTCAGATTTATTAAAGGCATTAAAAAAATTAGATGCTGATAAAAAAGTTAAAGTAATAATATTAGAGGGTGCTGGTAAAGGATTTAGTGCAGGTCATAATTTAAAAGAAGTTAGAGGTCTAAAAAAGAGAGATAAATATTTAAAATTATTTAATCTTTGTTCAAAAGTAATGCTTCAAATTGTTGAAGGTAGAAAACCTGTAATTGCTAAAGTTCATGGAGCTGCATTTGCAGCTGGCTGTCAATTGGTTGCAAGTTGTGATTTAGCATATAGTACTAAGGACGCATTATTTGCTACTCCTGGTGTCAATATTGGTTTGTTTTGTAGCACACCTATGGTTGCTGTAAGTAGAAAGATAAATCGAAAACCTATGATGAAAATGTTGCTAACTGGAGAACCTATCAATGCAAATTATGCAAAAGAAATAGGGTTGATAAATGATAATTTTTCAAAAGCCAAATTAAACAATGAAGTGTTAAAAGTAGCAAATAAAATTGCTTCTAAATCTAATTTAACAATAAAAATTGGAAAGCAAGCTTTTTACAAACAATTAGAAATGCCATTAAATAAAGCTTACGCTTATACAAGTAAAATGATGACCCTAAATATGATGGCAATGGATGCAAAAGAAGGAATTTCTGCATTCCTCGAAAAACGAAAACCAAAATGGAAAAATAAATAATGATAAAGAATATTTTAATAGTTCTTTTTATTATTGTTGGGATGTTTGTAATTTATAATTTTAAAGATCATAATCAAAAAAGAGCAATAGATGCCTGTATTGCTGGTAGCCAAAAACTAGAAAAACCAATGACAGTTCCTGAAGCTAAAATATTTTGTGAAGAACAAATTAAAAATAAAAAATGAGTGATATCAAAGAAGTTCTTTCTAAATATAAATCAATTGCAATGGTAGGAGTTAGTAACGACACAACAAAAGCATCAACTATAGTAATGAAATATATGCAAAAATATGGATTTAAAGTTTATCCTGTCAATCCTAGAGCTGAGGGTCAAAAAATTTTAGGAGAAGAGGTTTTTGCTAAAATATCTGATATTAATGATCAGGTTGATATTGTGGATGTTTTTAGACCATCAAAAGAAGTTTATGCTATTGCAGAAGATGCAGTTAAAATTGGTGCTAAAGTTTTATGGTTACAGCTCGGTATACGAGACGAAAAGGCAAAAGAATTGATGGAAAAAAATGATATTAAGTATATTGAAAACAAATGTACTAAAATGGAATATCAAAAATACTTTTTAAAAGTTAGACAAGCTTTTCCAGTTTTAAGTGACTAATGAGCAAAATAATTAAATTTTTAGACAGCACATTTTTAGATTTGGGTCGTCAATTTAAATGGACTTATCTACCTCCATTAATGGTTTATATGGCTGCGGGTATTTCTGGTTTAACAGGTATTGTTGGTACATTTTTTGTTAAAGATTATTTAAATTTATCAGCAGCATTTTTAGCAGGCCTAGGTTTTTGGGCTGGAATTCCTTGGGCATTAAAAATGCCATTAGGACATTTAGTAGATCTAATCTGGGAGAGAAAAAATTACATGGTCTATTTTGGAGCTTCATTGATAGCTCTTAGTTTACTAATTATGTATGGATTGATTATTCATACTGAAGATATGGCCCAGGTATTTTCGGTAGAAACATGGTTTGTGATAAGTGTAATTTTAGCTCCAGTTGGCTATGTGGTTCAGGACGTTGTAGCCGATGCTATGACAGTTGAGGCAGTTCCTTTGGTTGATGAAACAGGAAATGATTATTCTAAAGATCAAATAAAAATAATGCATACAACAATGCAGACACTTGGAAGGTTTGCTATTATTGGCGGTACAGTACTTGTTGCATTAGTTAATGTAATATTGTTTAGAGATGTGGAAAGTCTTGAGCAGGCCGATAAGATAAATTTATATGGAACTATCTACATTTATGCTCTTGTAATACCTTTAGTTTCTATACTAGGTGTAATTTTGGCAAATTATTTAAGACATAAAAAAATACAAACTTTAAAATCTAAAGGTCTAGAATTTAAAGATGAAAGAGGTAACGAAAAAACAAAAATAAACTGGTGGATATTAGGAGGAAGTTTAGTTTTTGTTATTTTCACATTGTCTATTGGTTCCTTTAAGGTTCCGTTTGCACAAGAAATTGTGTTTATTGGCTCAGTCATAATCATTTTGTTTTTAATGTTTAAACTTATTAAGGAATTACCTCAGGAACTAAGATTAACAATTGTAGGTACAGCAGTAATTATTTTTGTATTTAGAGCCATGCCAGGTCCTGGGCCAGGATTAACTTGGTTTGAAATTGATGAGCTTGGATTTAATGAACAGTTTTTTTCTGTTCTATCATTATTGGCATCAATTTTAACATTAGCTGGTATTGTTTTATTAAGACCTTTTATGGCAAATAATTCAATTGCAAAAATAATTGTAGTTCTAAGTATTGCGGGTGCGATTTTGTTTTTACCAAGTGTTGGAATGTATTATGGTTTTCATAACTGGACAGCCTCGTTAACAGGTGGAGTTGTTGATGCTAAGTTTATTGCATTAATTAATACTGCATTAGAGTCTCCGCTTGGCCAAGTATCAATGATACCTCTATTAGCTTGGATAGCAAAAAATGCTCCAGCACATTTAAAGGCAACCTTTTTTGCAGTTTTTGCATCGTTTACAAATCTTGCATTATCAGCAAGTGCATTAGGCACAAAGTATTTAAATGAAATATTTACAGTTACCAGAGAAGTAAAAGATAAAGTTTCTGGGGAAATACAAACAACAGCAGATTATTCTGAACTTGGAATACTGTTAATTTTTGTAACACTTTTAACATTAATTCTTCCAATTTTATTTGTATTTATAATTAATAATAGTAAATACAAAACTACTGAATAAAAATTTAATACAATGAAAAAAATTTTCTTAGTGTATGGGCACTACAATGACAATTCATTTAATGCAGCAATTCGAGATGAGTTTGTTAAACAATCAAAAGTAAATGGAAATCAAGTTGATGTTGTTGATTTATATAAAGAGAAATTTGATCCTGTTTTTGCTGGAGAGGAACCTGATCACGAAGTTTTAGATCATAGAAAAAGAATCGAAGAAAGTGATACAATTGTTTTAATTGCTCCAATTTGGAATTTTAGGATGCCAGCAATAGTAGAAGGTTGGATTGATAAAGTTTTAGCTCCACCTTGGGCATTTAGATTTAAACAGTTGGTTGGAAATTACGGTTATCCAATTGGAAACTTAAGAGATAAAAAAGCTATAATATTCTGCACATATGGTTCACCAAGATTAGCAATTACAACTTTTTTTTTAAACTTACCAATTAGAAGATTAAAAAGAGGGGTATTTCATATGTGTGGCATATATAACATTGTTTATAGAAGATATTTTGCAGTACCATTTGTAAGTGATGCAAAGAGACAAGAATTTTTAAATGATGTTAGAAAAACCGCTAATAATCTTTAAATCTATAATTTTATTTTTTTTCTTTATTTCATTTTCGCACGCTGAATTATTAAACCCCAACAGCACAATAAGCCCGAAAGAAGTTATTAAAATTCAATTGAATGGGCTTCAAAAAAATGATCTTGAATATAAAGATAGTGGTATTGAACAAACTTGGAAATTTGCTCACCCAAATAATAAGAGAGTAACAGGACCATTAAGCAACTTTAAGATGATGATAAAAAGCGACTCTTATGGGATGATGATTAACCACCTAAGTCACACAATAACTGAGCTTGGAAGTAGTGACAAATGGGCTCAATTTGAAGTTATCATTCTTGATAAGGACAAAATTTATCACAAATTCAATTGGCAAGTCGAAAAGTACACTTCTGAGGGAACTTTGAAAGACTGTTGGTTAACCACAATGGTATCCAGTCCAATCCCTCTTGGAAGCTCAATTTGATTGTTCACATATACATTTTTGTTTCGTAACAATTAAAAATTTAGTAGGAATCGCAGAATGAAAACAAAAACTAAAGTTGTAGTAGTTGGTGGAGGAGTTGTAGGGGTAAGTGCCCTTTATCATTTAGCAAAAAAGGGTTGGTCTGATGTTGTTCTAGTTGAAAGAAAAGAGTTAACTTCGGGATCTACTTGGCACGCAGCAGGTTTGTTGCCTTTATTTAATATGAGTTATTCAGTTGGACAACTTCATAAATATGCAGTTAATCTTTACAAAACATTAGAAGAAGAAACTGGAAAAAATGTTGGCTTTAGCGTTGTTTCAAATATTCGTCTAGCAAGTACAAAAGATAGAATGGATGAATACCATCAATACGCAGGTGTTGCTCGAACTATCGGAGTAGATGTTAAATTTTTGAAACCAGAACAAGTAAAAGAAATTTGGCCATTATGTCATACTGATGATTTAGTTGGCGCAATACAACACCCTGAAGATGGATATATTCAACCAGCAGATTTAACACAAGCATTAGCAACAGGTGCAAGAAATAGAGGAGCAGAAATTTATAGAAACACAACCGTCCTATCAATGAGGCAAACAAAAGAAGGATGGGTTGTAGAAACAGATAAGGGATCAATAGAGTGCGAACATGTTATTTCTTGTTCTGGAAATTTTGCGAGACAAACAGGTGAAATGGTAGGACTAGATATTCCGGTAATACCTGTTGAACATCAATACATTGTTACAGAACCTCATCCTGCAATTCAAAAAAGAAAAAAAGATGGATTACCAGAGATGGGAGTCTTAAGAGATAGTGATAGCAGATGGTATATGAGAGAAGAAGCTGGAGGATTAATTTTAGGCCCTTACGAAGATGGTGCACCAGCTTGTTATGTAGAGGGGCCATCAAAAAATTCTGAATATGAATTATTTCAAGAAGACTTAGACAGATTAGCTCCACACATAGAAGGAGCAATTCATAGAGTACCTGCGTTTGGAGAAGTTGGAGTAAAGAAAGTTTATAATGGAGCAATCTGTTATACTCCTGATGGAAATCCAATTGTTGGACCAGCTTGGGGACTTAAGAATTTTTGGATTAATGAAGGACATAGTTTTGGAATAACAGCAGCAGGTGGTGCAGGTTGGCAATTAGCAGAATGGATCGTTGATGGTGAACCAACAATTGACATGTTAGGAGTTGAACCAAGACGTTACGGTAACTATGCAACTAAATCTTATTTAAAAGCTAAAAATGAAGAAGCATACAGCCATGTCTTCATAGTTCACTACCCAGATGAAGAAAGGCCAGCTGCAAGACCATTAAGAACAGCTCCTTGTTATGAACGAATGAAAAATTTGGGAGCAGTTTTTGGTCAGAAATTTGGATGGGAAAGACCTAATTTTTTTGCAACAGATGGAATGGAGCAAAAAGATGATTGGTCATTTAGAAGATCAAAATGGTTTGATGCGATTAAGAAAGAATGTCAAAATGTTAAAGAAAACGTAGGTCTTTTAGATATGACTGCGTTTGCAAAATGTAGAATTAGGGGACCTAAAGCAGAGGAATTTTTAGATTATTTAGTTGCAAATAAACTTCCAAAAAAAATTGGAAGAATAAATTTATGTCATGCTTTGAACACTAAAGGTGGAGTGCATTCAGAATTTACAATAATGAAAGAAGCGGAAAATAGTTATTATCTAGTTTCTGCTGGAGCAAATTTAAGATTAGACCATGATTGGATACAAAAATGGATGCCAGATGATGGATCTGTAATATTTGAAGATCTAACAAATAGTACAGGAGTTTTAGTTGTAGCTGGTCCAAAAGCCAGACAATTAATGCAAAAGGTTTCAACAGACGATTTTTCTAATGAAAATTTCAAATGGTTGACTGCTAAAAATGTTAATGTTGGATATGCTCCAGTAAATGCAATGAGAGTAAACTTTGTGGGTGAGCTTGGTTGGGAACTGCATCATCCAATTGAATATCAAAACCATATTTTTGATAAATTAATGGAAGCAGGGAAAGATTTAGGAATTAAACCTTTTGGAATTAGGGCAATGAATAGTTTAAGAGTAGAAAAATCTTATAAACTAGTTGGTACAGAATTATCAATTGAATACTCACCATACGAGTCCGGTCTTGATAGATTTGTTCACCCAAATAAAGGAAACTTTATTGGATTAGAGGCACTTAATAAATGGAGAGAAAAAGGTTTTGATAATAAATTAGTTACTTTAGAGGTTCATAACACTAAAGATGCTGATGTGCTTGGAAATAACCCAATTTTTAAAGACGGAAAAGTTGTTGGAAGAGCAACTGGAGGCGAATTTGGATTTAGATTAGATAAATCAATAGCTCTTGCAATGGTTAAGCCAGATTGTTCAAATGTAGGCGACAAATTACAAGTTGATATATTAGGTGAAATGTACGACGCTACTGTCCTAAATGAGAGTCCATATGATTCAGAAAATAATTTATTAAGAGCTTAATGAAAATTTTAGTAGCAGTAAAAAGGGTTATTGATTACAACGTTCAAATCAGAGTTAAAGAAGATGGAACTGGTGTAGTTACTGACAATGTAAAAATGTCAACCAATCCTCCTGATGATAATGCAATAGAAGAGGCTGTAAAAATTAAAGAGGCTGGTAAAGCTACAGAAGTAGTTGCAGTAACTGTTGGAGAAGAAAAAGCTCAAGAAACTGTTAGGAAAGCTTTAGCGGTTGGTGCGGACAGAGGCATTCATGTGAAAGTCGATGGAATTCTAGAGCCACTCGCTGTTTCAAAAATTTTACAAAAAATAGTAGATAAAGAAAAACCAGATTTAGTATTTATGGGCAAACAAGCAATTGATGACGATTGTAATCAAACAGGCCAAATGTTGAGTGCTTTATTAAATTGGCCACAAGCAACATTTGCCTCTAAGATTGATGTTAAAGATAATAAATTAGAAGTAACTAGAGAAATAGATGAAGGTCTTGAAACAATTGAAATAAATGTTCCAGCTATTGTAACTTGTGATCTTAGGCTGAATGAACCAAGATATGCATCACTACCAAATATAATGAAGGCTAAGAAAAAACCTATAGAGGAAATTGCTGCTTCTGATTTAGGCGTGGATGTATCACCAAGATTAGAACAATTAAAAGTAGAGGAACCTCCAAAAAGAAAAGCAGGCATAAAAGTAGCAAATGTTGCAGAATTAGTTCAAAAATTAAAAAATGAGGCGAAGGTAATTTAATGGCAGTTTTACTTATAGCAGAACACAACAATAAAGAGTTAAGATCATTTACTCTTAATGCAGCTACAGCAGCATCTCAAATTGACTCAGATGTTCATGCTGTAATTATTGGTCAAAATTCTGCTGATGCTGCAAAACAATTATCTGAACTTCCAGTAGTAAAAAAAGTATTGAGTGTAGAAGGAGCTCACTATGAAAACTTCACAGCAGAAAATTTTGCTCCAGTTATTGTTAAACTAGCAGAAAATTATTCTCACATTGTTTGTTCAGCAAATACATTTGGAAAAAATTTGATGCCGCGAATTGCAGCTCATCTTGATACATCACAAGTAAGCGACATTATTAAAGTAATATCACCAGATACTTTTTTAAGGCCAATTTATGCCGGTAACGCTTTTGCAACAATTAAGAGTAATGATGCTAAAAAGTGCGTTACAATCAGACCCACTTCTTTCGATCCCTGTGAGAGTACAGGTGGATCAGCCCCAATTGAAAAAGTGGATGCTAGTGAAGAGTTTTCAAATACAAAATTTATTAAAAGAGAAGAAATTAAATCTGATCGACCTGAGCTTGGAACAGCAAGAATTGTTGTATCAGGTGGCAGAGGAATGCAAAGTGGTGACAATTTTAAATTAATTACAGAAATTGCTGACAAACTAGGTGCAGCAATTGGAGCATCAAGAGCAGCAGTAGATGCTGGATACATAAGTAACGATCATCAAGTAGGTCAAACAGGAAAAGTGGTAGTACCAGATCTATATATCGCTGTTGGAATTTCAGGTGCTATTCAACATTTAGCAGGAATGAAGGAAAGTAAAGTTATAGTTGCAATTAATAAAGATGGTGAAGCTCCAATATTTAGTGTTGCAGATTATGGACTTGAAGCTGATTTATTTGAGGCACTGCCTCAGTTCATGGAAGAGCTGAACAAATTAAACACTATACAAAAATAATCCTTACAGTTAAAAACTAGAGTATGTCTAGAGAATCGATGGAATATGATGTTGTAATAATTGGTGGAGGACCATCAGGATTATCAACTGCAATAAAGTTAAAACAATTAGATCCAAATTTAAATGTTTGTTTATTAGAAAAAGCATCAGAGATTGGAGCTCATATTTTAAGTGGAAATGTATTTGAAACACGTGCTCTAGATGAATTACTACCAAATTGGAGAGAATTAAATTCTCCAATCAAAACAAAAGTAACTAAAGAAAAATTTTTATTTTTAGGAAAAACCAAATTTTTAAGTTGGCCAACTTGGCTCCTACCTGCGGTGCAACAAAATCATAAAAATTATATTATTAGTTTAGCTAATCTGTGTAGATGGCTTGCTGAACAAGCCGAAAATTTAGGTGTAGAAATCTTTCCAGGATTTCCAGCAAGTGAAATTTTATATAACGAAGATGGATCTGTTAAAGGTGTTGCAACTCAAGATATGGGTATAGACAAGGATGGTAATAAAAAAGATAGTTTTGAACCTGGTATTGAACTTTTAGGTAAAGTAACTGTTTTTGCAGAAGGTTGCAGAGGACACTTAGGCAAACAACTTATTGAAAAATTTGAATTAAACAAAGGTAAAGACCCTCAACAATATGGAATTGGTTTTAAAGAAATTTGGGAAATAGAGGATAAAAATCATGAAGAAGGCTTAGTTATGCATACAGCTGGATGGCCATTAGATAACAATACATATGGTGGTAGTTTTGTGTATCATGCAGAAAATAAACAAGTTTTTCTGGGCTATGTAATTGGTTTAGATTACAAAAATCCACATTTATCACCTTATGATGAATTTCAGAGGTTTAAAACACATCCAGCAATTAAAAAAATTATAGAAGGTGGAAAAAGAATTTCTTACGGCGCAAGAGCTTTAATTGAAGGTGGATTTCAAAGTTTGCCAAAAATGTTCATGCCCGGAGCTTTGTTGGTTGGTTGTGATGCTGGAACTTTAAATATGCCAAAAATTAAAGGCTCTCATACAGCTATGAAGAGTGGGATTATTGCAGCCGAAACTATTAATGAACACTTAAAAGAAAATAAAGATTTATCTATTTATGAAGATAAATTTAAAAATAGCTGGTTACATAAAGAGCTTTATGAAGCTCGGAACGTGAAACCTAGTTTTAGCTGGGGATTAATTTTAGGAATAATTTTCACAGGTATCGATCAAATTTTATTTAGAGGAAAACTTCCTTTTACACTTAAACACAAACATGCTGATCATGAAACATTAAAACCTGCAAATCAAATGCCAAAAATAGATTATCCAAAATATGATAATGTAATAACTTTTGATAAAACAAGTTCAGTTTATCTAACAGGAACCAATCATGCAGATAATCAGCCAGTTCATTTAAAACTTAAAGATCCTGATTTACCAATAAATTATACTTTAGAAAAATTTGATGAACCTGCTCAAAGATATTGTCCTGCAGGTGTGTATGAAGTTCAAAAAGAAAATGATGTAAATAAATTTGTTATTAATTCTCAAAATTGTATTCATTGTAAAACTTGTGACATTAAAGAACCTTCTCAAAATATAACTTGGGTTACTCCAGAGGGTAGCGGTGGTCCAAGATATGGAAATATGTAATTAAGATAAATCTATTGCAAACTTTTTTAAAGTTTCAATAGGTACATATTTAAGAGTGTTTTCGTGGGTTCTTTTCAAAAATATTGGACATCCTTTACCGGCTTCAACTGCTCTTGCATACCAACTAGCACACAAACACCATCCATCTCCATCCTTTAAACCTGGAAAACCAAATTCAGGATGTGGAGTAATTAAATCGTTACCCGCTTCTTTCATCCACTCTAGGCATTCGGTAGTAACTTTGGCACAAACTGTATGAAGTCCATGATCATTCTCGTCAGTGTTACAACAACCATCACGAAACCAACCTGTTAAAGGATCATTTGAACATTCTTCCAGGTCTTCACCTAGAACATTTTTTTGTTTTTCACTCATTAAATTTTAGTAGGATTTGGTTGACCTTTATAAACTTCTTCAGGGTCGAATTTTTTTTCTTTCTCAAGAAATTCCATTTCAACTTTTCTTCCATTTTCTATTGGTCCCATAGGAATAGATCTATAAAAACATGATCTATACCCGACATGACAACTAGCTCCATCACCGATATCAACTGTTAACCATATTGAGTCTTGATCATCATCAATTCTTATTTCAGTAACCTTTTGCGTAAAACCACTTGTTTTACCTTTGTGCCAGATAGCTTTTCTCGATCTACTAAAATAGTGTGCCTCTTTAGTTTCAATTGTCTTTTTAAGAGCTTCTACATTCATATAACCATGCATCAAAATATCCTTTGTTTTTGAACACATAGTAATAACTGGGATTAACCCATCATTATCAAATTTTGGTGATAGAAGACTTCCCTCTTCAATATCGTAGATATTTTCTCTTTTTTTGAACATATGCGGTGACTATGTAGCACATATATGAATATATTAAATATTTTTAAATTGAAGTAATTACTGTATAAAAAAGCGCTATGAAATTAGTAAAAGACACAGATGACAAAAGTTTAGATACAAAGCAGATTTCAGACAAAGAAGCTGAAGACGCTTTTAGAACTATCCTTTCTTGGATGGGTGAAGATCCAGGTAGAGAAGGATTATTAGAAACTCCTAAGAGAGTGGTAAAAGCTTTTAAAGAATATTTCAAGGGTTACAAAGAAGATCCAAATAAAATCTTAGACAAAACTTTTGGTGATGTTGAAGGTTATGATGACATGGTTGTTCAAAAAAATATTTCAGTGCAAAGTCATTGTGAACATCATATGGCACCAATTATTGGAAAAGCACACGTAGCTTATATTCCAAAGGAAAGAGTTGTAGGATTAAGTAAGTTAGCAAGAGTAGTTGAAGTTTTCTCAAAAAGATTACAAACACAAGAGAGACTTACAATGCAGATAGCAAACACTTTAATGGAATCATTAGATGCTAAAGGAGTTGCGGTAACTATTGATTCAACTCATCAGTGTATGACAATGAGAGGTATTAAAAAAGAACAAGCAACCACGGTTACAAATTACTACTTAGGCCAATTCAAAGAAGATTTAAGTTATCAAAATAGATATTTACGATTTATCAGCACTACGTTAAAAGATTAATGTGTCTGATCAATTCAAAGCAATAGTCCTTAACCAAGAAGGTGAAAATTTTTCTCGTGAAGTAAAATCTTTAGATAAAAGTTTCTTAAAACATGGAGATGTGACTGTAAAAGTACATTATTCAGATTTAAACTTTAAAGATGGAATGATTCTAAAGAATGGAGGAAGATTAGTTAAAGAATATCCTCATATTCCAGGAATTGATTTTTCTGGATCTGTTATCGAAAGCGATAATCCAAAATTTAAAGAAGGTGACGAAGTAATTCTTACTGGATTTAGAGTGGGAGAAGTTTTTTTTGGAGGGTTTTCGCAAATTGCAAAAGTAAGTGGAGATTTTTTAGTTAAAAAACCTGATAGTTTAACTAGCAAACAAGCGATGATTTTAGGAACAGCAGGTTTAACTTCTTTAATGAGCGCATTTGCTATTCAAGCAAGAGAAAGTATTTTATTAGGAGAAAAAGTTAACGATGTTTTAGTAACTGGTGCAACAGGTGGGGTTGGTAGTTTAGCAGTTATGGCTTTAACTAAATTAGGCTATAACGTTACTGCAGTTACAGGAAAAGATTCTAAGTCAGACTATTTAAAATCGTTAGGTGCTAAAAACATTATAAATAGGGCTGAATTTGACAAAGATCCTAGACCAATAGATAAGGGTTTATGGGACGGAGCAGTTGATACTGTTGGTGGAAAAATTTTAGCTAACGCAATAGCACAAACAAAGTCAAATGGAATTATTGCAGTTTGTGGAAACGCGAACAGCAATGAGCTAAATACAAATTTACTCCCTTTTATGTTAAGAGGTATTAAAGTTTGGGGAATGGACTCTGCTAATTGTAGTATAAAAAGAAGAGAATTTATTTGGGGCGAGGCATCAAAATTAATTGATTTTGATTTAATTGAAAAATCAGTTTTAACTGTTAGTTTGGAGGAATTAGTTGAAACTTATCCAAAAATTTTAAAAGGTGAAATTGCTGGAAGAGTATTAGTTGATTTAAATAAATAATGGATTGGGATAAATTAAAAATTTTTCATGCTGTGGCTGAAGCTGGAAGCTTTACGAATGCTACTGTTAATTTAAATCTTAGCCAATCAGCAATTAGCAGACAAATACAATCATTAGAACAAGATTTAAAAGTGCAGTTGTTTGAAAGACATGCAAGAGGCTTAACCCTCACGCAAAATGGTGAATATGTTTTTAAAACTGCTCATGAGGTTATTAGCAAACTTAAAGAAGTTGAAACATCATTAGGTGATCAAAAAAGTAAACCAACAGGAAAATTAACAATTACAACTGTAAGAAGTTTTGGAACACATTGGTTAACACCAAGAATTCAAGAATTTATGACACTTAATCCAGAAATTGAGATTGAACTCGTTTTTGATGATAAAGAATTAGATTTGAGTACTCGTCAAGCTGATATTGGAATTTTTATGAGAAGACCAAAACAGCTTAACTATATTCAGAAAAAATTAGTTGATATCAAATACTATATTTATGGATCAAATAAGTACTTAGAAAAAAATGGAATGCCGAAGACAATAAATGATTTAAATAAACATAAATTTATTTCATTTGGAAAAGGGGCACCTTCTCCAGTTTATAATCCTGATTGGGCTTTAAAAATAGGAATGCATGATGGAAAAAAAAGAAAATCTATTATGAAGGTTAATAGTGTTAGTGGCTTATTATATGGCGTTGAGTCTGGAGTGGGTTTGGCAGCATTGCCAGAATATTTAGTTTCAAATACTAGTAGTATAATTAAAGTACTTCCTAAAGTAGAAGGACCAATAACAGAGGCACATTTTGTGTACCCGCAATCATTAAAAAACACAGCTAGAGTCCAAGCATTTAGAAATTTCTTATTCAGTAAAATTGGCGACTGGAAATAAAAATTTCCATATAAATAATATTAAATAGTCCTTGTATTCTGCGACAAAATATGCGATTGATAATCATTCGCATTGAGAATAATTCTCATTCGCAAATCAATTAGGGTAAAGAAAAGGATACAATGAAAAAAGTAACAATAATAAGCTTATTTGTTTCTTTAATAGTCTCGTCTTTTGCGATTGCAAATGAAGTAAATATCTTCAATGCAAGACATTACAAAGCAGATAATGAGCTCTATAGCAAATTTACCAACAAAACTGGAATTAAAGTAAACCTGATTAATGGAAAGGCCAGTGCATTAGAAAAAAGAATGATTGAAGAAGGGACTGACTCTTCAGCTGATCTTTATATTACTGCTGATGCTGGAAGATGTGGAGCTTTCAAGGCTAAAGGAATGACTCAAAGTGGTTTGGTGTCTCCGACAATTAAATCTTCTGTTCCAAAAAATTTTAGAACTACACACTGGGTAGGAGTAGCAAAAAGAGCAAGAATAATTTACTACTCACCAGAAAGAGTAAGTGGCGCTGAATTATCAGGTCTTACATATGAAGATCTAGCTGATCCAAAATGGAAAGGCAGATTAGTAATTAGAAAATCAAGCAATATTTATAACAAATCTCTTGTAGCCTCATTAATTGAGAATAATGGTAAGAAAGCTGCTGCTGAATGGTCTAAAGAAGTTGTTGCTAATATGGCAAGAACACCAAAAGGAAACGACAGAGCTCAAATTATGGCAGTTGCAGCTGGAGAAGCTGATATTGCTGTAGCAAATACTTATTACTTGGCACTAATGCTATCTGGTAATAAAGGAGCAGAACAACAAGCGGCTGCTAAAAAAGTTAAGGCATTTTTTCCTAATCAAAATGATAGAGGAACACACATGAATATTAGTTGTGCAGCTTTAGTAAAAGGGGCTCCTAATAAAGCAAATGCTATTGCTCTTGTTGACTTTTTATTATCACCAGAGGCTCAGGAACATTTTACAAATAATACTTTTGAGTTTCCAATGATAGCTGGGGTATCTCCAAATCCATTGGTAGTGAATAATTTAGGATTAGATTTTAAACAAGATTTAACAACTAAAGTTTCAAGCTATGGAAAAAATCAAGCTGCTGCATTAGAGATAATGACAGCTGCTGGATGGAAATAAGGAAAAAGTGAGAAAAAATTTATTTAATTTTAATTTAGACATTTCTCCAGGCAATAATGGTTCTCCAGAGAGTCAGATAACTTGTGAGCCATGCTTGTCACAATGTGAAAAAATTAAAAAAAAAATAAATAATAGAAAATTATCTGAGATCGGAAATGATGATATTGATCGTGTCATTAATGTTTTTGATTTAAAAAGTTAATTTTCAAAAAGTGAACATAACTTAATAGTTATTTACCCTACTATTGATTATGTTCACTTGAAAAAAAGGGTAAAAATGTATTTAAAAAAAATTAATTTTTGGTTTTTAAGTTCTTTATTGGTATCAATTTTTGTTGCCATACCAATAGTTACTGTATTTACTAGTTTTTTTGAGGATACATCAAATTATTATCAAATTCTAAAAGATACCTTTTTGTTTGAATATATTTTTAATTCACTAGTTTTGTTGATTAGTGTTTTAGCTTTAACTTTTTTAATTGGAACTAGTACGGCCTATTTAGTTTCTTTTTATAAATTTCCTTTTAGTAATTTTTTTAAATGGGCACTTATATTATCTTTTGCTGTACCTCCTTATATTTACGCATATTCATTGACAGCTTTCTTTGAAAATTATGGAACTTTATATTCGATATTGAAAAATCTGTTTGGAGAAGCAAATTATAACCAAAGTATTCCAAAGTTTGATGGTCTAATAGGTGCTGTACTTTCTCTATCTTTCTCACTATTTGCTTATGTTTATATTCTCTCAAGAGCATCATTCCAGTACCAATCTCAAAATTTAATCGATTTAGGTAGAAATTTAGGATTTTCAAAAGCAAAATCCTTTTATTCTTTAATCTTACCTGCCGCTAGACCAGCAATTGTTGCAGGTCTTTCTCTAGTTGCCATGGAAACTTTAGCTGAATTTGGGGCAGTTGATTTCTTTTCTATAAATACTTTAACAACAGGTATTTACAATTCTTGGATTACATTTGATGACTTAGCTTTCTCAAACAGGATATCTTTTTTTCTTCTTTTATTTATTTTTGCAATATTTATTTTGGAAAATTTATCTAGAAAAAAGGCAAGATATCACGCCAATACTAAAGGTGGATTTAAACAAAAAGAAAAAATTCAACTATCAGGAAGTAAAGCATTTTTTGCATTCTCAATTTGCTTCTTAGTTTTTTTCTTAAGTTTTTTATTTCCACTAAGTCAAATGCTTTATTGGACATTAAAATTTCCTGAAAATCTTTTTGATATTCCAGTAGTAACTTTAACATTAAACACTTTGTACTTGGTGTTGTTATCAAGCTTAGTTTTAATAATTTTTTCTTTAATTTCTAATTATGGAAATAGAGTTTCTAAAAATAAAACTTTAAACGCTTTATCTACTTTATCTATTTCTGGTTATGCAATTCCTGGAGTAATTTTAGCGGTGGCATTTATAACTTTTATTGCTTGGTTTGATGAGAATGTTGTAAAAGCACTTGGTTTTTTATCTATAAAAAAAATGTTTATTGGTTCTATTCTAGGACTTGTCCTAGTTTATTTTGTAAGATTCTATTCTTTAGCTTTTAACGGAATAAAATCTGGTTATGAGAAAATAAATATTTCCGTTGATGAAAGTTCATATTTACTTGGTTACTCTAAAAAGAAAACATTTATGAATATTCATGTACCTTTCTTAAGAAACTCTCTTTTATTTGTTGGAATACTAATTTCTTTAGAAATAATAAGAGAATTGCCAATCACTTTGATTTTAAGACCTTTTAATTTTGAAACATTTGCAACTACAGCTTATATATCTGCTTCAGAAGACTTATTAGAAGCCGCAGCTGTTCCTTCATTATTTTTAATTTTGATTGCAACTCTATTTATAATGCTTACATCTAAATATATACTGAGGGAAAATGAGCGATAGTTATTTAGAGATTAAAAATGTTGATTTCACTATAGGTGGAAAGATCAAAGTTAAGAATGCATCTTTTGTGATTGAAAATGAAGGGGATACTTTGTGTATTCTTGGTCCTTCAGGAATTGGAAAAACTACAATACTTAGAACTATAGCTGGTTTAGAAAAAATTGATAAAGGTTCAATAAAATTGAATGGAAAATTATTATCGTCTAAAGATAAAAATGTAGAACCTGAAGATAGAAATATATCTTTAGCTTTTCAGGACAACAGTTTATTTCCTCATTACACAGTTGAAAAAAATATTTTATTAGGCGCAGAGAGAAACAAAGGAAAAAGAAAGAAAAAGCTTAGTTTTAAAGAAATTGTAGATTTTCTTGATATAGAAAAAATATTACCAAAATTTCCACATGAAATTAGCGCAGGGGAAGCACAAAGAGCATCACTTGCAAGATCGCTATTAACACAGCCTGATCTTTTGCTTTTAGATGAACCCCTATCTAATGTAGATCAAAGTTTTAAAGAAGAAATTCAAGTAAGATTAAAAAAAATTTTAAGTAAATTAAAAATTACAACAATAATTGTTACTCATGACTCTTATGAAGCTTTTTATCTTGGTACCAAATGTGCAATTATATTAGATGGTCAAATTAAACAGTTTGATGATCCTTATAATGTTTATCATTTTCCAAATTCAGTCGAAGTAGTAAATTTTTTAAATCGTGGAATTTTAATTCCAGCAAAAGTAACAGGAGAAAATTCATTAGAAAATGACGATCTTGGAACAATTAAAGGTAATTTTATTAAGCATTATCCAAAAGGTTCAAATGTGCAATTATTATTACAACCAGAGGACCTTGAGCACGACGATAAAAGTAATCTAAAGCTAGAAGTAGTAGATCGAAAATTTAGAGGAACAAACTTTATCTATACTTTAAAAACCAATAGCGATTTATTAATTCCAGTTTTTGTTCATTCCCATCACGAGCATCAACATGAAGCTGATGAAAAGTTTGGAATTAAAAGACCGATTAATATTGATCACATAGTTTGTTTTTAATAAAACAAGCAAATGCTTACTAAAAAACAATTATTCACTCGAGGGATGTTAGATATTTCTCCACATATGCTTTCAGTAATTCCATTTGGAATAATTTGTGGAGCAATCGGGGTCGAACTCGGATTTCATCCATATTTAGTCTACGCAATGTCTTTCATCATTTTTGGAGGAGCTTCACAAATAGTATTTTTACAATTGTTATCAGGAGGTGCATCAAGTTTAGTTGCAGTTGCTTCTGTTGGAATTATAAATTCCAGACATTTATTATATGGAGCAGTTTTATCTGAATATTTAGAAAAATTATCTTTTATAAAAAAATTATTAATTTCTTATGTTGTTGTCGATCAAGGATTTGCTGAGTCTAATAAATTTTTCAAAAAAAATAGAAGTGAAGAATTTTTACATTATCATTTAATTGGCACAGGTTGCACAATGTGGGTTTGTTGGCAAATTGCAACCTTATCAGGCATTGTGTTAGGATCATTTGTTCCACAGGAACTTGGATTAAAATTTGCAATTCCTCTAACGTTTATAGCAATTGTTGTTCAGGATTTAAAAAAATTAGATCATGTAATTGTAATGATTACTTGTGGTTTAAGTTCACTGTTATTTTTTGATGCTCCATTTAAATCCTACATAATTATTTCACCAATAATTGCTCTATTTGTAGCTGCACTATTATTGAGGTTAAAAAAATGACTCTTACTGCAATAATTTTTGCTGGAATATTAACTTACTTTACTAGAATGACTATGATCGCTTTAATAAGTAGAGATATGTTGGGAGATAAAATTAAAGCAGTGTTGGAATATGTTCCTTCTGCAGTATTCCCAGCAATAATATTTCCAGGAATATTTATAAATGATTTTGGAACTTTTATAGAAATGAATGATCCTAAAATTTTTGGAGCATTAGTTGCTGTAATTGTAGGTTATTTTTCAAAAAATATTATTGCAACAATTTCAGCCGGATTAGTTTCTTATTGGTTTTTAATATTTGTAGTATTTAATTAGCACCTAGTTTTATATTTCTGTTTACATTGATATCTATTAATTTTGGTTTTGCTAAATTAAGATTTGACATAAGCTCAACATATTCATCAACATTTTCAACCTGCAATCTTGGGTTAAATTTTTTTTCATTACCAATTGTACTAGATTCTTTGCCGTTATAATCATGACCTGGATACAAAATGGTGTCATCAGGTAATTTTAACAATCTATTAAAGATTGAATTATAAGCATCTTTTGAACTTCCGTTTTGAAAATCTGTTCTACCGGTGCCATTAATTAAAAGAGTATCTCCTGAAAATAAATAGTTTTCCATTAAGAAACTATAACTGTCAGATGTATGACCAGGTGTATACATCGCTTTGATATCTATTTGATCAATTTTTATTACTTCATCATCTTTTACTTTAATTTCTACAGTATCAGCAGGGGTGTGTTCCCCCATTAGCGTAGAGCAATTTGTTGCTTGCTTAAGTTTACTTGCACCAGTTACATGGTCAGCATGAATATGGGTATCTATTACCTTAACTAGTTTTAAATCTAATTCGTTTAGTAACTTAATGTAGCTTTCAACATTCTCAATTACTGGATCAATTATGACTGCCTCACGACCTTTTGCAGACGCAATTAAATAGGTATAAGTTGATGATTTCGTATCAAAAACTTGCTTAAAGATCATTGCTTAAATTAACACATGTACTTGTTTTAATAAATCAAATATCCATATCAATCATATGTTTAAACTAATTTCATTTATAATTGGTTTCTTTATATTCAGTTTTTTAAACACAGTAAGTGCTCATAATCATTTTCCTATAACAACTGATTCTAAACTCATGATTGAAAGAGGTAAAATTGCATATGAAAAAAATTGTGTTTCTTGTCATATGATTAATTTAGCTGGAGCTGAAAACTGGAAAGGCATGGATGAAGATGGACATAGAAAAGCTCCGCCATTAAATGGTACAGGTCATACTTGGCACCATGATGACAAAACTTTACATGCAATAATTAAATATGGATTAGTAAAATTAGTTAAAAATTATGAAGGTAAAATGATAGGATTTGAAGATCAATTATCTGATAAAGAAATTGATAGTATATTGGCTTATGTAAAGTCCTTTTGGCCTATTGATAAGTATGAATATCAAATTAATATGAGTAAGTAATTATGACAGCGACTACATTTCATTGGTCTTGTAAACATACTTGGAGGAGAAGTGCAAAAAATACAGCTTGGTGTGTACTAGGTTGTGCTATTGGAGACTTTGGAACAATATTATTTTTTCAATTAACTCAAATTCCTTTTCCAATTTTAGGAATAATGATTTTAGCAATCATCAATGGATTGATTACAAGTATTATCTTAGAAACAATAATTTTAATGACACAAAATTTTAATTTTGTTAACGCATTCAAAACAGCTTGTGGTATGAGTTTAATTTCAATGATTAGCATGGAAATCATGATGAATTTAACTGACTATGTTTTAACTGGAGGCGCAATTTTAACATGGTGGGTGGTACCAATAATGCTGATTGTAGGTTTTTTAACTCCTTGGCCTTATAATTATTGGAGATTAAAAAAATTTGGAATTGCTTGTCATTAAGATTAAAGAATTCTCTTTAATAAATTGTCTCCAAAAAATAGTTTGTGAATAATAACAGCACTTATATGAACTATAATTAAACCTATAAGAGTATAATTTGAAAGAATATGAATTTCATAAAACTGATCTGCTAAATCAAAATTTTCGTTAATTTGAATTTCTCTAAAAATTATAGTTAATGTTTCTCCATTAAATAATTTTTTTAATATTCCTGAAATTGTTATTGATAAAATAGCAATATATAAAAGCACATGATTCATCTTTGCTAGAAATCTTTGTCCTTTAAAAATACTTGGATCTAATTTTGGAGTAGGATTTAGTATATTATTTATTAACCTTATTATTATTATATAAAAAACAGTTAAACCTAACGTAACGTGAATATCTTCAATGGTTATTCTTTGATCACCAAAATCTAAATCCACTAGATAGAACCCTAAAGGTATTTGTATAAACAGAATAATTGCGCTGAGCCAATGTAACGCTTTTGATATAATACCATACTCTGTTAGGGTATTTGTTACATGCATATTTTATATAACCACATAAAAAAATATATTAAAATAATTTTATTCTCAATTTTAAGCGTATTTTTCGTCTCATCTAGTAATGCCGAATTAACAGTTGAGGAGATTGTTAAAAGTAGACAAGCATTATTTAGCAAAAACTATAGTACGGCAAAAAGAGTACAAGCTTTTTCATCAAAAGGAGATTTTGAAAAAGCAAAAAAACTAATGATTGAAATGAGTGAAAATTACAAAGTTTTGATTGATTTATTTCCTGAAAATACTGAAGATGAATTTGACACTGAAGCTTTACCAACCGTTTGGGAAGAAAAAGATGCATTTAATGCATTAATGACAAAAGCATCTGAGGATATGATAAAACTTACATCTGTTATTGAAGATGCCGATGATATAAGAGGAACCCTGAAACAATTTATGTGGAGTAATTGTAAAGCTTGTCACAGTAGGTATAGAGAAGAACATTAGTTACCAAGATAAAAAATGATACCTCAAAAAGTTAAAGATCATATTGAAGAATATATTAGCCAAGAAGTTTACGTTCAAATTGCTATAATTAAGGGCAAAGAAAAGGTTTCAACAGAAAAAGCCATAGATAAGTATTTTAATACAAATCATTTTAGAGATTTTTCAGAGGGTAAACCTTATTTTCATTTCATTGATGGATTAAGAGATAAATGCCTTGGAAAACTTAAGAATTCTCCTATGAGAGAGAAGGAAACTGAGGACGAGACTATCAAATTATTACAACAAAAATTAAATGATCTAAACGATGATGAGCTTGAAGACACTTATTGGGAAATAGAAACAGGAGAATTTTTTTCAGGAGAGCAAATAATAGAATTAGAAAAAAATTGCAGTGAATTAATTAAAGAGCTTAATTTTTCAAATAAAGATAAAAAAGAAGTTCAAAAAACTATTTTGAGTTTTTGTGAAAACTATGAAAAGTTGTGTCAAAAAAAATACCCAGAAGCTCCACTTCCACTAGAAATATTAAAATCTGTAAATTAGTTTTTAAAGGGTTCGCTCTTTAAGTGTATACCTAAAGAGCTCCCTTGTATCGCCTCTTTGGCATTATAATTCCGAGAGGAATTTATTTTTCGTTATATTTTTGAAATATGAGCTGTTCAGCTAAGTATCAGGTGGTGAAAGTAATAACATAAACCTCCTTCTATAAAAAAGGTAATTATAATTTAAACAATTTCAATTAATTTATTTTAGTTTTGTGCAAATATATTTATTGAATACAACCTAGTGCTTTAGTAGATTCCCGCTAACTTAAGTTACTTCCAAAATTATTTTTTATTTATTAATTCACTAATAAAATTTTCACCGTAACCGTCATCAACAGCTTTTTGAAAATAATTTTTATTTACTTCAGCAACTTTTTCAGCTTCAGGAAAATCTTTTAACAAGTCTTGAATATAAGTTAAATCCTTTACAGAATTACTTGCCGTAAATTTAAATCCAGTAAAATCACCTTTTAACAGATTGTCAAAAACTCTATTGAGTGCTACAGAATTTCCAGAACCAAGTTTTGCAACGTCAAATACTTTTTTTAAATCTAAATCCATTTCTGTAGCACTTTTAGCCAAATGATTAACTAATGCAGCATTTCCAAGGGATAAAAAATTATTTAAAAGCTTAGATTTTGCACCCATACCAACAGGTCCAAAATGAAAATATTCTTTACAGAAAAAATTAAAGTATGGCTCAGCCATTTTAAAATTTTCATCTGATGCTCCAACAATACCCCCTAGTATACCTTGCTCAGCTTGAACGGGTCCTCCCATTACAGGACATTCAACATAATTAATTTTTTTTGCTTTGAATATTTCCTCTGTTTCCATTGAGCCAGTTTTGTTGTGAGTAGTGATATCAATAATTAAAGTTTTACTATCTAAAATATCAGATATTTTTTCAGAAATTAATTTTGCTATAGGAGTGTTGGTAACACACATAAACATTGCATCTAAATTTTTACTAGAAAAATCTTCAAAAGATTTTACTTCTTCAGCTCCATCGCTAACAATTTTCTCAATTGGTTTTCTATTTTTATTAGCAATTACAAAGAGTTTATTTTTGTGTTTTAAAATATTTTTAGCTATTCCATAGCCCATATATCCAACACCAATAAAACCTATATTTTTCATTTAAACCTCACTATTTAACTTTTTTTACCTTCTGTTCTTATGAACATAATACCAAAAACAATAATTCCTATCACCCCAACAATTTTATTATAATCAAACGGTACGCCGAAAATTAAGAAATTAATAATTGTAGACCAAACTAATTGAGAATATTGAAAATTAGTTACAAATGACAAGTTAGAAAGTTGTATTGCATATATAATTAAAGAATGACTTACAAAACCTGCCACACCTAGAATTACCAAATAAAGCCAAAAGATATTCTTCTCTAATGGTACCCAATTAAAAAATATAAAAATACTAAAAATTATTGCACCTAAAATTGAAGTATAAAATATAGCAGCAAATGGATCGTTATCGCCTGATACAACTTTGGTAAAAAATTGATAAAGAGCCCAACAAATTGGAGGAACAATAGGGAATATTAAATCTAAACTAAATATTCTCATACTTGGACCTAGCGAATAAACAATCGAGCCAAAGCTTAATAACATTAAAAGTATACCCTTGGTACTTAATATATCTTTTAAAAAGTATGCTGAAAGTAACGAGACGATCAAAGGAGCTGTAAAGAAAACAACATAAATATCTACCAAGTCAAATTTCTGTAAAGAATAAAACATAAACGAGGTAGCAGTGACCATTAATATTGATCTAATTATTTGGACTTTAAAATTTTTTTTTAAATTTACTTTTGGCTTAAAAATTAAAAAAAATATAATTAAAGATACCAAGTGAAAAAAAAATCTCCCCCAAATTGCTTGAGTAACTGGCATAACTGTTCCAAGATATTTTGCAGTAGAGTCCATACAAACAAACATAAAAAAACCACCAGCAGCTAATAAAATTACGTTAATTAAGGATGTTTGTTGAGGCACAGGAAAAATAAATTACATTACAACGCCAACTTGCCAAGGATTAAACTCCTCGTCACCGTAGCCGTTGATTTCACTTTTTGATTTATTCCCTGAAGCAGTATTTACAACTAATTCAAATATTTTTTGACCAACTTCTTCAACTTTTTCTTTTCCTTCAGCAATTGTCCCACAATTAATATCCATGTCTTCAGACATTCTTTCAAACATTGCTGAGTTCGTAGAAAGTTTTAAACTTGGAACTGGCTTGCAACCAAAGCAAGATCCACGTCCTGTTGTAAAGCAAATAACATTAGCACCTGATGCAACTTGACCAGTTACAGATACAGGATCATAACCAGGAGAGTCCATAAAATTAAAACCTTTATTTTTTAAAGGTTCAGCATAATGCAAAACATCTTGAAGTATTGAATTTCCTCCTTTTGCAACAGCGCCTAAGGATTTTTCTAATATGGTTGTAAGGCCGCCTTTTTTATTTCCTGGCGCAGGATTGTTGTCCATAGAACTATTATTAATTGAAGTATAATGTTTCCACCATTCAATTCTTTTAATAAGTTTATCAGCAGTCTCTTGTGAGCTTGCTCTATTAATTAATAAATGTTCAGCTCCATAAATTTCTGGAGTTTCGGATAAAATTGAACTTCCACCTTTTTTTACCAAGAGATCTGCTGCAACTCCTAGTGCAGGATTTGCAGTTATTCCTGAATATCCATCTGAACCACCACATTGAAGAGCTAAAGTTAGATGACTTACTGGTTGTGAAGTTCTTTGAACATTATTAGCTTCTGAAAGCAAATTTTTAATTTGAGATAACACTTTTTCGACTATTTTTTTAGTTCCACCTTCATCTTGGATTGTTAGAAAATGAATTCGGTTGTGTTTTTTTAATGATTCATCAAACAAACTGACTTGAGCACATTCGCATCCTAAACCTATAACAAAGACATGAGAAAAATTGGGATGATTTTTAAACCCATCTATAGTTCTTTGAAAAATTTGCATTCCTTCACTTTCTGTATTCATTCCACAACCTGTGGAGTGAGTGATAGGTACTATGCCATCAATGTTTGGATAATCTTTTAAAATGTCAGAATATTTAATCCTCTCAACGATCATTTTTGTGACAGTTGCTGAGCAATTTACAGTACTTACAATTCCAATATAATTTCTAGTAGCAACCTGTCCATTATCTCTTAAAATTCCATTAAAGAAGGTATCTGCTTTTTCATCTATAATATGTTTTTTATCTGTGACTTTAAAATCTCTTTTAAATTCTCTGAATTCTAAATTATGAGAATGAACATGTTGTCCTGGTTTAATATCATCTAAAGCAAATCCAATAATTTGATCATATTTTATGATTGGATCGCCTTTTTTAATAGTTTTTAAACAAACTTTGTGTCCAAAAGGGATTGGATCGATAGTACTTATCTCATGACCTTCAATTTTAGTTTTTTCTGGAATAATAAATTGGCTAACGCCCACATTGTCATTCTTGTTTAAAACTATTAGATTATTCATAAATTTATTATATAACCAATAACTTAAACAAACCATTATATTTATTATGCCTAAAAAAAGAAAAAAGATTTTCCGAAGTCAACAATGGTTCAATAATCCAAAAAACCCTGACATGACGGCTTTATACCTAGAAAGGTATTTAAATTATGGTCTTACAAGAAAAGAACTACAATCTGGAAATCCAATTATAGGAATAGCACAATCCGGCAGTGATCTTTCTCCATGCAACAGGCATTTTATGTCTTTAAGCAAAAGAATTAAAGATGGAATTAGAAGAGCAGGCGGTATTCCAATGGAATTTCCTACTCATCCAATTCAAGAAACTGGAAAAAGACCAACAGCAATGTTGGATAGAAATCTTTCTTATTTGTCACTAGTAGAAGTTTTATATGGGTACCCAATTGATGGAGTTATCCTAACAACAGGATGTGATAAAACTACTCCAGCAGCTTTAATGGCAGCTGCAACAGTAAATATTCCTGCAATAGTTTTATCAGGTGGTCCAATGTTGGATGGAGTTTACAAAGGAAAATTAGCTGGTTCGGGAATGATAGTTTGGGAAGCAAGAAAAATGTTAGCCAAAGGAGAAATTAAATACGAAGAATTTATGGATATGGTTGCATCGTCTGCCCCAAGTGCTGGACATTGTAATACAATGGGAACAGCTTCTTCAATGAACTCTGTTGCTGAAGCGTTAGGTATGTCTTTACCAGGGGGCGCTGTTATTCCAGCTCCTTATAGAGAAAGAGAACAAATTTCTTACGAAACAGGAAAAAGAATCGTTGGAATGGTTTATGAGGATTTAACCCCATCAAAAATTATGACACGTAAAGCTTTTGAAAATGCAGTAGTTGTTGCAAGTGCTATTGGTGGATCTAGTAATTGCACAGCTCATCTAAGTGCTATTGCAAAACATATGGGAATTAAATTTGATCTCTCTGATTGGCAAAAACTTGGGCATAACATTCCTTTATTAGTAAATTGCCAACCTGCAGGAGAATACTTAATGGAAAGTTTTCACAGAGCTGGAGCAATACCTGCTGTAATGAAGGAGTTAATTAAAAACAAAAAAATTCATACAAACATTAAGACTGTTACAGGAAAAACTGTAAAAGAGAATTTAAGAAAGAAAGTTGATGTAGATAACAAAGTAATTAAAACATTTAAGAATGCACTGACTGAAAAAGCTGGTTTTTTAGTTATGAAAAGCAACTTTTTCTCATCTGCAATCATGAAAACATCTGTAATCAGTAAAGAATTTAGAGATCAATATTTATCAAACCCTAAACACCCAAATGTTTTTGAATGTAAAGCTATAGTTTTTGATGGTCCTGAGGATTATCATAAAAGACTTAATGATAAGAAGTTAAAAATAGATGAAAACTCTTTATTAATTATTAGAGGTTGCGGACCTGTTGGTTATCCTGGATCAGCAGAAGTAGTTAACATGCAACCACCAGATAGATTATTAAAAAAAGGAATAAGACATCTACCAACTTTGGGTGATGGGAGACAAAGTGGAACATCAGAAAGTCCATCAATTTTACATGTTTCACCAGAATCAGCAGTAGGTGGAGATCTAGGAATTGTTAAAACTTACGATAAAATAAAAATAGACTTAAATAAAAGAAGAGTTGATTTATTGATTTCTCAAGCTGAGTTTAAAAAACGAAGAAAAAATAAAAAAGTATTTAAACCAAATAATCAAACTCCTTGGCAGGAAATATTTAGAAATACTGTTGGTCAATTGGATGATGGTGCATGCATTAATTCTCGAGGCAAATATTTAGACGTATCACATACCAAAGGTTTACCAAGAGATTCTCACTAATATGAAGCCAAAAATATTAGTTTCTAGAAAAATATCAGATTTAGCAGAGGAAAAACTTGAAAAAGAATTTGAAGTAACACTTAATCCAAAAGACGAACCCATTCCAGAAAGCGAATTAATAAAATTGGTTAATGATTATGATGGAATGATTTCAACGGGTTTTGATAAAATCAGTGAAAATTTTTTTAATAATTTAAATGGAAAATTAAAAATTATAGCTCAAGTTGGCGTTGGTTATGATAATATTTCAATTAAATCTGCTGAAGAAAAAAAAATTAAAGTAACAAATACTCCAAATGTATTAAATGAAGCGGTAGCTGAAACTACAATACTTTTAATTTTGGCCGCATCTAGAAGAATTGGTGAAGCATATAATTTAGTCAAATCAGACAATTGGAAAAATCAAAAACCAGATTTAACTAAATTTATGATTGGAAATTCTGTTACAGGCAAAACTTTAGGTATCATTGGTATGGGTCGTATTGGAAGAATGGCTGCAAAATCTGCTAAGGCATTTGGTATGAAGATAATTTATTACAACAGAAACGAGCTTTCTGATGATCTAGAAGATGGTGCAAAATATTACTCTAATTTAAAGACAATGTTACCAGAATGTGATTTTTTAAGTATTCACACACCTGCAACAGCTGAGACCAAACATATTCTTAATTCTTCAACAATAAGTTTTTTACCAAAACATGCTGTAGTTATAAATACTTCAAGAGGATCAACAATTGATGATGATGCTTTGATAGACGCATTAGAAAATAAAAAAATTTATGCAGCAGGTTTAGATGTTTTCAACAACGAACCAAATTTAGATAAAAGATACTTAAAACTAGATAACTGTTTTGTTTTACCGCACATTGGGAGTGCAACACATGAAACCAGACTAGCTATGAGCATGATGGCTGTCGACAATATCTATTGTTTTTTCAATAAAAAACCACTTATTTCAGAAGTAGTTTAGAACAACTATAAGTTGTCTGTTCAATGAATATATATAATTTCTATATATAAAAGTTAAACGAAATTATTGATCTCAAAAATCATTTATGGTTAACTTTCAAAAAAACATAAACGAGAGGAAGATAATGTTTAAACTTATATCTAAAACTATAGCAGCTGTAGCTATTGTTTCAGTTGCTTTATTTGGCTCTGCAAATGCAAAGACTTTAAAAATTGAAACACACTTTACAGCTAGTTCACCAAATGGTGAAGTTGCTGCTCAATTCGCTAAAAATGTAGAGAAGTTTTCTGGCGGAAGCTTAAAAGTAGAAATGTTCTACTCATCATCAGTAACAGGTAAATCTGCTGAGGTGTTTAACTCTGCACAAACTGGAATTATCGATTGTGATATGACTGGTGCTGGTTACCAAACTGGTAAAAATGCAGCGTTCCAATTCGCAGGTGATGTAATGGGTGGATACGATAACCCATATCAACAATATGAATTCTTGAATTTCCCAGGAGCTCAAGAAGCTGTTGATGCACTTTACAACAAATATGGAATGACTTTAATTGGTTGGTGGATACCAGGACATGAGTCTTTAATATCTAGCAGACCAATTCCAGATGTTGCTTCATTGAAAGACTTTAAATTTAGATCACCTCCAGGAATGGAAAGTATGATTTTTACAGCATTAGGTGCTAAGCCAATCGTAATGGACTTTGGTGAAGTTCCAACTGCTTTACAAACTGGTCTAATCGATGGTGCTGACTATTCATCTTTAGCTACTAACTATGCAGGTGGACACTATGAGCAAAACAAATATGCTACATACCCAGGTTTCCACTCTATGCCAGCTGACCACTTAGCTTGTAATACAAAAGTATGGAAGAAGTTAAAGGCGCACGAGCAAGGTGCTATGTTAGCAGCAATAGAAATTGCTGGAAGAACTATCACTAGCTTAGTTGAGAGAAAAAACGCAGAAGCTGTTAAAGCTTTAAACGAAATGGGCGTTACTCTTCACGACTGGTCTAGAGAAGACAGACTTAAATTCAGACAAGCTGCACTTGCTGCTTGGGAAGAATGGAAGACTAAGTCTCCAGAAGCTGCGGCACTTATTGAGATACACAAAGCTTATATGAAAGCTAACGGTATCATGTAATAAAAAATTTTTGAAGGGCCTGCAAGGGCCCTTCGAATTATTTAAATTTTTACTCAATGATCGATAAAGAATTACAAGAACAAAATGAAAAAGTCGCGAGTAAAGATGATTTTCCAATAAATTGGATTGATAGAGTTTCCTTATTTTTAAGTCACACAATTAAATATTTAATTCCTGTAATTGTAATTGTGATGATGTATGAAATTTTTATGAGATATGTATTGTTTAAACCAACTTTGTGGGCAAACGAACTGTGTTTATGGCTTGCTGGTGTTTGTTATTTAGTTGGCGGTATATATGCAACAAGATTAAGAAGCCATATTAGAATAGTATTATTGTATGATTGGGTTAGTAGACCAACACAGAGAATTTTCGACCTAATTAGTACTTTAATTATTGTTCTTTTTGCAGCAGCTGTAATTTATGGGGGTATGGAAGATGCATACAGGTCATTTATAAATTGGGAGAGATTTGCAACTTATTGGGATCCACCAATTCCTGCTACTATGAAGCCACTTACACTTCTATGTGTTTTTCTTATCGCTGTTCAATCTGTAAATAATTTGATTATTGATTGGAGAAATCCTAAGGAAAAACAATACGACCCTTCTAAAGAATTAAAATAATATGGATATAGGATCACTTTCGATAATACTTATAGTAGGATTATTATTACTTATATCTATAGGTGTTCCGATGGGTTTTGCATCTGGTTTTATGGGTGCAGTACTAGTATTTTTATACATAGGTGAACATGCATTAGGCATATTACTTTCAAGATACTATTCTCTTGTTGTCACTTATTCCTTTTTATCTGTTCCATTATTTATATTTATGGCCTCCTTGCTCGAACGTTCGAACATTGCAAGAGATCTTTATGACGCTTTAAATGCGTGGTTAAGAAAGACTAGAGGTGGAGTAGGAGTCGTTACTGCCATCATGGCAACAATTATGGCTGCGATGAGTGGAATTATTGGTGGTGAAATAGTTTTATTAGGTTTAATTGCTCTGCCTCAAATGTTGAGATTAAAATACGATCAGGATATGTCGATCGGTATTATTTGTGCATCAGGATCTTTGGGAACAATGATACCACCATCAATTGTTTTAATTATTTATGGATTAACAACAGAGACTTCTATTACGATGTTATTCCAAGAAGCTATTGTTCCTGGTTTAATGATTTCAGGTTTAATTATTACATACATTTTAATTCGTACAAGATTACAACCGCATTTGGCACCTTTAAGTGATGAGCCTGCTTTAACTTTAAAAGAAAAAATGTCATACCTCCCAGGTCTTTTACCACCGATCGGTATTGTAATAATTGTATTAGGTTCAATTTATTCTGGAATGACAGGAATTACAGAAGCAGCTGGTATGGGTGTAGTTGCTACATTAATTATAATTTTTGCGAGAAAAGAACTTACGTGGTTTTTATTTAAAGATGCATTAACAAGAACTTTCAAAGCATCTGGAACTATTTTAACTATTACTTTTGGTGCTACAGTTTTAGCAGGTGCTTATTCTCTTGCTGGAGGTCCTAAATATGTAGCAGAAACTATTTTGGCTTATGATTTAAAACCAATGTATTTAATCTTCATGATGCAGATTATGTTTTTGATTATGGGAGCATTTATGGATTGGGTTGGAATTGTATTGTTAGCAATGCCTGTATTTTTACCAATAGTTATAGCTCTTGGATTTGATCCTATTTGGTTTGGAATATTATTTTGTGTAAATATGCAAGTTTCATTTTTAAGTCCACCGTTTGGGCCTGCCGCTTTTTATTTAAAATCTGTTGCTCCTCCACACATTTCATTAACAGATATATTTAGAGGTTTTGCTCCATTTATAGTTATTCAGTTAATTGTATTAGCATGTGTTATGTTTTTCCCAGAAGCAATGACGCAAAACTTCCACGAGTTTAAACCGAAACCATGATGAAAATAGGCTTTATTGGAACAGGTCTTATGGGCCTGCCAATGGCTAAAAATTTATTAAAATCAGATTTTAAACTAAAAGTATTCAATCGTTCAATTAATAAAGCAGAACCTTTGAAAGAGTTTGGCGCTGAAATATCAAAAACATTAGGTGAAGTTGTTAAAGATAATGACTTTATTATTACAATGTTAACAGATGATAGCGCTGTTGATGCAATAATGAGTAATTCAGATTTATTAGAAAATTTAAAATCTGGATCAACTGTTATTGATATGAGTTCGGTTAAACCAACAACAGCAACAAAATATGGAAACAGTTTAAAATCAAAAAATATAAATTATTTAGATGCACCAGTATCAGGAGGAACAATTGGAGCTGAGGAAGCTTCGTTAGCTATAATGGTTGGAGGAGAGCAAAGTGTCTTTGATAATTCTATAAATATTTTAAAAGCTATGGGAAATCCAACTTTAGTTGGACCAATTGGTAGTGGACAAGTTTCAAAGTTAGCAAATCAAATTGTGGTAGGGGTCACCATAGGAGCGGTTGCTGAGGCAATAACTTTATGTGAAAAAGCTGGAGCTAACCCAGTAAAATTAATTAAAGCTCTTTCTGGAGGTTGGGCGGATAGTAAAATTTTACAAACTCATGGAAAAAGAATGATAGATAAAGATTTTACTCCAAAAGGTAAAACTTTTACCCATTTAAAAGATATGAATAACATTTTAGAGTGTGCAAACTCATATAATACACATTTACCTATTTCAAATTTAGTGAAAGAAATGTATAAAACCCTTGTCGATAATGGTCATGGAAACACTGATCATAGTTCACTTTATAATGAAATCGAAAGGATAAATAAAAAATGAGCGGAAGATTAGAAGGTAAAAAAATTCTCGTAACAGCAGCAGGACAAGGAATTGGAAAAGCAACAGCTATAGCATTTAATAAAGAGGGCGCTCATGTAATTGCTACTGACTTAAATGATAAAACTTTAGCTGATTTAAACAAAGAATATCCTGATATTAAAGTGCAAAAGTTAGACTCAACAGACAACAACGCAATTTTAGAGTTTACTAAAACTTTAGATAGAGTTGATGTTTTATTTAATGCTGTTGGATTTGTTCATCATGGAACAATATTGGATTGTGATGAAAAAGATTGGGATTTTTCTTCTAATGTAAACGTAAAGTCGATGTACTTTATGTGTAAAGCTATTTTACCTTTAATGATTAAACAAAATGGTGGAAGTATTATTAATATATCTTCATGTGCATCTAGCTTTAAAGGTTTTCCGAATAGATTTGTTTACGGAACAACAAAGGGTGCGGTGATTGGTTTAACAAAAGCGATTGCAGCAGATTTCGTTAAACAAAATATTAGATGTAATTCAATCGCACCAGGTACAGTTTATTCGCCTTCTTGGCAAGATAGGGTCAATCAAAGCCCAGATCCTGTTCAAGCAAAAAAAGATTTTATAGCAAGACAACCTATGGGAAGATTAGGTACAGCAGAAGAAATAGCAGCTGTGGCTGTTTATTTAGCAAGCGATGATGCAACATTTACAACAGGAAGTACAATTCATGTTGATGGTGGAATTTCAATATAATTAAACAACAAAAGGATAAATATGAAATTATTAAGAGTAGGACAAAAAGGAAGCGAAAAGCCAGCTGTTTTAGATAAAGATGGCAAGATCAGAGATATAAGTTCTCATGTTAAAGATTTAAATCCTGATCATTTAAATTTTGAAACTATTTCTAAATTACAAAGTACTGATTTAACTTCTTTACCAGAATTATCAGCAAGTGATCGTATTGGATCTTGTATTACTAAGCCAGGAAAATTTGTTGCAATTGGATTAAATTATTCTGATCATGCTGCTGAAACTGGAGCTAATGTTCCTTCTGAACCAATAGTTTTTATGAAAGCTACTAGTTGTATAGTTGGACCTAATGATGACGTTGAAATAGTTTCTGGATCTAAAAAATTAGACTGGGAAGTTGAACTTGGAATTATTATAGGAAAAGAAACAAAACATATTTCTGAAAGCCAAGCTCAAGATCATATTTTAGGTTATTGTTTGGTTAATGATGTAAGTGAAAGAGAATGGCAAATTGAAAAAATGGGTCAATGGGTTAAAGGAAAATCTCACGACACTTATGGACCAATCGGCCCTTACTTTGCTACTAAAGATGAAATTGCAGACGTTAACAATTTAAAGATGAGTTTAGATGTTAATGGAAAAAGAATGCAAACAGGTAATACAAGTACAATGATATTTAATGTCGATGTAATTGTTTCTTATTTGAGTAAATATATGTCTCTTCAAGCAGGTGATATAATTACAACTGGAACACCCCCAGGAGTTGGTATGGGAATGAAACCTCAACAATTCTTAAAAGCAGGTGATACTATGAAATTATCAATTGAAAATTTAGGAGAGCAAAACTCTAAGGTAGTTGCTTTATAATTAATTGTGAAAATAACTTCTATTAAAAGTCATGTACTTAGATATGAGTTAGAAAAAGAACTTGGTTACTCACAACAGTATTATAAACATCGTACAGCTCATCTTGTTGAAGTTCAAACAGATGAAGGAATAACAGGTTGGGGTGAATGTTTTGGTCCTGGAAATATAGCTTTAGCGAATAAGTTTATTGTTGAAAAGGTTATACAGCCTTTAGTAATTGGTGAAGATCCTTTAAATAAAGAACATATTTGGCAAAAAGTGTACAATCTTTTAAGAGATAGTGGTCAAAAGGGTATGCCAATTCAAGCATTATCAGGAGTTGATATTGCTTTATGGGATATTCTTGGAAAGAAAACAAACTCTCCTCTTTATCAACTTGTTGGTGGTAAATGTAATAACGACATTCCTGTTTATGGGTATGGAATGATGTTACAAAAAAAAACAGTTGATGAATTGATCACCTTGTTCAAAGAAGAGTCTAAGCAAATAAAATCAAAAAACTTTAAAGCCATGAAAATGAAAGTTGGATTAGGTCCAAAAGAAGATTTAAAGTTAGTTCAAGCTGTAAGAGACACTGTTGGAAAAGATTTTAAATTAATGGTTGATGCCAATCACGCTTATAATTTGAAAGATGCTCTTTATGTTGGAGAAGGTTTAGATGAATTAGATATTTATTGGTTTGAAGAACCTGTGGCTCCTGAAGATTATGAGGGCTACAGAGAATTAAAACAAAAAATCTCTACTTGCATTGCAGGAGGAGAAGCTGAATTTACCAAATACGGCTGGAATAAATTAATATCAAATAAATGTATTGATATAGCTCAACCAGAGGTTTGTGGACTTGGAGGAATTACGGAATATTTAAAAGTTGCAGCATTAGCGCAAGCAAATTTCATACCAGTAATTAATCATGTATGGGGTTCTGCAGTTAGTATTGCTGTTAACCTTCATTTGTTGACAGCACAACCAGATATGCCAGGTGGCTTATTTCCATCAAAATCAATGCTTGAATTTGATACAACAGAAAAAAATATTTTTATCACAGATTTGCCAAAAGAAGACTTTTCAATTTTAGACCAAGTTAAAAACAATAACGGTTATGCATCAGTAACAGATAATGTGGGTATTGGAATTAATCCTGATGAAGATTTTATAAAGGAGTTTGAAGTAAATGAGTAAAATAAAAACCTCAGAACCAAAACCTCTTTGGAAAATAAGATGTACTTTAGGTGAAGGAACATTATGGGTTGGTGAACATAATTCAATTTATTTTGTAGATATTAAAAAAAAGAAAATTTGTTCTTTCAATATTAAAAATAAAAAAAAGAAAATCTTTAAAGTAAATAAAGAAATTGGTTTTATCGCTCATATCAAAGATCATATTTTTATTCTAGGCCTTCAGGGTGAATTAAGAATTCAAAATCTAAAATCAAAAAAAATTTTAAAATCAATTAAGATAGAACCAAACTTGAAGCTAAATAGAATTAATGATGGAAAAACAGATCCTGTAGGAAATCTTTGGTTTGGTACTATGGACAACTTAGAAAGAAAAATTGAAAAAGGTTCTTTATATAAATTAGATAAAAATTTTAAATTAATAAAAGTTGATAAAAATTATAGAATTACTAATGGACCAGCGTTTATTGATCAGTATAATTTTTATCATACCGATAGTCCAAAAAAAACTATCTATAAAATTAAAATAAATAAAAATAATAAAATAGTTAGTAAAAAAATATTTAAAAAATTATCTTCTGATGAAGGTTCACCAGATGGAATGACTTTAGATAAAAATAAAAATTTATGGGTAGCTCATTTCCATGGTGCTTGTATTTCTGTTTTTAATAAAAAAGCAAAATTAATTCACAGAATTCAGTTTCCTGCAAAAAATATAACTAATTGTGCATTTGGAGGTAAAAACACTAAAGAACTTTATGTTTCAACAGCTACAAAAGGAATGAGCAAAGCAGATCTGCGAAAATTTAGATATTCAGGATTCTTTTTTAGTGTAAAAACAAATGCAAGAGGAGTTTTACAAAAAAAATTTATTATAAGTAATGAAGAAAAGAGATCTTTACTATGAGCGAATACCAACAAAGCTTTTAAGAGAAGATATTAGATTATTAGGAACTTTTCTTGGAAGAGTAATTAAAGATCAGGAAGGTTCAGCTTTTTTTGAAATTGTTGAAAAATTTAGATTATTATCAAAAAATACTTTATCAGATAAAAATAAAAGTAAAATTTTTTCAAAAATTTCAAAAGAAGTAAAAAAACTTTCCCCTAAAAATACGTTTAAATTAACAAGAGCATTTTCACATATTTTAAATTTAATGAATTTAGCTGAGTCATTAGATGCATCTAGAAAGTTAAATGAATTTGAAAATCCATATTTTAAAAGTAAAAATCAAAATCTTTTCATTGAAGATATAATAGAAAGTTTATTTAAAAATAAAAAAATTTCAGATAAAAAAATTTATGAACAAGCTACAAAACTTGATATAGGCATTGTACTTACCGCTCATCCTACTGAAGTAAAAAGAAGAACTTTAATTCAAAAATATGCCAATTTAATTGAAATTATGGAGCAAAGACATCTTTATAAAAAATATCCGTCTAAGATTATAGAATTAGATAGAAAGCTCTACTCGGAAATTGCAATAATATGGAAAACAGATGAACTTAAAAGGACTAAACCATCTCCATTAGATGAAGCGAGGTGGGGTTTAGCTGTTATTGAGGATAGTCTATGGGACACCATTCCTAAAGTTTATAAAAGACTTAACGATATATTCAGAAAAAATTTAAAGAAAGATTTACCACGTGATTTTAATCCAATTCAATTTGGATCATGGATGGGTGGAGATAGAGATGGAAATCCTAACGTAACAGCTGAAGTTACAAAAAAGGTAATTTTATTTTCTAGATGGCAAGCTGCAAAATTATATGAGAAAGAACTTACTAAATTGATACAAGATTTATCAATGGAAGAATGCTCTACAAAAATTAAAAGAGCAACAGGAAATAGCTATGAACCTTATAGAGTTTATTTGAGACCTATTAGGGATAAGGTAAGACTAACTCATCAATTAATTGAAAATCATTTAAATAACGGTGCAGATTTAGATGAAAAAAAATTAATTCAAAATAAAAATGAAATAACTCTTCCATTAAGAGAGGTAAGAAAATCATTAAAAGCAAACCGAGGAGAATATATTGCAAATGCAGACCTATTAGATTTAATGAGAAGAGTCAGGTGCTTTGGAATTAACTTAGCAAGATTAGACATAAGACAAGAGGCAGATAGACATGAAAAACTTTTAAACGAAATTTTTAAAAAGAAAAAAAATATAAAATATTCTTCTTTAACTGAAATAGAAAAAGTAAAATTATTAAATAAATCTATAAAAGAAAAAAATTATTTTGTAGATAAAATAAAAATAAAAGATAAAGAAAATAAAGAAGTTTGGAATACTTTCAAACAGATAGCGAAAACACCAATTGAGTGCCTAGGAGCATATGTAATATCAATGACCTCAACAGCATCTGATATTTTATCTGTTTATTTTTTACAAATGCAGGCACAAAACAAAAATTTATTAAGAGTTGTGCCACTTTTTGAAACTTTGGATGATTTAAAAAATGCTAATAGTGTAATGACAAATTTATTCAAACTTTCATGGTATAGAAAAATGATTAATTCAAAGCAGGAAGTAATGATTGGATATTCTGACTCCAGTAAAGATGCTGGAAAATTATCTGCAAGTTGGCATCAATATAAACTTCAAGAGGAGCTTAGAAGTTTAGCAAAAAAATATAGAATAGATCTTGTTTTCTTCCATGGTAGAGGCGGATCTCCAGGAAGAGGAGGTGGACCTATTCAGGCTACTTTAAAATCTCAACCTTCAGGAACTGTTAATGGTAAAATTAGAATTACCGATCAAGGAGAGGTAATTCAACAAAAGTATGGTTATAAACCTTTAGCTGAATATAACCTCTGTAGTTATATTGGCTCTGTAATGGATGCTTCTTTAAATCCGCCGCCAAGATCAAAATCAAATTGGCGTGATTTGATTCAAAAAATGTCAGAAATTTCAACATCCTCATATAGAAAATACTTAAATCAAAGTGAGGATTTTATTCGTTACTTCAAAACAGTTACGCCACATAAATCACTAGGAAAACTTGCAATTGGATCAAGACCAACCAAAAGAAAGAATGTTGATAATATTCAAAGTTTAAGAGCTATCCCTTGGGTGTTTGCTTGGACACAAATTAGATTAATGTTACCTGCTTGGCTCGGTACAACTGAAGCATTGAGGTACGGATCAATCAAAAAGTTTAAAAGAACAATGACTGACATGGAAAGAAATTGGCCATATTTTGTGTCAACCATGGATATTTTAGATATGGTAATTTCAAAGGTGGATCCAGAAATATCAGTTATTTATGAAAATAATTTAGCTGATGCATCACTAAAAAGAATTGGTAAAAAATTAAGATTTCAATTTGAGGCACTGGTCAAATTGCATAATAAAATTACTCCTAAAGAAGTGGTAAAAGAAAGAAAAGAATTTAGAAAGTCTTTATTTATAAGAAATAACTATACAGAAATGTTAAATATACTGCAGGCAAATGTAATGAATAAATTAACAAATAAAAAATATAAAAATTTAGATAAAAAATTTCTTGAAGATGCTTTAATGACATCGATTGCAGGTATTTCTGCAGCAATGAAAAATACTGGATAAATGTTTGAATACTTAATTGCTTTTGGAGCAGGACTTATAAGTTTTTTGTCTCCATGTGTTCTACCTTTAATACCTGGATATATTTCCTATATCTCAGGCCAATCTTTACAAGAAATTTTAAATCAAAAAAAAATCAATTTTTTTCCATTAATTTTATTTTGTTTAGGGTTCTCAACTGTATTTGTTCTTTTAGGTGCATCAGCATCTTTTTTGGGACAGGCGCTATTACAAAATTCAGAAGTGTTAAGAATTTCAGCCGGAATAATTATTATAATTTTTTCTCTTCAATTAATTGGAATTATCAATATTCCATATTTAAATTTTGAAAAAAGATTTGATGCAAAAGAATCAAGAAATATTCTTTTTCCATATGTGATTGGTGTGGCTTTTGGTTTTGGCTGGACACCATGTATTGGTCCAATTTTAGGTTCAATTTTAGCTTTGGCATCTATTGAAGAAACTTTATCAAGAGCTGTAATCTTGTTAATTTCTTATTCATTAGGTCTTGCTATTCCTTTTGTTTTGTCTGGATACTTGATTCAAAGATTTTTGTTATTTTCTAAAAATTTTAAGAAAAACATAAATTTAATTTCAAAAATTGGTGGAATAACTCTTTTAGTTACAGGTATTTTAATTTTAACTAATCAATTACAAGCTATTGGTTTTTATATCATTGAAATCTTTCCTTTTATGCAAAAATTCGGATAAAAGGTATTAATGAAAATTTATCAAATAGACTCCAGTGCTCGAAAAAAAGGCTCTACTTCAAGAGCTTTAGCAAAAAAACTTTTAGATAAAATTAAAAAACCAGAAGATGAAGTAATTTATAGAGATTTAGATGATGAAATGCTTTTTGTAAGTGGGCTTACAGAGTCTGGAATGAATATTGATGAAAAAGACCAAACAGAAGAACATAAAAAAATGTTTGAGCTTTCTGACAAGCTTGTAAAAGAATTAAAAGATAGTGATGTAATTATAATTTCAGCACCAATTTATAATTATGGACCACCAGCAACTCTTAAAGCTTGGTCGGATTTAGCTGCTCGTATAGGTGAAACTTTTAGATTTAAACCAAATGGTAGAAGAGAGGGATTGTTAAAAAACAAACATGCATATCTAGTTATTACTTCTGGAGGAACAAAACTAAATAGTTCAGAAGATTTTTTAACTCCTTGGTTAAAATTTATTCTTAATTTTTTTGGTATAAAAAAAGTAGATATAATTAGTGCAGACCAAATGGCGCTAGATTATGAAAAATCAATTAAAGAGGCTGAAGCGCAAATAGAAAACTTGTTTAAAGATTAAACTTTCTTTTTAAGTGTCTAAGTTTTCCCTCAGTACTATCGTAATCAATATAACAACCTTGTAAAAATCTTTCACCTTCTTTTGTCTCATAAGCTGTTCTTCCATGGAGCAGTCTATGATTATCCATCATCATTAAGTCTTTTGGCTCGAGTTTAAATTCAATTCTATATTTATCTGAATTATACATTTCAGATATTTTTTTCCTTGCTTGGTAGTAAAGATCTAATTTTTCTTTTTCTAAAACCGGAACATAGTCTAATCTAGGACTAAATCTTACCTGTTTGAAAATCTTATCCTCATTTAGTTCAATCAAAGGAGAGATAGTTTCTAAAATTACATCTTTGTCTATGAATCTAAATCTAACTTTTACTTCAGTTAAAATTTTATAAAATTCTGGGTATTGATTTTTTAAATCTTCAGTAACTGTAAAACCGTCTACCAATGTTGATAATCCTCCTGAAACTTTACTTTCTATACAATGTAAAATTTGAATACATGGTACAGGATTTCTGTAAGGATTGTCAGTATGAGGTGCTAATGCCAACGAAGTATAAGCGAGATCGTTTGGATCAGGTTTAGATTTTACATTAAAATATTCACCAAAATTTGTTCTTCGAACACTGCCTATAGAATTTGCAAATTCTACAATATAATTTTTAGATGTTGGAATATTTTTAATTATTACAAAACCATATTTATAAAACGAAACAAGTAGATCGTGCATCTCTTTACTTTCGTAAAAATTTTCTTGGTATTCAAAATTTTTTATATTTTTTAAAGATGAGTCCCATTTAGTTTTTTCAATAGATTTTATTACAATATCTTCTTTTGAAAATTCAGAAGTAATTTTATCAATTTCTAATTTTGAATTAACACCATCATTGAAATCAATCTCTAAATATTTTTCATTAAGGTTTACTTTATTTATTGAAATATCATTACTTAAAAAGGTAGGATCAAAAAGTCTTTGCTGAGTTCCTTTATCTAAATACTCCTCACCATTAACTCTTTCTCTTAACCAGAATGGGTGAATTTCTTTTTTTTCAGACCCATTGTTAAAATAAACCTTATTTTCAACTAGCTCGATTTTCATAATAGTAAGCTAAGGATTATTTAAAATTTAACTTTAATCAACATAAATTAAATAGTAAGAGTTCATTGTGAAAAAATTTGATACAAAAAAATATCCAATATATGCAAGCTTTTTAAATCAACTTGCTAAAGACTTAACTAAGTTTTATTACACTAAGTTAGATAAGCCATTTAAGATAACCAATAAGATGAAAGGCAAAGGTTACGATCCTGTAACAACATCTGATAAAGCATTTGAAAAATTCATAAGGTCTAAAATTTCAAAAAAATTTCCAAATCACCAAATCATAGGTGAGGAATATGGTCATAAAAATACTAAAAGTGAATTTTCTTGGGTGATTGATCCAATCGATGGAACTAGATCATACGTTGTAGGTAATCCTAGTTGGAGTAATCTTATTTCATTAAATTATAATGGAGAGCCTGTTCTAGGACTGGCTAATTTTCCAAAAATGAAGAAATATTATTTAAACTTAAACAAAAACTCAGCGTATGTTTTTGAGAATAATAAAAAAAAAAAATTAAAAATTAATGCCAAGCTAAATTTTACAAACGCAAAACTAGCAGCTGCATTTCATCATCACTTATCTTTAAAACAACAATTAAAAATTAAAAAATTTATAAAAAGAATGCAATTTCCTTGTTTTGATGCATTAACATATTGTCAATTGGCAGAGGGTAGAATTGAAATAGTTGCTCAATGTGCAAATAAAATTTGGGATATTCATCCGTTGATACCAATTGTTAGAGCAGCAGGAGCTATAATAACTACCTGGGATAATAAAAACCCTGTGTTAGGTGGAAATATACTTGTTTCTAACAACAAACAAAATCATCAAAAAGTTTTAAAATTATTAAAACCAGTAGCTAAATGATTCCAGAAAGAGCACAAGTAATTCTAGATTTCTGGTTTAAAGAAACCCCTTCTGAGATGCGTTTCAAAAAAGATGAAAATTTTGATCAAAAAATTAAAGATAATTTTTTAAAAGATTATGAATTAGCTTGTCAAAATGAATATGATGATTGGCAAGATAATCCCATGAGCTGTCTGGCGTTAGTAATTTTATTTGATCAGTTTTCAAGAAATATGTTTAGAAATGACAAAAAAGCTTTTGTTCAAGATCAAAAAACTAGATTGATTGTAAACGATGCAGTTTATTCAGGTTATTTAGAAGCTATGAATGTAAATCAAAGATTGTTTATGTTGTTACCTTTAATTCATAGTGAGGAAATTAGTGATCATGAAATGGCTTATTACTTGTTAAATAAATATTTAAGAGAGCACGAAGGTTACAATGAAATAAAAAAATTTTGGCAAGATCATACAAAAGTAGTTAGACAATTTCATAGATATCCTCATAGAAATGAAATCCTAGGAAGAGAGTCTACAGAGGAAGAAATAGAATTTTTAAAAGGTCCAAATTCTTCTTGGTAAAATGAATTTAGAATTTATTTTTAAAGTTATTGATAAAGATGAATGGCAAAAAGCTAAACAATCAGGGACATATGGAGGATCAGACAAAGATCTTAAAGATGGATATATTCATTTTTCAGAGGAGGATCAGGTACAGGAAACTTTAAACAAACATTACCCTAAAAAGGAAAATTTAGTTTTATTAAGAGTAAATGCTTTTAAGCTTGAACATTTATTATGGGAACAAGCATCTAATGGAGATATGTATCCTCATTTATACTCACCTTTAGATACCAGCACGGTTGTAAACGAATATGAGTTACCACTAAATGAAGATGGAAGTCATGAGCTCCCAGAAATTTTAAAAAAGTATCAGTTTAGTCGTCCTAGATAATTAACCATTATTACACCAATAATAATTAAGATAATTCCAACTATTCCATATAGATTGGGTACTTGATTTAATTTTAATACAGCAAAAAGCACAACTCCAGTTACTGTAAGTCCGCTATATGTTGCGTACGCAAAACCTACAGGGAGAGCATACATTGCTTTTGCAATTGAAAACATAGTAATACACATGAATAAAATACATAAAACAGAGGGGGTTAGTTTTGTAAATCCCTCAGAAATTTTGGCTAAGCTATTAGATGCAATTCCAAAAGAAATACCTAAAGCTAAAAATAAATATCCAAAAAGTGGTTTCATAATTAATCTTTAGATGCAATTTTGTCCGCAAAGGGTTTTAAAATGGGAGCCATTGTAAAAGCTGCTATCAAAGCGACAGGAAATGCAAAAATCCATGAATAAAACCATCTACCCAGAAACCCTTCACCAATGCCTGTATTAACAGCAACCACAACTCCACACATAATTACACTCATACTAAAAGACATTAAAATAACAAACAGAGGTTGAGCATATTTTTTTTTAAGCATATTTAGTTATTCTCAAGTAAGTTAACCATTAGTACACCAATTATAATGAATGCTAAACCAATTAATGAATATAAGTTAGGTACTTGATTAAATCTTATTACTCCAACAATCACTGTTGCAATTATCGTTAGTCCTGCAAATGAAGCATAAGTAATTCCCATAGGAATATTTTTCATTACTAATGAAAGTGCATACATACACAATACAATTGTAATTGCTGTAATTATACTTGGAACAAGAAGTGTAAAACCCTCAGCACTTTTTGCAAAACTGTTTGAAGTAACACCCAAAAAAACTGCAACGCCTAAAAATAAATATGAATTTACAAGACTCATAAAATGATTTTAAATGAATTTTAAGAGAATATATAGAATTATTTAAGAGACCATTTAATAGCATCTTCCATTCGGTCATCTCCCCAGAAGACTTCATTTTTCACTATAAAAGATGGACTACCAAAAATTTTATTTTCACGAGCTGAATTTGTGTTCTCGTTATATTTTGTCTCTATATTTTCAGAATTTGCTTCAGATATGATTTCATTTTTATTCAAATTTAATTCAGCACAAACCTCAGAAATGCTAGGTTCAATGGCAGGTTCTTTTCCTTCTTGGAACCATTTTTTATAAGTTAGCATCACAAATTTTTCTCCCCAACCTTTGTCAAAACCTAAGATTGCTATTTGATTTGCTAAATCGAATTCTGATAAAGGGTAGGGAACTGGTGTCTTAGCAAAAAAACCATATCCTTCTGCTCGTCTTTCAATATCTCTCCACATGTAATTGACTTTATTAATCTTATCTTTTGGAAATGGGATATTATTCATTTCCTTCATAATTGCTCTAACTGAAAAGGGTTTCCAATTAAATTTTACTTGATGTTGTTTTTCAACATCAAGTATTCTAGTTACAGAAAGGTAGGTGTAAGTACTCCCTATCGAAAAATAAAAATCAATAGCACTCACTTACTTTGGCATAGGTGTAGCACCAGTTTCTAAACTAACAATTTTTCCATTATCATATTTATAAACTGCCATTACAGCCTCTACATTTCCATCATCAAAAGTAACAAATGAATGATGAACACCAACTTCGTCATTTTCATAAACAACTCTTACTTTATCTTGATTTATGTCGCCGCTCATTGCCCATTTGATAACATCACTTTTGCCTAAAACATTTCCTGATTTATGCATTGTGAATTTAAAATCATCATGCAAAAGATCATTCATCACTGCTTCATCCTTATTTTTTATTGCAGCACTATATTTCTCTAATATAGACATGTTATTCCTTTCTATTTAACCTTAGTTAAATTATATATTGAGTAACTGTCTAACACTTCATCCATTATTGGTTTTGATACCTCGGTACCTTCTATAAACTTATGAAGTGCAGCTTCATCAGTACAAAATATTTTAAACATTACAGTACTTTTGTCTGGAGTTACAGTTCCAATTGTTTTTTCAACCACTGCAACTTTTGCTCTTTCAGCAAGTCCTTCAGGAGATTGCATAAATCCCATGAATTTCTCAAAAGTACCTTCTTTTAACTTTGCTACTACTAACATTTCTTTTTCCATTTTTTCCTCCTATTTTATTATCCTGAAAAATTTTCCATAAAGTCTCCATCCATGGGAGTAATTTTTGCAGAATTTAAATCAACTCCAGCTGCAGCTCTTGCAGCGTGAAGTTCTTTATCATTTTTAAATGCTTCAAACCCCTCCATAGTTGCATATTTTACAATTACTGTAAATTTTGAAGCGTCTTCTTTTGATACACCAGCAAAAATAATGGTTGCACCAAATCCTTTAATTTTTTCAGCATTATCTTTAACCATATCTCTCCATGCTGAAAACGATTTTATATTTTCCTCTATTTTTATAATCATATGTTTCCTTTAATAAGTATATTCACCACTCATTTGATTCATTGAGTGTGCCATTCCAGCTTTACCTCTTATATTCTGTCGACTTGAATTACCACTCCCAGAAATATTTTCATATTTTCCAGTTCCACCAACAATAACAAAAGTACCTGTTCCACCTTGGCCACCAGTTCCTTTACCTTTGTAATTTATGTAAACCTTTTCTCCATCCATTAAGTAAAAAGTACACATTCCAGTTTCATCATCAAACTTTCCAGCTACCAATGTTAACCCGCCAATGCAATGCATAGTAGATTTATCAAAAATACTTCCAGGTTCTTTATCCATCAGTCCAGCATTACCGTCGTAAGTAATACTCATGTTTCCATTTCCAGCATCCATCGCATTTAATGACCATGATCCTGCACCGGCAGCATTAAATTTTCCTGACTCTGCTAATGAGTAATTTGAGATCGTTAAAAAAATTATTAAAAATAAAATTTTCTTCATTTTTACCTCCTTTAAGTTATTTAGTTTAACGTAACACTGTTACATAATTGTTAAAAAGTCACTCGTGTTTATAGCGCGCGACAGTTATGCAATTTCAGAGCATAAAAAATGTTGATTATGTTGTTTTATTTAATTTAAATTTTTGATAATAATTATTTATGATCGAAAAATTTAATGGAATTGTTTATCTAATAATTTTTATTGTTCATTTCCTTGTTTACGCTGTTTATGCTTTTAGAGCCATAGTTGGAACAAAGAGTTTTATGGATCAATATAACATCGATCATTCAGCAGCTGTGATTACAAGATTTTTTGGAGCTCCTTTTGTTGGGTCTTTCCTAATGGCTATTTATATTATGTTCGTTAGAGATGGTGGAGTAAATGGAACTTGGGCGTTCTTTAATTTAGTATTTGTTCAAAATTTAATGTATTTGATATTTGGTATTTATACTATTTATATAAATAAGCTTGGACATACTGAAAAGACTAACAGTGAAGGTGTAATAGCTGCTGGAGTACTTACGATTTTAAGTGCTATTCTTACTTACGGATTAGCTGATAAAATTTATATTTAAAACCAATTAGGTATCGGCAAACCTTTTTCTTCTAAAAATTTTTTATTAAACATTTTAGTTGCGTATTTGTCACTTCTATCACAAAGAATAGTTACAATAGTTTTTCCTGGCCCTAACTCTTTTCCCATTCTTATTGCTCCTGCAATATTTATTCCACAGCTTGTTCCTAGACTTAAACCTTCGTTTTGAATTAAATCATATAGAATAGGCAGAGCCTCATGGTCATCAATTGAATATGCGTCATCAATTTTTGCCTCACCAAAGTTAGCAGTCACTCTACTTGAGCCAATACCTTCAGTAATTGATCCACCTTCTGACTTAAGTTCGCCATTTTTTATATAATTATAAAGAGCTGAACCTTTTGGATCAGATAGATAAATTTTTATATCTTTGTTCTTTTCTTTAAGAGCATTACTTACACCTGAAATAGTTCCCCCAGTTCCTGAGGAACAAACAAAGCCATCAACATTACCTTCAGTTTGTTCCCAAATTTCTTGTCCTGTCCCTTCATAATGACCTTTGGCATTCGCAGTATTGTCAAACTGGTTAGCCCAAATTACACCGTTATTATTTGTAGGTCTTAGTTCATCTGCAAGTCTAGCAGCTACTTTTACGAAATTATTATCATCTTTATAAGGCTTAGGTGGAACCAGTCTTAACTCAGCTCCGAGATTTCTAAGCAAATCTTTCTTTTCTTGAGTTTGATTATCATTCATTACAATAATTGTTTTATAACCAAGAGAGTTTCCTAAAAGTCCTAAACCAATTCCAGTGTTACCAGCTGTTCCCTCAACAACTGTTCCACCTTTAGCAATTAGTTTTTTTTCTTGAGCATCTTTAATTAAAGCAAGTGCAGCTCTATCTTTTACGGATCCTCCAGGATTTAAAAATTCTGCTTTTCCATAAATGTTACACCCAGTAATTTCAGAGGCTGCTCTGAGTTTAATTAATGGAGTATTTCCTATTCCAGAAATAAAATCGTTTTGGGTATTATTCATTATCTGATTTTTTATCACTATCAGACGTAATTCCATAAGGTTTAAATTCACTATCAGCAATACCAACACTTCTTGCTGGAATTCCAACCATCACAGCATTTTCTGCAACGTCTTTAGTTATAACTGCATTAGCTCCAATTCTTGCACCTTTACCAACTACTACTGGACCCAATACTTGTGCACCTGAGCCAATAACCACATCCTCTTTTATAGTAGGATGTCTTTTCATATTTCGTTGGTCATTTGAATTTATACTAGGAGCAATTCCACCTAAAGTAACCATATGGTAAATAGTTACATTATCACCAATGTCAGAGGTTTCACCAATAACAACACCCATTCCATGATCAATAAATAAATTTTTTCCAATTTTTGCATTAGGATGAATTTCAATTCCAGTTAAGAATCTTGAAAATTGAGAAATGATTCTTGCTATCAAATGAAATTTTGCAGTACTAAAAAAATTTGCTATTCGATGAAAAAAAACTGCTTTAACACCAGGATAAGTTAATATTAAACTTAACTTAGACCTTGCAGCAGGATCTCTATCAATTATGGATTGTAAAAAATCACTCATATTTCATCAGTTTAGTTGTTGTTGATTAAAAAATAATATGCCTTATATAGTACTTAATTGCTTAATTTAAAGAGGTTTAAATGTATAAAAACACCAATTGTTTTCATCTAGCCATCCCGTGTGGAGACTTAGAGATCGCAAAAAAGTTTTACAGTGAAACTTTGGGATGTAGATTAGACAACTCAGCACAAGAGTGGGCAGATGTAGATTTTTGGGGCAATGAATTAACCTTACATAAAAGTGAACATAAATTAGATAATGAGAGACACGATGTAGACATGGGAAATGTTTCAGTTCCTCATTTTGGTGTTCATCTATCAAGAAAAGACTTTGATGCTCTAAAACAAAGATTAAAGGATAGTGGAACCAAGTATTACGACGAACCTTATTTGAGATTTAAAGGAACAAAATACGAGCAAGAAACTTTCTTTGTTAAAGACCCAAACGAAAATATACTAGAAATTAAAACTTTAACAGCAAATCCAGAGTAGTCCAAAACCTTAATGGAATACCTAGTATTAGGCTTCTTTACTGGGATTAGCTTAATCTTAGCTATAGGTGCCCAGAATATTTTTGTTATTGAGCAAGGTTTAAAAAAACAACACATATTTATTGTTTGCTTAATATGCTCAATATCAGATTTGATATTAATTTTTTTGGGTATTTTTCTTTTCCATTATTTTAATCAATATTTTAACTCTTTAATTGAATTAATTTTAAATTTATTTTTAATTTTATTTTTACTACACTTTATTTTTAAAAAAATAAAATCTCATTATTCTGATATTAATTTTAGCATTGAGCCAAATAATATTTCAAAATTAAATATTGTATTTAAAACTTTAGGATTTACATATTTAAATCCACATGTTTATTCTGATACAGTTTTTTTTCTTGGAAATTTTTCAAAAAATTATTTACTTAACCAAAAAATTTTATTTGGGATAGGTGCGTCTATAGCATCATTTTTATTTTTTTTTATATTAGGATATTTATCTAATTATTTATCGAAGTATGCTAACAGCAAAAAAATTTGGAAAGTAATTAATGTTTTTATTATATGTTTTATGTCTATTTTAACTTTATTCATTATTAAGGAAATATTATGAGCAATATTTACGTAGATGATTTAGGCGAAGGGTTTCCTTTTGTTTTAGTTCATGGTTATCTAGGCTCATCTGAAATGTGGACTTTTCAAAAAGAATTTTTTTCAAAAGATTATCGTGTGATTACCCCAGCTCTCCCAGGATTTGGAGAAAGTCATAATGTAAAATCTTTAGATTCTATTAATAAAATGGCTAAAGAAATTATAAATGTATTAGATCAAAAAAAGATCGATAAATTCAATTTAATTGGTCATTCAATGGGAGGAATGATTGTTCAAGAAATTACAAAATTGATTGGGGATAGAGTTAATAAATTAATTTGTTTTGCAACAGGATCCATTGGAGATATCCCGGGAAGATTTGAGACTATGGATGAAACAAGGGAAAAACTTAAAAAAGAAGGTACACAACTCTCTTTTTCTAGAGTACCTCTTAAGTGGTTTGTAAAAGGTGATAAGGACAAAAATTATTTCCTTTGTGAAAATGCTGTTAAAAATGTTTCATTAGAAGCTGCTGATAATGCACTATTAGCAATGAAAAATTGGAGAGGTAAAGAAAATTTAAAAAATATAAATTGTGAAACTCTAATAATATGGGGTGATAAAGATACTTCATATAATTTTGATCAAGTTGATACTCTAAATAAAAATATTAAAAATAGTCGTTTAGAAATATTTAAAGATTGTGCTCATAATGTTCACTTAGAACAGCCTGATCAATTTAATAATTTAGTAAAAGAATTTATCTCAAAATAATATTTTTATTAAGCCTATAAACTTTTTTATAAGCTCCAATAAATTTTTTTGAAGAATGAAATTTTCCAGGAAAAATTATACATTTTATTCTAGCTTGCCTAGCTGAATTTAAACTTTCTTGAGAATCTTCAATGGCTATACAATCATTAGCTTTAAGCTTAAGTTTTTTAAGTGCTAATAAGTATATATCTGGGTTAGGTTTGAATTTTTTTACTAATTTTGCATTTCCTATAAAGTTAAAATCTCTTTTTTTAATTGAATTTCTTAAACAATATATGATTGCATTTATATTGTTTGAAGATGTAGATGAAACAAATGCAATTTTTATATTTTCTTTTTTGCATAAAGAAATTAAATTTTTAACACCTGGCCTTAATTTAAGCTGATGTTTTTTAAGATAATTATTAAAAATTTTAGTCTTTAAATTTCTTAAATATACTGAGTTTACTTTAATTTTTTTCTTTTTGGCATATCTTGATATTCTATCTTTGCCACCAGATTTACTTAATAAACTTAGATACTCTCGTTTGGTCCAATACCAATCTAGTCCATATTGTTTGAATGCTTTATTGAATGATTTTCTCTGAATTTCTGAAGTTTCAACAATAGATCCAATCGAACCAAAAAGTAATGCTTTATAATATTTCAACCTTTTACAGCTCCAGCAGTTAAACCACTAATGACCTGTCTTTGGAAAAACATAACAAGCATAAATAAAGGTGCGGTAGCAGATACAACCGCAGAAACTGCCCACATTAAATTTCCTTCATGTTGATTAGTACCTAAATAACTTTGTATTTTTGGAACCATAGTGTGATTTTCTTGATTAAGAAGTAATGCTGTTACTGTAAAATCATTATAAGCTAACATTAAACTAAATAACCCTGCTGTAATTACTCCAGGCCACATCACAGGCATAATTATATGTCTAAAAGCTTGAAAATACGAACAACCATCTATTAAAGCACTTTCGTCAAGCTCTTTAGGAACTGTTTTAAAAAAGGAGTAGAGTAACCATAGTGTAAAAGGTTGATTTATAGCAACCAAAACAACAATTGTAGTTGGAAGAATTCCCCAAATCTGTAATTCAAAGAAAGGAAAAAGATATCCTGATACTAAAGTTATATGTGGCATAGCTCTAAAAATTAAAGCTGCCATTAAAATCCAAAAAGCATATTTCTCAGTTGATCTTGAAAGAGCGTATGCTCCTAAAGTTCCTAAAAACAAAGAAATACTAACAACAAATACTGTAACTATAATTGTATTTTTTGATGCTTTCCAAAATTCACCTTCAGTCCAAGCCTGAGTATAAGCATTAGTTGTAAATTGTCCGCCTGTTTCAATTAAGGTATTAAATGCTGATATAGCATACCACCAATCAGATCTTGAAAAGAAATCAGCTCTTACTTTAAATGATCCCCAAAAAGTCCAAATAAAAGGGAAGCAAGCAATTAACAACCAAGTGATAATAAAAATAGTATTAAAAGTTTTTAAACGAGTTGATTTTGTATCTAGTCCATAATCCATAATTATCTCGCTGTTTTAAATTCTTTCCAAGTTCTAATTAATACTGGTGCTAGCAGAATAGCTATACCAATAATAGTCATCATTGAAGTAGCTGCAGCAGAACCAAACAATATTACTTCCTCATTAACTAAATTATCATAGATTAACCAAGATAATGATTGTGCACTTCCTTCAGCGCTAAAACCAATAATGGGCTCAAATACTCTAAAGTTATCCATTAAAGAAATCAAAGCAACAAATGTAACTACAGGATAAATATGCGGTAAAACTATATGTTTAATTCTTTGAATTCTTGATGCTCCATCTATAATTGCAGCTTCAATTGGTTCTTGAGGGACTGTTTGAAGTGCTGCATAAAAAACCACAAAAGCAAAAGGGGAGTGATGCCAAATCCCATAAATAATAATTGTAATCCAAGTTAATGTTTTCGAGGATTTAAGTGATAAATATGGATCATTCATTAAATTTTGAATATTTGCTCCAATTATCCCTTGTGAGTCTATCATCCAAAATAATACCAATGATCCAACCAATGGTGTAACAATCATTGGTAAAATTGTACCAAAGATTAAAGGTCCTCTAATTTTTCTAGCAACTGCGTTTAAACTTAATGCAATAATAAACCCTAATAGGAGTACATTTGGCGTAACAAACAAACAATAAGTTAAAGTAAATATTAGAGCTTTATAAAAGGGAAGATTAGTTACTTGGTCTACAAAAGCACCAAAACTTTCAGTTTCATTCCAAAATTTTTTTATTTCCTCAACTGCTAAATGATTTCGATCAGTATAAGTGCCAAAACCATTAAATTTTCCAAGAGGCTTTGCTTCTCTAATTTTCGAGGTTTCTTCGTTATCGACGACAATTGAAACGGTACATCCAAAAGGGTCACATTTTTTAACTTCTTTTACTACTTGATCATGTTGTGCGTAAAAAGATTGAATGCCGGTAGATATAATTGGTAACCCAATAAACAGGATCATTGCTAAACCTGTAGGTAAGAAAAACCAGAAAAAAGTTTTATTAGGCATTTAAATATTGATTAAGTGGGGAGTAAATCCCCACTTATAAGTTTTAGATTTTATAGAAAGCCTTGTTCTTTAGCTTTACTAATGTAAGCAGCTTCAACATCTTTCAATGCTTGTTCAGCTGACTCTTTACCTTGTAAAAACTCAACAATCTCACTTCCTAATGCACCATGCATTAAACCCATTTGCGGTAACATTGGATATGGTTTTGCTCCCATTTTTACAGCTTCGATAACACCAATAGATTTTGGTCCTGGTACAAACCCTTCTACTAACCAAACGGCTTGATCAGCAGCGTCAGCAACCATCTTCTTATTTGATGCTGCATGCGCTAAAGATCTAAATGTTGCCTCAGCATCTGCATCAGATCTGTTTTTTGCAAGTGTGAAACCATCCCACCATAATGTAGCAGCTGGAATATTTCCTCCACCTACAGTAGCAGGTCCAGTTAATTTAGTTGCCTTAGTAATGTTAGGATCACCTTCATCATCTAAAAGTGTTCCTGATCTAGATGCCCATAATGTCATCAATGCAACATTACCAGATTCCCATTCCACTTTAATTGCTTCACTATCATGAGTTAAGTAATCAGGGTTACTCAATTCAGACAATTTTTTTAACATATTTAAAGTAGCAACGCCTTTAGCATTATTAATATTAGGCTCTGCGCTTCCAGATTTAAAGAATTCACCACCGTGACCAATAAACATGTTCACAAATTCTTCTGCTAAATTCCAACCAGCTTTGTATGCAGCTGCGTAAGGATATTGCATTTTACCTGAAGCTCTAATTTTTTCAGATGCTGCAACTACTTCCTCATAAGTTTTTGGAATAGCTATACCAAGGTCTTTCAAAACATCTTCTCTGTAATACAAATGTTGAGTATTAGCCATAAACGCTACAGCCATTACTTTTCCATCGATTGTGATTAATTGAGAATCTTGAATTCCTTTTCCATATTTTTTAACAAGATCATCTAATGGTCTAATTAAATCTTGGTTCATCAAAGGAACAATTGAACTATTAGCTGCAATTCTTGCTGAAAACTCAGATGGATTTGCAGTCAAAGCTGGCACAGCGATTTTATTATGCTCAGATGAGTGAGTCACTTTAAAATCAGCACTTCCTTTACATTGTTTAGAAGTTTCAACGAAAGTTCTTAATGCAGGAAAATCATTAGCCAAAATATTTATCGAACCACTTTTTATGTTACAATCTGCAAATGCAGAAGTTCCAAAAAGTAGAAACAATAAAGTAACTAGTATTTTTCTCATATGTTTTCTCTCTATATTTATTTGTTAAACTATTACTTAAGTATAAAAATTATATCTATTCTAGAAGATGAATAAAAGTGATAATTTAAATCACTTTTGACGCAAGTTCCGCTCCACTCACTAACGACTCCAGCTTTTTATAAACAATATTTTCATCTACATTGCCAAAGCCAGCAAATGTGCTAAATCCACAGTCAGTCCCAGCTAATAATTGTTCAGCATCAATGACCTTAGAAAAGGTTAAAATTCTATTCTTTACAACTTCGGGATGTTCTACAAAATTTGTTGTAGAATCTATTACACCTGGGGCAATTATTTTATCTTTTGGAATATTTATATTTTGAAAAATTTGCCACTCATGAGAATGTCTTGGATTAGATGACTCAATTAGATAAGTCTGTACATTAGCTTTCAATGCAATTGGCATTATCTTTTCTAACGGAATATCATGTAGATGAGGTCCTTCATAATTTCCCCAACAGATATGTAGTCTTATACTAGAGCTGTCGATATTTTTAATAGCATTATTTAGACATTCTATTTGTTTTTCAGCTCTAATTAGAAATTCAGATTCTGATAAATCTTTAAAAGTCATGTGTCTAGCAAGAGCTAAATCTGGACAATCTAACTGAAGTTTTAATCCATTTGATGTAATTTCTTCATACTCATCTTTCATAAGGTTAGATAAGTTTTCTAAATACTCATCATCATTTTTATAAAATTTATTTGGTAAAAAAGCTGAAATAACCCCTGGCGAAGCAGCGTTCATGAAACCATCTTTATGATTATTTTTTTCTAATGCTTGCTTAAAATTATCAATATCTTTGGTTAGGGAAGTTTTATCTTTAATTTTTAATTCACTAGTACAACATGGTCTTGTATAAGTTGGAGTACCACCTGTTTTTGCAATTCTTTCTTTAAAAGAAGGAAAGTCATCTAAATCTTTAGGCGCTTTTCTCTCACTCTCTCCAGAAAATCCATCAATTCTATCCTTAACATAAGTAGCGTAACTAATCTTAGACATCTCACCATCGCTAATATAATCAATTCCAACCTCGATTTGTTTTTTAACAATCTTGTTAACATCTTTTTGAACAACCTTATCAAATTGATTAAAATCTATTTGTTCTTTTTGATCTTTCTTAAACAAGAGTTCAGATAATTCATTTGATCTAGGCAAACTACCCACATGTGTTGTTTTAATTTTTGTCATAATTTATTTAATTAAAATTTGTTTCCAAATTGCAACTTCATCAAACAAAACCCACTCTCTTATAACATTTCCATCAACTATTTCTGCATGGTTTATCCCCATTATAAAAATATTTTTATTTGATTTTTCTCCAAAATCTAAACTGTCTTCAGAATGATTACCTTCTAAAAACCATCTTATTGACGCTTTGGGATTTTTATCTGGTTCTTCCAAATAACCAACATGCTCTATTGAAAACTTTATATCACTCAAAGTATATTTTAAATTATTCCAAAATTTTTCAATATCCTCTCTTCCATGTCCAATTTTATTTCCAGGCCAATAGATAGTTGCAGCTCTTGCATAATCAGAAAAATCATAGTTATTTTTAAAGATATTTTTCAATATTTTTGAGTATTTACCCCCAGCTGAGTCATCAGGCACAACGCTTTGTTTATAATCTGATTTCATCTCAGAGCTTGAATTGAATAATTGTTGTGCTTTGTCGGTGCCTCCTTCTTTATCAATAATCATTTGGGCAAATTCTTTTGGTGTAAATCCTATTTGTCTTACCATTGCACCTTGATCACGGACAATCCATTCATCATAGACTTGATTATTTTTGCAAGCACAATCAGCAATTACTCTATAGTAAATATCTTTACCGGTTGGTTTACCATATGACCCATCACCAAGATGTGTTCCTTTACTTAAAATTCTATGAGATGAATGATAACCCACATCATCATTTCCATTCCAGATCACATCTTCACCAAGCAACTGTCTGTTAGGAAATTCTTTTAAGGTTGCATAAGTTGCATCAATTACAGGTTTGTTTCCATAAGTAACTCCAAATGGAGATCTAACAGGAATATTATCAGTGTAAAATTGAGCAATAGACTCAACATCTTTGTTTTCCCAAATTTGTTTAGTTATTTTAAGAATATAATCAGGAAAGTTTTTATATTTTTGATCAAATCCTTTCATTAGATTTGAGTTACACAATTTAAGTAACAATTCTCTTGTTCATTTATCTTTATATTAACATTTGAATTGATTGGGATAGAAATTGTATCTTTGGGATTTAAAATACATTGAAAATCATCAATCATAATTTCCCACTTACCAGTTCTTGAAAACAATATTGTAGGTTTTTCAAACTTTAAATTAGTTATTTGTCCTTTGTTACATTTTAAAATTGAAAGGTTAAATCCAGTATCTTGATTTATTAATGGAGCGTATTCTTTATTTTCAAATTTATTTCCAAGAATTTGAATTAAATCAAAATTATCGTTTATTTTATTAACTTGTTTAGAATTTTCATTATTTTTACATATAAATTTTTCTAGCTGATCTAGTTTGTAATTATCAAATTTTTTTATTTCTTCTTCAGAAATTGGTTCAAGAACACTTTTCCCTTTTGGAATTTCATTTAAAGATAAATCAATTAATGAATTATCATTTAAAAGCGCCATACCTGTTTTTTTTGCTTTTTCTAAGACACTTGGAACCCAAGTTATTATTCCAGGATCGTCTCCACCTAAAACTACAAAAATTAAACCTTCTTCATCACCCGCATTTTCAAATGCTCTAAACATATTTGTGGGCATAGAGATAATATCTCCAGTACTTAATATTGTTTCATCTTTTCCTTCAGCTCCCCAATAAAATTTCCATTTACCAGAATAAATAATAAAAACTTCTGCAGTTGTATGGCTATGTAAACCAGAACCATTTTTAGGCATAGCAGACACAGCACCTAGATTAAAACTATGTGGCATTGGTATTTTAACAAATTGTTTACTATCTTCTGCGACACCTGGGCCTACAATAGAATAATTTTTTCTTTCTTTATGACCATCCATCTTGCCCTCAACAAATGGCAAAGTACTTGGAACAAGATCTTTAAATTTAGCTAATCTATTATTCATATTTTTTTAAACTATATTTTGTGATAGTAAAATTATCTAACAAAAAATATATGCAAATAGAACAATTTGATACAGGTCTTAAGGGTCAAGAGAAAGTAGAAAAAATAGTCATCTCACCAGAAGAAAATTATAAGTCCAAACAAGTTGTCAGAAAATATTTAAATTCGATAGTAAATGATGGTATCTCTAAGCTTGATCAAAACCTTAAAAATGCGTTTTCTCAGAATATTAATGTTAATTGTTTTTACCCATTAAATGAATTTGTAGGAGTTGATGATTTTAAGGAAAAATTTTGGAAACCTCTTTTTAATTCATTTCCTGATCTTGAAAGAAGAGAGCAAATAGTAATTAGTGGCGCTTTTAGAGATAAAATCCAAGTAGGTTCAATTTCTTCATTATCAGGAGTGTTTAAAAATACCTGGTTGGGCATTCAACCTAATAACAAAATGGTAAATTTAAAGTGTTGTGAAATTCATCAGCTTAAAGATGGTAAAATTATTGAGAGTTATATTTTAATCGATTTAATAGATCTATTAATACAAACTGGATCAAATCCAATTAATCTTTCAAGAGGATCTGAAGGAAATTGGTTAAATCCAATTAACACAGATGGTGTAAATTTTTTTGAAAAAGATATGGAAATTTCTAAAGAAAGTTTAGAGCAATCTCTTATCATGCAGAGAAGTTTAAATATAAAACCTGAATTAGAGGTTTCTTCTGATAAAGATCTTAAGGAGAGATTAATAAACCATCCACAAAAAAATTTTTGGCATGAAAAAATGATTTGGTATGGACCAAGTGGTATTGGAACTGCCAGATCTTTAGAGGGATTTGTAGACAATCACCAATTACCTTTTAGAAAAACTTTTAAGGAAAGAAATTATTGGAAACTTGGCCATTATTGTGAGTTAGGGGATGGAAAATTTTCTTTAACAGCAGGATGGAATAGTATTCAGGCAATATATGGAACTGAGGATTGGTTAGGATATAAATCTGAAAACCAAAAAGTAACTATGAGAGTTATGGATTTTTATCACCATGATGAAGGAAAAATTCGTGAAAACTGGGTTCCAATTGATATAATCCACATATTAAAACAAATTGGAGTTGATGTTTTAGAAAGTATAAAAAAATAAAATGGCTAACATAAAATTTACTGGGGTACACAAATCATTTGGATCTAATAAAATAATAACAGATTTTAATCTTTTAGGTAAAGAAGATGAGTTTCTTGTATTAGTTGGACCATCTGGATGTGGAAAATCAACTCTTCTAAGAATGATTGCCGGATTAGAAAAAATAGATGAAGGTGAAATTTTTATTAATGATCAAAAAATTAATGAACTTCATCCTTCGAAACGTCAAACTGCAATGGTTTTTCAATCTTACGCTCTTTATCCTCATATGAATGTTTATGAAAACATGTCTTTTGGTCTAAAAATTGAGAAAAGACCAAAGGAAGAAATCAACACAAAAGTAATGCAAGCTGCAAAAATATTAAAAATTGAGGAGCTTTTAGAGAGAAAACCAAAACAGTTATCTGGAGGTCAAAGACAAAGAGTGGCAATAGGAAGAGCTATTACAAGAAATCCAAAGATATTTTTATTTGATGAACCTTTATCTAACTTAGATGCTGCATTAAGAGCTGAAATGAGGGTTGAAATATCTAAATTACACAACCAGATCAAAACAAATATGATTTATGTGACTCATGACCAAGTGGAAGCTATGACCCTGGCTGACCGAATAGTTATTTTAAATCAAGGAAATATTGAACAGGTTGGTACTCCTGAGGAAATTTATAACGATCCAGCAAATATTTTTGTTGCACAATTTATAGGCACACCCAAAATGAATATTTTAGAAGTGAACGAGGAAAATGTTATTTCTAAAAATACAATTAAATTGTTAGGTAACGACATTCAATTTGATAAATTAAAATTAAATAAATCTAAACATTTTGTGGGTATTAGGCCTGAACATTTAAAAGCAAATCAGAATACAAAATTTACTTTTAATCCTGAAATAGAATTAATTGAAAACCTTGGTAATGAAAAAATTGTATATATGAAAAAAGATGAACACCAATTAAGTGCAAAAATTCCGAGCAATGTTGAAATAGGGAGTTCCATAGGTTTTGATTTAAATGACATTTTTATTTTTGATGAAAATGGAAAAAGATTAAAATCATAACACAACCTATAATTGACTAATTTTAATATTTTCCCATTTTTATGAATAATTACCATGAATCAAACACATACCTGATATGTGTCAGTCTTTTCTTTGCTAAATAGAATCATTTTAATATAGTTTTAAATATAAATTAGGAGGGGAAATGAAAAATATAATTAAAATGTTTTGCGTAATTTCGTTTTTTATTTCGAATATTGTTTACGCAGACATAAAGTTTTGGACTACAGAAGTTCAGCCTGCCCGAATGGCTAAGCAAGAGGAAATGGCTAAAGCTTTTGAAGCTAAAACAGGTATTAAAGTGGATGTGATCCCGGTAGAAGAAAAAGATTTGGGAACTAGAGCTACAGCTGCTGCAGCAGCAGGAGACTTACCTGATGTTATCTATCACACTTTACAATATGTATTACCATGGGCTGAAGCAGGAATTTTAGATGTAGATGCTAATAACGCTGTTGTTAAAGAACTTGGTAAAGATACATTTGCACCAGGTGCACTTAACATGGCAAAAAAAGGTTCAAAGATTGCAGCCGTTCCAGTTGATGGATGGACACAAATGGTTGTTTATAGAAAAGATCTTTTTGAAAATGCAGATTTAGCACCACCAACAAGCTACGCAAACATCGTAGCTGCTGTTGAGAAGCTATCAAAACAAAACGGAATGTTTGGTTTTGTTGCTGCAACTAAAACTGATGAAAATTTCATGAGTCAAGTTTTAGAGCACGTTCTTTTAGCAAATGGAGTTAATATTGTTAAAAAGGGTGGTATCAAAAAACAAGGTAAGAAACTTAAAGAAGCATTAGAGTTTTACAAAGTGATTGCTAAAGCAAGTCCTCCAGGAGAATTATACTGGAAACAATCTAGAGCACTTTACTTTGCAGGAAAAACTCCAATGATTATTTGGTCTCCATTCATTATGGATGAGCTTGCAGGTTTAAGAGACTCAGCTCCACCAACAATTAACAGTGATCCAACATCACCTGAGCTAGCTTCTAAAACTGGTTTCATTACTAATTTTAGTGGACCTAGTAATAAGAAAGGTGCTGCATGGGCAGATGTTAGATATTTTGGTATAACAGCTGATGCTGATACAGATGAAGCTAAACAATTTATCATGTACTCAATGGATGAAGGTTATACAAGCACATTATCTATAGCTCCAGAAGGTAAATTTCCAGTAAGAAGAGGAAATTCAAGTGACCCTGAAGCTTTCACAAAAGCTTGGAGCAAACTACCTGTTGGAGTTGATAGAAAAGCTCCTTTGTCAGATCTATATGACCCAGATGTTATTAATAACATTGTAGCTGGTTTAGATACTGCAAATAGATGGGGTGTTAAAGAAGGTGAACTATCAAGAGCGTCAAAAGTCATAAATTCTCAATTTATAAACAGAATCACTAGACTTTATGTTGATGATCAAATTGATGTCGATGAAGCTGTTGATATGATTAACAAATCATTAGCTAAATTCAATTAATTTAAATTTTTTAAAAAAGCGGATAATATATATTATCCGCTTTTTTTATGAATGACACTTTAGCTAATACAGAAAAAAAAACTGCATACATCTTAACTTTACCTGCAGTCCTTCTTGTTTTTTCAATAATTTTATTTCCAATTTTTGCAAATGTTTGGATTAGCTTTAAAGAAGTTGAATTAAAAGATATCCGAATTCCAGAACCTAGAGCAAAAAAAATTGTAAAATCTATTTCTGATGAGCCCTCTAAAATAAAAATATTATATAAATTAAGAAATAGTTCATTAATTCAAGAGATAAGAGATGTTTCATTTCAAGATAATTTTCCAAAAAATTTTGAAATTGAAAATTTAGATCCAAGATGCTCTTACAAAAAATATAACTTGAAATGTGAATTTGGAAATTGGCCTGCTAAATATAAGGAAAATTTCCAAGTAATATTTGTAACAAATGATGGTTCAAAAATAGATAAAAAAAATCTTAAATCAATCAAACCTAAATTAGACGGTAAATCCGATAATATATTGCTTAATACTAACTTTACTTTCAAAAACTTTAAAAAAGTTTTATTTGAAAATGAATTTATAGATTTACTCCTAACAACTTTTTATTACACATTTTTTGGAACTGTTGGCTCAATAGTATTCGGTATTTTAACTGCTCAAATGGTAAATCAAAAATTTTATGGAAGAACATTTATGAGAAGCGTTCTACTTTTTCCTTATGTTGCTCCAGTTGTAGCTTTAGCTTATACCTGGGAACTTTTACTAGACCCAAATAGCGGTACCTTAAATAGTTTATTATTAAATTATCAAATTATTGAAACTCCAATAAACCTACTTGGACAAAAATATATTGAAATCAGTATTTTGGGTTTTGATTTTAAATTAAGGTTAGCGCTTACAACAGTCATAATGTTTGAAATTTGGAGGTATTTTCCTTTAGCCTTTTTATTTATTCTTGCGAGACTTCAAGCAATTCCAAAAGAACTATATGAGGCTGCTGATGTTGACGGAGCAAGTCCTTTTCAAAAATTTTTTAATATTACACTACCCCAAATTACTGCAGTAATTTCGATTTTGTTCATGATTAGATTTATATGGAATTTTAATAAATTTGAGGACGTCTTTTTATTAACTGGAGGTGCATCAGGAACAAGAACTTTACCAATAAATGTTTATCAACAAGGTTTTGCAATATCAGACATCGGAATGGGCTCCGCTGTTTCAATAGTAATCGTTGTTTTGCTTTTAATGTTTATGTTTTTTTATTTTAAACTTTTAGGAAAGAGAGTAGATGAGAATTAAAAATACAATATTATTTTCATTGATATCTACTTTTTTTTTAATTTTTTTAATTTCGATTTGGAAGATATTAGCAACATTGCAAGGTCTAAGTATTAATAGTTTTAATATAGAAATAATTTTGATATTTGGTTTTTTAATATCATTAGCTCACTTAGGAATAGGTGATAGAATTAAATCAATTTATAAATCCATAATTTTTTCTTCCATATTCGTTTTTTTTGATGGTTACTTAATACAAAAATTACCAATTTGGTATAATGTTGGCGTATTTTTAATATTATACTTTTTTACCAATAAAATTAGTAAATATACTTTTATAGGTTTAAAAGAAGAACACTCTACTCAAGTAATTTTATTTGATTTTTTAACTTTATTTGGAATTTTATTTTTTTCATTTGTAATACTTTTTCCATTTTACATGATGTTAGTAACAAGTTTTAAAACGCAAATAGCATTGTTAGTTAATCCTTTAGATTTTAGTATAAATTTCAGCCAAGATATAAAAGATTTATTTAAATCTTATTTTGTAATTTTTAAATCTTATAAATTTGGAAAATACATTGTGATTAGTACAATTGTTTCTGTCGGTACTGTTATTATCACTCTTCTTTTTGCAATACCTGCTGCTTATGCAGTTGCGAGATTAAATTTCTTTGGAAAAACATTTTTGTCTACATCTATTCTTATAATATACATGTTTCCTGCAATAGTTCTTGTTATTCCGTTGTATACAATATTTAGTCAATTAGGTTTACGTAATTCAATAGAGGGTTTATTAATTGTGTATACAGCAACAACACTCCCAGTAGCTATTTATATGTTACAAGGATACTTCAAAAGTATACCAAAAGAATTGGAAGAAGCTGCAATATTAGACAAATTAAGTTGGTTTGGAATAATTACAAAAATTATAATTCCTTTAAGTATTCCAGCTATTTCATCTGTTGCTTTGTATGTTTTTATGATTGCTTGGAATGAATTTTTATTTTCTTTAATGTTTTTGGATAATCCAAATTCATTTACATTATCAAGAGCTATTCAATACTTAAGTGGAGATGCTGAAACGCCTAGACAATATTTAATGGCAGGATCAGTTGTAGTAACATTGCCTGTATTGTTTATATTTGTTTATTTTGAAAAATATTTAGTGAGTGGTTTGACAGCAGGAAGCGTTAAAGGATAATGAATAGGTTTATTAAAAATGCTCAAAAAATTTTAATTGGAAATAGAAAAAGAGGATATACCTTACCAACAAATAACAAACTTTATCCTGCTCAATGGAACTGGGATTCAGCATTTATTGCATTAGGATATTCTTATTTTAATTTAAATTTTGCATTAAAAGAAATTAAGACACTTTTAGATGGGCAATGGAAAGACGGAATGGTTCCACATATATTGTTTCATAATACAAACACAAATTATTATCCTAACCATACGGCTTGGAATTGTGGAAACAAAGTTCGCTCGTCTGGGATAACTCAGCCACCAGTACTTGCAAGTATTTTAAAACAAATAATAGACAAAAACAAAATTTCTAAAAAACAAAAAAAAGAAATTAAAAAATTTATAATAAAAATTAAAAAATCTCATGAGTGGTTTATTAAAAATAGAGATCCCAAAAAAACTGGTTTAGTTTCAATACTTCATCCTTGGGAAAGTGGTTATGATAACTCTTCGCTTTGGGATGGACCAATGAGTAAAGTTAAAATTGAAAAAAATATACAATACAAAAGAGCTGATAATAAAGTTGTTAATCCAGAACATAGACCTTTAAATATTGACTATGATAGATATGTAACGATTAAAAACGATTTAAGAAAAAAAAAATATAATCCAAAAAAAATTTACAATACTGCATTATTCAATGTTGTTGATATTGGATTTAATTCTATATTTCTTAAAGCAAATAAAGATTTAATCATTCTTTTAAAAAAATTTAATCTAGATAGCTCAAAAATTATTAATTATGTTAAATTTACTGAGAGAAATATTTTAAGATTTTTTGACAAAAAAAAAGGTACTTTTTTCTCATTTGATTTAAGAAATAAAAAAAAAATATCAGTCCCATCAATAACAAATTACTTAGTTTTGTTTGCCGACATTAACAATCATAAGATAAATAATGTTCTAATCAAAAATTTAAAAAAACATAACTTAAAAGAAAAATATTTCTTTTCTTCAATAAAACCTAATCACAAAAGCTTCGAGGAAAAACGTTATTGGAGAGGTCCTGTGTGGGTTAATTGTAATTGGTTTATATGCAAGGGTCTCATGAATAAGGACGAAAAATATTCAAAAAAAATTAAACAAAGCACTATTAGATTGGTAGAAAAAAAAGGATTTCATGAATATTACAGTTGCAAGAATGGTAAACCTATGGGAGCAAATAATTTTTCTTGGTCTGCAGCGCTCTATTTAGATTTAAAATTAACCAATTAATTATTAATTAGAAAATCCGTATTTTCTTAATCTGACGTCACCTGTTCTAGCATGCGCTTCCATTCCTTCGTATCTAGAAATTCTTGCACAAGCAGCACCAACTTCTTTTGTTGCGGCCTTACTCATTCTTTGAAAACTTAATGTTTTAATAAATTTTCCAACAAACAAACCACCAGTGTATCTTCCAGCACCTTTTGTTGGTAAAATATGATTTGTGCCTGAGCATTTATCTCCATAAGCAACTGTTGTTTCTTCACCAATGAATAAAGATCCATAATTTTTTAATCTGTCGTGGTACCATTGTAAATTTTTGGTCTGGACTTCTAAATGTTCTGGAGCGTATTCATCACTAACTTTAGCAATCTCTTCATCAGTGTCACAAAGAATTACTTCACCATAATCTCTCCATGCAGCACCTGAGTTTTCTCTTGGAAGATCTGGTAAATCTGCAATCAATTCTGGAACTCTTTCCATTACATAATCTGCAACTTTTTTACTTTTAGTAAACAACCAAGCTGGAGAATTGTAACCATGTTCTGCTTGTCCAACTAAATCATATGCAACCATTTCAGGATCTGCAGTTTCATCTGCAATAACCGCAATTTCTGTTGGACCTGCAAATAAATCTATACCAACCTTTCCAAATAAAATTCTTTTTGCTTCAGCAACAAATTGGTTACCTGGACCAACTAAAATATCTGCAGGGGCATTTCCAAACAAACCATTAGTCATTGCTGCTATAGCTTGCACACCACCCAAATTCATTATTACATCAGCTCCGCATAAGTCAGCTGTATAAACAATTGATGGATGTACTCCAACTCCAGGTTTTGGTGAACTGCAAACTAAAATATTTTTAACCCCAGCAACTTTTGCTGTTGTTACACTCATTACAGCTGAAGCTATATGAGCATATCTCCCTGCTGGCACGTAGCAACCTGCTGTATTTACTGGAATAAGTTTTTGTCCAGCAAATAAACCATCAGATAATTCAACCTCAAAGTCCTGACCATAATTTTTTAATTGTGCTTCAGCAAATTTTCTTACTCTTTCATGAGAAAACTGAATATCATCTTTAGTTTTTTGATCTAAATTTTTTTTTATTTCTTCAATTTTTTCTTTTGAAACAATTACATCACCTTCATATTTATCAAATTTTTTTGAAAGCTCCTTACAACCTTCTTCTTTACTAGTCTCAATATCTTTTAGAATATTTTCCACTATTTCTCTTGTTTTTGTGTCATCAGTTGATGATGTTTTTGGTGATTTTTTTAAGTATGTAATTGCCATTTCTCTCCTTTATATTTAAATTTATTTAAATGAATTTCTTTTGAAATTCAATGAATCATTTAGTCCAATGCAACAACTGCAGCTGCAATAGAAGCTAACCGTGCTTGAGCTTCATCAGATCTACTTGTTATAACGACTGGCACTTTTCCACCGACAACAACTCCTGCGGCACATGCTCCACTAAAATATATCAGCATTTTTACTAACGCATTTCCAGTTTCTACACTTGGCACTAACAATACATCTGCCTCACCAGCAACTAAATTTTTAATTCCTTTTATTGCTGCTGATTTTTTTGAAATACTATTGTCAAATGCTAAAGGACCAAAAACATCAGCATTTAAATTTTCTTCTTTGGCTAACTTTGTAATTTCTGCTGCTTCAATAGAACTTGGCACACTTTCTAAAACTTCTTCTGTTGCTGATAAAACAGATATTTTTGGTCTTTCTATTCCTATTCTGTGGGAAAAATTTATTACATTTTTCAAGATATGCATTTTAGTTTTTACATTGGGCAATACATTTAATGCTCCATCAGTGATTATTAGAGGTTTATCATCTTTGCCAATACTCATATGCCAAATATGACTTAGTCTTGTTTTGCCCATCAAACTATATTCACGTTTTAAAACCTCTTTCATAAGAACATCTGTATGAATGTGTCCTTTGACAATTATTTTAACCTTATCTTCACTTGCAAGTTTAGCAGCAATTTTAGCCGTATCATTCTCTACAGGTTCATGAATAAGCTCATATTTAGAGATATCCCATTTAATATCTTCAGCACATTTTTGAATTTCTACTTCATGACCAATAAATATAGGCTCAATTAAATTTTCATTAACCGCGTCTTGAATGGATAACATAGGCAAAGGTTTGCCAGCATTTACAACTGCAACTTTAACTCCTTTTTTTTTATGAGCTAAATCTAATAAGTTGTTTGGACAGACAATTTCTTTGTTTGAAAGCATTTTTTTCTACAAATAAGTGAAAAAGCTGAACATGTATATAAAAAAAATTCTTTATATAAATTTAACAAGTTTATATAATTGATTTTGAGCAGGGGGAGACTTTGGAAATTGTAACTAAAATAGCGCCAATTATTTTGGCTTTGATAATGTTAGGCCTGGGCCTAGGATTAAAACTAGAAGATTTTGGAAGAGTATTTAAATCACCAAAAGACTTTATTGTTGGTTTTATATCTCAATTAATAATTCTTCCAATTGTAGCATACATATTAATTTTAATTTTAAAAACACCACCTGAAATAGCAGTAGGGGTTATGATCATAGCTGCAGCACCTGGAGGAGTAACATCCAATGTGATGACAAAATTTGCTGATGGTGATGTTGCATTATCAATATCTTTGACTGCTGTAATTAGCTTATTAAGTATAATTACAGTTCCTTTAATAATCTTTACATCTGCAGATATGTTAGGAATAACAGAGGTATCTCAAAATATTTCAATGACAGGAATAGCTTTAAAAATGTTTTTAGTTGTAACAGTGCCTGTAATTTTAGGAATGATTATCAGAAAATTTGCTGAAAATTTTGTATCTTCTAAAGTTGAAATATTTAACAAACTTAACATAGTATTGTTTGCTGTTTTTTTTGTAGCTGCCTTTTATTCAGAAAGAGAAAATTTTATTAGCTTTATAAAACAAGCAGGTTTAATTGCTTTAATTTTAAATATTTCAATGATGGTTATTGCATATTACATTGCAAAAGCTTTTGCTTCAGGTGTTAAACAAATGAAGTGTATTGCTTTAGAGTGTGGATTACAAAATGGTACGTTAGCGCTATTTGTCTCTACGCAAATATTTGGTACTGATATATTATATGCGTTACCAACAGGTGCTTATGCACTAATCATGTATATAACTGGATTTATTTTTATTTATTTTTTAAGAAAGTCTAATTAGTTATTGATTATTCTTATTTGATTAAAAACTTTATAAATAAAATGGCTTAAGCTAAGTATATTTTTATTCACCATTCCCTTTGTTGTTACAAAAGCACTATCCTTAGCGTTGAAAGAGATTAATTTTTTTTCATTTATTTGAAGATATTTTTTATCAATTAAATATTTTAGTTTTCTAACAACTGTAGGTCTTGGAATACCGGTTATCTCAGAAATTGACATTGCATTTACACCTCTTACATCAGAACCCATAACTGATTTATGGTATGAACGTATATTTTTTTTTGGAATAAAATCTTTATTCTTGACTGCATTTATTATTACTACCATGCCAATAGCTAAAAATTCTAAATCTTTAATTTCAGCTCTCCATCTATTTATATAAATAAACCAGAATTTATTAAACTGATACCAACAATAAGAGAAATTTTCTTTCATTGCTGAAATTATTTCATTAACTGAATAAACTTCAGTTACTAGTTTTTCTTTTTTTAAAATTTTATTAAATTCATGCAATATAGTTGCAAGCTCTGTTAAAGTGTTAGTTGCTCTAGCTGAGTAGAGTGTATTTCTTACAATAAATATCTTTTTACCAGACCTTTTAATTGTTCCTTCATTTTCTAATTCTAAAACTTTTCTTCTGATACTTTCTTTTGGTACTCCTAGATCTTTTGAGATATCTGAAATGTTAATTTTGTTAATTTCGATTGATTTATCCTTATAAAAAGTATCGTAGTCTATTTTTACACCATTTTGCCTGAAATATATAAGGTCTTGATTTATCAAATATATAATGATTACGAACTTATCTATGTCTTTGTAATGATCATATGCTCTGACAAACCAATTGCTAGTTAAAGTAAAATAAGAGGGTGCCAGTGCGGCAAAATTATCTTGAATTACTTTATTGATTACCTTCTCATCAATATGTTCAGAAATACTTGGTATTGTGTTCATATTTTAAAAAAAAACCCAATATGAACAAAAGCAATATTAGAGTCAACCCATTTTGGACAACCCTAGTATGTAAAAATTTAACTAATAATGATTAAAATTAACCTTATAAACAAAACATGAGTACAGAAAGCTTAAATAGAACATCCGAGATTGTAGAGACCCCCTCTCAATATGTCGAAACTCCAAAAAGGGTTAACGTGGATGTTCTAAAGCAAAGACTTCTAGAAGAAAAGAAGAAGGAAAAAGTTAAACGAACAATAATTTTATCATCTGTTATCGTTTCTTTGGGTGCTCTAACGATGTTAACTTATTAAGGTTTCCAAATCTTTCTTTATTATATCCGGTATAGAAATTTCTTTTTTTGAGTTATTTTTATACCGGTTAAATTTATTTTGTCCTGGATACATTATTTCCTTAACACCTTTTATCTTAGGAAGTTTTTTTATTGTTTTAATATTATCTTTAATTCGTTGGTTATAATTTTTTTGAAATAAATTTGCTTTAAAAGTAATAAATAAATGTCCAATATTTTGTGGACCTGAAAAATCATCAAATGGATCTTTAACTCTTCCTGCGTGATTTCCTCCAGTTAAAACTCCACTTAATATATCTACCATCCAAGCAAGTCCTGAACCTCTAAAACTTGCAATTGGTAATTGAACTCCCGTTAAAGCTTTTTTTGCATCTGTAGTTGGTTTACCAAATTTATCTAAAGCAACTCCCGCAGGAATTGATTGATTGTTTCTTGCTGCAACTCTAATTTTTCCTCTATTAATCATTGAGATTGATGTATCTAGAATAAATGGAATTTTAGAACCAGTAGGGGATCCAAAACAAATTGGATTTGTTCCAAACAAGGTTTTTAATGCACCATGTGGAGCAACTGCTGGGGGAGCATTTGTATAGATCATTGTAATTAAATTTTTCTTTACTGCTTGTTCTGCGTAATAACCAGACAAACCATAGTGACCGCTATTTTTAACCGCTACCATTCCTATTCCAGTTTTTTGTGCATGTTTAATTGCAGTTTTAATTCCTAAATCAGCTGCAACAAAACCAATACTATTATTTGCATCAATGTGAGAAATAGAGGAAGAAATTTTTTTAATTTTAATTTTTGGTTTTGGATTAATTACTTTTTTAGAAATTCGATCACAGTACATCTTAAGTCTAGATAAACCATGTCCATATGCACCAACTAATTCTGCATTAATTAATGCATTAGTAGAAATTAAAGCATGATCTTTATTTAGACCAAATTTTTGGAATATTTTAATGACTTGTTTTTTTAAAACTGGGGTCTTCATTTCATCCCCTTAACATTTATCCTTTACCACGCCAAGGTATAGTTTTATCAATTATTTTTCTTAATGTAATATCAAATAAAAGACCCAGTAGACCCATAATAAATATTGTTATCCAAATTACCTCGTATTGGAAGTACTTTTTAGCAACGTTTTCGACAAAACCGATACCTGTTGTACCCGCCAAAAACTCTGCTGCAACAAGTGTTCCCCAACACATACCAACGGCTACTCTAATTCCTGTAAGAATTTCAGGAAGTGAATTTGGGAAAATTACATGTCTTAAAATTTGTTTTTTAGTAGCTCCCAATGAGTGTGCTGCATGAATTTTTGATAATTGTGTTCCTGATGCACCAGCTCTTGCAGAAATAATCATTATCGATAAAGAGACCATAAATAATAAAAATACTTTTCCAGAGTTGTCAATTCCAAGTACAGAAATAATCAATGGTGCCCATGCAAGAGGAGGAACAGGTCTGTAAAGTTCTATTAACGGATCGAAGAAACCTTTTGCAAATCTGTTTAGGCCCATAAATAATCCTAAAGGTACACCAATTATAATACCGAAGATTAATCCTAAAAATACTCTTAAAAAAGAATCCCAAATATGTCCGTATGGGACAGGTATTTTAAATAATTTAAAGTCACCTGTAACAACTTTTAATACATTGCTTTTAAAGTTTTCTTTTACAATTCCATCTTTAGTATGCACCGGATATTCACCAGGCAATATATCTGCTATCCAATCTGGTAAAATAAACCCTATCATTTTACTCACATCAACCATCTCAATCCATAAAAGAGGAATATTTTTGTAGCCAACACTTGGTTTTGACATCAAAATGAATTTATTAAATGTATCAGATGGTTTTGGTAACCATCTTCCTGATCCTTGTTCTGAACATGTAGGTCCACTTGCAACAATTGTTCCAGCAGGAAATAAAAGGACATCAATTAATCTCAATCCACCTTGTTCTTTATTTTGCAATTCATCAAACTCAATTATTGCTTCTTGCATTTCATTTAATGCATTAGGGGGATAGATACTTGCAAATTCTATTCTTCTAGCAATTTTAACTATGTTCTTTGCATAATCGGATGCGATTTCCTGATTATCATCTAAACTTTTTCTATATGCTTTAATGTCATCTTTAAGTTGTTTAATTGCATTTTTGAACTGTGGATTATGATTTCTTAGTTTAAAAAATTTATCATCAATAATTTTAAGTTCAGCCGCAGCTGCAGCAAATTTTAAACCTCTATTTGTTTGCGGTGCAGTTGGTATTTCTATTGTATTTTCTATAGAACCACTTCCAGAATCTATTGTTGTTATTCCCCAACCACCTTGTTCATCAATAAGCTTTTGTCTTTCGGTTTTCTGAGCATCTGTTTCGAAAGGATAATCTTTATTTTGGAAATTTGAACTTAGAAGTTTAATTTCCTCAGTCATTTCTTTGATTTTAATTTTAGTTTCCATTTCCATTAGTTCTTCACTTGTTAAGAAAGGAATTAATTTTGAAGTTCTATCTATATAGCTTACGAGAATTGTTTTTTGCTGATCATCTAAATCTAGAGATCCATTTATTTCATTAGCAATTTTTTTAAGGTTTTTATTTTCGATTTTTATAATTGATGTGCTTTTGAATTCTCTTTCTTCAATAGGAAATTGATATTTTAATCCTAATAATGATTCATTAATTTTAGCAACTTGGCATAATTCATTTGCTGATTTTGGATAGAAGCCTTTTGCGATATCCCATGAATAATAAAGCCACAACATGAGAATTGCACTAGTTCCAACTATTACCCAGTGTGTTCCACCTTTTGCTCTTTCTGGATTACCAAAAACGGCATCAACTTTTTCAGTTCTAATTAATCTTCTACCATAAAGAATACATCCAATAACAGATACGATAATTAATATTGTTACAAATTGGGTTAACATTAATTATCTTTTCCCATTATTTCTTCTTCCATATTCCAAATCATGGATAAAATTTCTTCTCTAGTAGATGAAAATTCTTTATTCTTTTTTATTTCTCTTAAATCTTTTGTAAGACCCATTTCTGCAAAAGGAAGATTATACTCTTTATGTATACGACCTGGTCTTGGCGCCATTACATATAATCTTTCTCCAAGTAACAAAGCTTCTTCAACTGAGTGTGTAATTAAGATAATAGTTTTTCCAGTTTCTTTCCAAATCTTTAAAACTAAAGACTGCATCTTTTCTCTTGTTAATGCATCTAACGCCCCTAATGGTTCATCCATTAAAATTAAATCAGGATCGTTTATTAAACATCTTGCAAGAGCAACTCTTTGCTGCATTCCACCTGATAATTGATATGTAGGTGTGTTACCAAAACCTTTAAGTCCAACTATATCTAACCACTCATCAACTTTCTTAGCTGTAACTTCAGGATCTTCTTTCTTCATCCTAAGTCCAAAATTTACATTTTCAGCTACCGTTAACCATTCAAACAAAGCACCTTGTTGAAATACCATTCCTCTTTCAACGCCAGGTCCATCAATTTCATTATTATTAAGTGTTATTTTTCCAGAGGTAGGTCTTAAAAATCCTGCGGTAATATTCAGTAAAGTTGTTTTTCCACAACCAGAAGGACCAAGTACTGTAAGCAATTCTCCTTTTTTTAAAGTAAAGCTTACGTCCTTTAAAGCATGGACTGTTTCTCCTTTAGGAGTTTTAAAAATCATGTTCAGATTTTGAGAAATCAGATCACTCATTACTGCCTTATATTAGAAATTTGATAAAAAAAATAGGCACCAATTATAAAATCAGTGCCTATTTAAAAAGTTTTAAACCCTTAAAATTATAAAGGTAAGAAACTAGTATCTACGTTTCCACCTGGAGTTCCCATTCCTTCTAAGAACTTATGTAGATTTCCACTTTCCATAGATGTTTTAGTTTCTTCTGGAGTTAAAAATTTAAATCCACTTAAAGTATCTTTCATATCTGCAACTTTCATTTCAGATGCTTTAGACATTGCATTCATATCACTTTTTCCTGCAGCATATCTAGCATTTGCTTCATGAGTTACTTCAATAAACGTTCTTAACATTCCTGGATTCTCTTTCATAAACTTGTCAGTTACAGAAGTAATATCGATACCTAAAATACCAGCATCTCTAGCTTCTTGAACTGTTAGAAGTCTTGAACCAACTGCAGTTGCAGCTTTGATAGAGTTACCACCAAATAAACATGCCATTACAACATCGCCACTAACTAATGCAGCAGCACCTTCTTCAGGGTCCATTTGAATAATGTCCATTTTACCTCTGTCAGCACCAACAACTTTCATACTTTCATCAAAAACGTATTCAGCCATAGTTCCTAATGGAACTGCAACTTTTTTACCTTCTAATTCTGTAGCGTTTGCTTTTGTAATTCCAGAAGCATTAGATGTAACACATGTAGTTCCACCCATTCCGTATTCCATAGCAATATCAACTAATTTGATAGGTGCATTAGATTTTACAGCATTGATAAAAGGTACTAATCCTTGTGAGTAAGAAATATCGATATCTCCTGCTAACATTGCATCAGTCATTGCTCCACCATTAGTGAAATTTGTCCATTTTACTGGAACACCAAGAGCTTTAGCAAAATTCTTTTTCTGCATGTCTTCTAAATTTGGGCTTGGCCATTCTAGAAAGTATGCAACTCTAACTTCATTTGCAGCTGAATTAGCAACTGAAATTGATAGGTTAAGTGCAAAAATAGATCCTAGAATAAAACTTAGTATTTTTTTCATTTATTCCCCTATGTTTAATTAATTAAATTCTGGATATTTAAATTCAAATTGACTCTGAAGTAAAACAAAAAAAGAAACATATACAATCCTTGGTTGTGTCAATAATGTGGTAGTTAATCCATTTATTTTAGTCTAAAGAGGCCTTAAGATTAAATTAAAATATTTTATAGAAAGATTTTTTATGAGCACACAAAACAAAACAGCAATTCCAAATTCTTTAAATGAGCATTGGATGCCATTTACATCCAACAAAGATTTTAAAGAAAACCCGAGATTAATAGTTGAAGCTAAGGGTGTGTACTTAAAAAACCATCAAGGACAAACTCAAATTGATGCAAGCTCAGGATTATTTTGTAATCCATTAGGCCATGGTAGAGAAGAAATTATTGAAGCAATAACTAACCAATTAAAAACTTTGGATTATTGTCAACCTTTCCAACAAGGTTTTGGTGGTTCGTTTGAACTAGCAACTAGAATTTCAAAACATACTCCAGGAAACTTAAATAGAATGTTTTATACTATTTGTGGTTCTACTGCTGTTGAAACGGCAATCAAAATTGCAATCGCTTATCACAGAGCAAGAGGAGATAGTCAAAGATTTAGATTTGTTGGTAGAGAAAGAGGTTACCATGGAATGAATATTGGAGCGACTTCAGTTGGAGGTATGGTCAACAATGTTAAAACTTTTGCCAGTGTTTTAATGCCGGGTGTTGTTCATATGAGGCATACACATTTACCAGAACATAAATTTGTAAGTGGTCAGCCAGAGACAGGTATAGAGTTAGCAGAAGATTTAGAAAGAATTTGTATGAATTTTGGAGCTGAAAATATTGCAGCTTGTATTGTAGAGCCTATCGCAGGATCAACGGGCACATTGGTTCCACCTAAAGGATATTTACAAAGATTAAGAGAGATTTGTGACAAACATGGAATACTTCTAATTTTTGATGAAGTAATTACAGGTTGGGGAAGAACTGGATCTCCATTTGCATCACAAGAGTATGGAGTGACTCCAGACATGATGACAATGGCAAAAGCTACTACTAATGGAATTAGTCCAATGGGAGTTGTAGCATGTAAAGAAGATATTTATGATGCTATCGCAGAAAATGCTCCAAAAGGAACAATCGAATTATTCCATGGATATACATATTCAGGAATTCCAATTTCTGTAGCTGCTGGTTTAGCTGTACAAGATATTATTGAAAAGGATGATATTTTTAATAGAGCAAAAAATTTGGCACCTTATTTCCAAGAAGGTTTAATGTCTTTAAAAGATATTGATGTTGTTGATAACATTAGAGGATACGGAATGATGGGTGGTATAGATATTGTTATGGATAAAAAACCAGGTGCAGCAGGATTAACATGTTTTAAACATTGTTATGAAGCTGGAGTGAATTTCAAAGCTACAGGTGATTGTTTAATCATTGCCCCAATGTTTATTTGTGAAAAAAAACATATTGATGAAATTATTGAAAAACTTCGAACTGGAATAACGAATTACGCAAAAAGTAAAAAGAATTAATTTTCGTATATGAAAATTGGAGTTCCTAAAGAAATTAAACCACAAGAAAATAGAATTGGTTTAACACCAGATAGTGTTAAAACTTTAGTTTCAGAAGGTCATGAAGTTTTAATTGAAAACAACGGTGGATTTGAAGCTGGTTTTGAGAATGATCAATACATAAAAGCTGGTGCTAAAATTGCTAATACAGCCTCTGATATTTTTAGCGATGCAGAAATAATTGTTAAAGTTAAAGAACCTCAAAAAGTAGAAGTTGATATGATTAGAGAAAATCAAATCGTATATACTTATCTCCATTTAGCTGCAGCAAAAGAACTAACCGAAGGATTAATAAAATCTAAAAGTATTAATATAGCTTACGAAACAGTTACTGATGATAATGGAAGACTACCTTTGCTTGCTCCGATGAGTGCTGTTGCAGGAAGAATGTCCGTACAAGCAGGAGCTCATTGTTTGGAGAAAAACCAAAGTGGAAGAGGTTTACTTTTAGGTGGCGCACCAGGTGTTACAGGAGGAACAGTAGTTATTTTAGGTGGAGGAGTTGTTGGAGAAAATGCTGCAGTGATTGCAACTGGTATGCAAGCAAAAGTTCATATTGTAGATAAATCTGATGCTAGATTAAAACAACTTGTTGAAATGTTTGGAGATAAAATTATTCCAGAACAAAGTGATAAAACAGATTTAGATAAACTAGTTGCTGAGGCAGATTTATTAGTTGGTGGAGTATTAATTCCAGGTGCAGAAGCACCAAAATTAATTACCAAAGAAATGATTAAAAGAATGAAAAGAGGTTCAGTAATTGTTGATGTTGCTATAGACCAAGGTGGCTGTGTAGAAACTAGCAAACCAACAACACATGGTGATCCAACTTATATAGTTGATGATGTAGTGCATTATTGTGTAGCGAACATGCCTGGTGGTGTTCCCAGAACATCAACATTAGCATTAAATAATGCAACATTACCTTTCTTAGTTAAGCTTGCTAATAAAGGTTATAAAAAAGCACTCGGTGAAGATAAAAACTTTTTAGCAGGGTTAAATGTTCATAAAGGTCAAGTAACTTACAAAGCAGTTGCTGATGTATTTGGTCACAAATTTGTTGAACCTGGAGAAGCTATCAAACATTAGAAATGGAAAAAAACTATCCTTCAAACCCAAAGGTAGTTGTAATAGGGGGTGGAGTAGCTGGTACCTCTTGCGCTTACCATTTAGCTAAATTTGGATGGAAAGATGTTATTTTATTAGAAAGAGATCAATTAACATCTGGTACAACCTGGCATGCTGCAGGACTAATAGGACAATTAGGGGCAACTTCTACAATTACTAAATTACGAAAATATTCTTTAGATCTTTACAAAGATCTAGAAAAAACAACAGGCTTGTCTACTGGTCTAAAACAAAACGGAGCAATAACAGTTGCATCATCTAAAGAAAGAATGCAGGAGTTATTAAGGCAAGCCACAACAGCACAACTATCTGATGTTGAGGTAGAGGTTTTAAACAAAGAGAGAATAAAAGAATTATATCCAGTATTAAAAAACGAAGATCTAGTAGGCGGAGTTTATATGCCAAAAGATGGTCAGGCCGATCCTGTTGGCGTTACGAATGTATTGGCTAAAGCTGCTAGAATGTTAGGTGTGCAAATATTTGAGAAGTCACTAGTAAAAAAAATTTTAGTAAAAAATAAAAGAATATGCGGTGTTGAAACTTCTCAAGGAAAAATTGATTGTGAATATGTAGTTTTAGCTACAGGAATGTGGTCTAGACAAATTGGAGAAGATATTGGTGTTAGTGTTCCGCTATATCCTAATGAGCACTTCTATGTGATCACAGAGCCAATGAAAGATCTTCCCAAAGATTTACCTGTTTTAAGGGATTACAATGCGTGCCTTTATTTAAAAGAGGATGCTGGAAAAATGTTAGTTGGAATTTTTGAACCTAATGCAAAACCTGCTTTTAAAGATAGTGGCAGAGTCCCTGATGATTTTTCATTTGGAGAATTTCCTGATGATTTTGATCATTTCGAGCCTTACCTTGAAAAATCTTTTCACAGACTCCCAATGTTAGAAAACGCAGGTATAAGAAAATTTTTTTCGGGACCCGAGTCATTTACACCAGATACCCAATATTTACTTGGAGAAACACCAGAAGTTAAAAATCTTTATACATGTTGTGGTTTTAATAGTATCGGAATAGCAAGTTCTGGAGGTGCAGGTAGAGTTACTGCTGAATGGATGATTAACGGTCATATAAATGAAGATTTATTTTCTTTAGATATAAAAAGATTTCAAAAGTTTCATTCTTCTTCAAAATTTATCATGGATAGGGTTACTGAAACCTTAGGGGATTTATATGGGATGCATTGGCCTTATAAACAACACGAAACTTCAAGAAATGAAAAATTACTTCCTTATCATGATGAGTTAAAAAAAGCTGGTGCGTGTTTTGGTGTTACAGGAGGTTTTGAAAGACCTATGTGGTACTCTTTAAACGGTGAAGAACCAAAATATAATTATAGTTTTAATTATCAAAATTGGTACCCATCTGCAAAACATGAAACCTTAAATGCTAGAAAAAATGTTGGACTTTTTGATTTTTCAACTTTTTCTAAATTTGATTTAAAAGGTGAGAAGGTTCACAGCGATTTACAAAAAATCTGTACAGCTAACATTAAAAATGGAATTGGCAAATCTACCTATACGCACATGCTAAATGAGGACGGTGGTATTGAAACAGATGTAACAGTTGTCTGTATTGATAAAAATTATTTTAGAATAGTTAGTTCAGCAGTAACTAGAGAAAGAGATAAATTTCATATTTTAAAATATTTATCTGAAGATGTTAAATTTATCGATGTTACAGAAGAGATTTGCTGTCTTGGTTTATTTGGTCCTAAAAGTAGAGATATGATTCAAAAGATTAGTGATGAAGATTATTCATCAGAAAATTTTCAATTTGGATCAGGAAAAAATGTATTGATTGAGAATATAAAAATTTGGGCACAAAGAATATCTTATGTTGGTGAACTTGGCTTTGAATTATATGTAAATAAAAATGATGCTTTGGATTTATATAAAATTTTAACTCATGAAGGCAAAAACTTTGGCTTATCTCATTGCGGTATGCACGCAATGGATATAATGAGAATGGAAAGTGGCTTTTTACATTGGGGCCATGATATTTCACCAGAAGAAAATCAGTATCAAGCAGGTTTAAATTTTACTATTAGTTATAAAAAAAATGTTAATTTTATAGGTAAAGACGCATTGTTAAAAATTAAAGACAAACCTTTAGCAAAGAAAATGATGATGTTTACATTAAAAGATAGTAAACCAGGTCAACCTTTATTGTTACATGAAGAGCCTATATATTCAGATGATAAAATCATTGGAAGAACAACTTCAGGAAATTATTCATTCTGCTTTGATAAAAATTTATCATTTGGCTATGTTAATTCAGGAAACACGATAGATACGCTTAAAGATAAAAACTTGTTCATAGAAGTAGAGAAGATTAAATATCCAGTCGAAATTCTTTCAAAACCACTAAATACAAAAGATTTTAGAAAAATTTAGTTAATTTTAATTTTATTGTGTTTTAGTCAATTAGTTGGTTTAATATGTTGTGAAAAAAAACGATCAAGAAACATCATTACTAAATACTGATATTGCTACAAATAAAGATTTTGAAATAGATAAGATTAAAACTACAAATGTAAATATTTTACTAAATAGAGTTCGATTAGATCAAAAAAGAACTTTAAAAAAAAGAATTGTTTTTTCAATTATTCTAGCTGGTTTAGTTAGTTCGTTAGCTATTTATTTTATTGTTTATTTTTGAATTTGATTTAAAAAAAGTTTATTGAAACAATAAAGATTTGTATTATAAACCATTTGTCAATTAAGGCGGGGTAGCTCAGTTGGTTAGAGCGCGGGACTCATAAGCCCGAGGTCAGTGGTTCGATCCCACTTCCCGCTACCAAAAACTATGAAAGATATTTATATAACTTGGGAAGATTATCATAAAAAGATAGAGCAATTAGCTAAAAAAATTCATGATGATAATTTAAAGTTTAATCAAGTAATTTGTATTGCAAAAGGTGGATTAAGAGTTGGAGATATTTTTAGTAGACTTTTTAATGTCCCTCTAGCTATCTTATCTGTTGAGTCTTATCATGGTGATAGTGACGATATAAAAAATCAACAAGGACAGTTTACTTTTTCAAGAGATTTAGCAAAAACTACTCCAAATTTGGGATCGCATGTTTTATTAGTTGATGATTTAGCTGATTCTGGAAAAACTTTAATAAAAAGTATTAAATGGTTAGAACATTTTTATGGTTTTTATTTTGATGAAAAAATCAAAACTGCAGTTTTATGGCATAAATCAACTTCAAAATTTGAACCTGATTATTCTGTAGATTACTTAAAAGATTCTCCTTGGATACATATGCCTTTTGAGAAATATGAAACTACAAATATTAAAGATTTTAAGTTTGAAAAATAAATTATTTAATTAAACTATCATTAAACTGATTTGAAACTCTAACAAAAGTTGTGCATTTGCTTAATTGTTTAAGTGAAGGAGCGCCAACATAAGTACAGCTACTTCTTACACCGCCAAGAATATTTAAAATAGTATCGTTTATTTTGCCTCTATATTTTACTCTTACTTTTCTTCCTTCACTACTTCGATAATCCGATAATCCGCCATAGTGTTTTTTATTAGCAACTTCAGAACTAGATCCATAAAACTCTATATATTTTTCTCCATTAACTTTAACAATTTTACCATTTCCCTCATCATGTCCAGCTAACATACCGCCAAGCATTACAAAATCTGCTCCACCTCCAAAACCTTTAGCAACATCACCAGGACAAGTGCACCCACCATCTGCAATTACATGCGCACCAAGTCCATGAGCAGCATCAGCACATTCGATTACTGCACTTAATTGTGGATAACCAACTCCAGTTTGAATTCTTGTTGTGCAAACACTTCCGGGTCCTATGCCAACTTTAACGATGTCTGCTCCACTTAGTACTAATTCTTGAGTCATATCAGCTGTTACAACATTACCTGCAATTATTGTTTTAGTTGGGTATTTATCTCTTACTGATTTAATAAAATTGGTGAAATGTTCTGTGTAACCATTTGCAACATCAATACAAATAAATTTAAAAAAACTAAATTCTTTTAATACTTTATCTAAATTTTGAAAATCTTCTTTTTTAATACCAACGCTGAGTGCAATATTAGGAAAGATTTTTTTAATATTTTTATTTTGTTTAAGTTTTTTTACATCATGTTGTTTTGTTAATGATGTAATCATTCCATATTCATTTAGTTTTTCAGCAACACCTAATTCTCCAACACCATCCATGTTTGCTGCCATTATCGGAATACCCGACCATTCATTCTTGCTATATTTGAATCTATAAGTTCGTAGAAGATTTACGTCCTTACGACTTTTTAATGTACTTCTTTTAGGTCTAAACAGTACGTCTGAATAATCTAACTTAAGCTCTTCCTCAATTCTCATTGGTCATTAAGTTATAATCATAAATATTAATTTCAAACATTATATGGCCTGTGGATAAGTTTTTTGCTTTCTAATGCCCTGGAAATTCAATTAAATTCTCAACTTTATAATTATTTTTTACTAAATTGTCTGATCCACCTAGATCAAACAGGTTTATTACAAATACAAATGCTGCAACCTTGCCTTTTGAAATTTCAATTAATTTTGCGGCTGCTTCAGCCGTACCTCCAGTTGCAATTAAATCATCTATAATTAGAACTTCATCTTTTTCATTTATAGAGTCTTTGTGTACTTCAATCGTTGCAGTTCCATATTCAAGCTCAAAATCTACTGAATGAACATCTGCTGGCAATTTATTTTTTTTTCTTAACATAATAAATGGTTTGTTAAGTACAAATGACACAGCAGATGCAAATACAAATCCTCTAGACTCAATGGCTGCTATTTTTGTAAAATTATACTTTTTTGATCTTTCAACAATTTGATTAATTGTTTCTGCAAATGCATTTTCATCTTTTATTAATGTAGTTATATCTCTGAATAAAATACCTTTTTTTGGATAATCAGGTATAGATCTAATATAATCTTTTAAGTTCATAATAATTAAATATAGAAGTATAAATAAATAGATTTTTAATTATGACAACAAATAAATTAGCAATTATAGGTGGTAGTGGTCTTTATGATGTTGAGGAATTTAAAGATAGGGAGTTACTTGATTTAGAAACACCCTGGGGAAAACCATCTGATCAGATTTTAAAAACCAAATATAATGGCAAGGAAGTTTATTTTTTACCAAGACACGGAAGGGGACATTTTGTTTCTCCTTCAAATATTAATTTTAGAGCAAATATAGATGCACTTAAACAATTAGGTGTAACAGATATTGTTTCAGTATCAGCTGTTGGCTCTCTTAAAGAAAATTTACCTCCTGGAAAATTTGTAATTGTAGACCAATTTATAGATAGGACTTTTGCAAGAAATAAAACTTTTTTTGATGATGAGATTGTTGCTCATGTATCAATGGCACACCCAACCTCTAACGGATTAATGAATGCATGCGAAAAAGCAATTAAAAAATCAAACATAGATTATCAAAGAAATGGAACGTATGTAGTTATGGAAGGGCCTCAATTTTCTACATTAGCAGAGTCTAATTTATATAGATCTTGGAAAGCAGATGTAATTGGAATGACGAATATGCCTGAAGCAAAATTGGCAAGAGAGGCAGAAATTAGATATGCATCGGTTTCTATGGTTACAGATTTTGATTGCTGGCATCCAGATCATGAAAATGTTGATGTTCAGCAAGTAATTAAAGTCTTATTAGGTAATGCTGAAAAAGCAAAAGTTATGATTAAAAATTTAATAGATAATTTTGAAGATCATATTGAGCCAAACGATCCAACTAATAATTGTTTAGATGTAGCAATTATTACTGCTCCAGAAAAAAGAACAAAAAAGACTATAGATAAATTAAAAAATGTAGCAGGTAGAGTTTTAAATAAATGAGAATAGAGGGAAAAGAGTATCGAACTATTTGGTTTGACAATAATGTTGTTAAGATTATTGATCAAACAAAACTTCCTCATCAATTTATAATTAAAGAACTTAAATCTGTAAATGATGCAATAAATGCAATTAAAGTAATGGAAGTAAGAGGAGCACCTTTAATAGGAGGAACAGCTGCTTATGGTATAGCCTTGGCAGCTCAAGAAAATAATGATCCAGAATTTTTAAAAAAAAGTGCAGAAAAATTAATTCAATCAAGACCGACTGCTATTAATTTAAAATGGGCTGTAGACCGAATGACAAAAAAATTAGCGGGTATTAACGGTGATCAAATATTAAGTATTGCCTTAAATGAGGCAAAAGAAATATGTGATGAAGATGAAAAGTTTTGTGAAAATATTGGTATTAATGGACTAAAAATAATTGAGGAAATTTACAACAAAAAAAAAGATACAGTAAATATATTAACACATTGTAATGCGGGTTGGTTAGCAACAATCAATTGGGGTACAGCCACATCACCAATTTATCATGCACACAAAAAAGGTATACCAGTGCACGTATGGGTAGATGAAACAAGGCCAAGAAATCAAGGTGCCAATTTAACCTCATATGAATTAAATGAAGAAGAAATTCCCAATACTATTATCGCTGATAATACAGGTGGTATTTTAATGCAGAGAGGAGAAGTTGATATGTGTATTGTAGGAACTGATAGAACTTTGTCCAATGGAGACGTTTGCAATAAAATTGGAACATATCTTAAAGCATTAGCCGCTCATGATAATAATGTTCCTTTTTATGTTGCTCTTCCAAGCTCTACAATAGATTGGAACATTAAAGATGCAAAAGATATTCCGATAGAAGAGAGAAGCTCAGAGGAATTGTCTCATATAGAAGGTATTGATGAAAATAATAAAATTAAAAAAGTTTTGATATATCCAAATAAAAGTAAAGCAATGAATTTAGCATTTGATGTTACACCTGCAAAATATGTTACAGGTTTAATTACTGAAAAAGGGATTTCGGATGCTTCTTCCGAAGGTCTAAAAAAATTATTTAAATAAGTTATCTAAGTGAAGCAGCTATATTTCCACCATCAACAGTTAGTACTGCTCCAGTTGTTTTTTTTGATACGGCTAAATGAAAAAAGGCTTTTGCAACATCTTCAGCTTTTACTTCGTTTAAAAGTAAGTTTCCTTTCATATATTCATCCATTGAAACTTCTCTGGCCTTAGCTCGAGATTTAATCATTCCATCATTTAAAAGACCACTTCTAATTCTGTCAGCATTAACTCCATTTGATCTAATGCCAAGTGATCCATAATCAACCGCATATTGTTTGCATAAACTTAATAAAGCTGTTTTTGGAAGACCATAAGGACCAAAGTTTTTTCCAGGATTTACTGATTGTTTTGAAATATTAAATAATAAGCATCCCTGTATATTTTGTTTTTTCATTATTTTAATAGTTTCTGAAGCACAATTTTGATGAGAAAAAAAATTATCTTCGAAACTTTCTCTTAAAATTTTATCATCAACTTCAGCAATAGATCCACCAACCGCTGTTCCAGCATTTGATATTAAAATATCTATACCACCATATTGTTCACTTATTATTTTAAAAGCATTTTTTACGCTATTTTTATTTCTTACATCACAGTGCAAACATAAATCTTTAATTTTACTTTGCATTTCTTTTACTTTTTTAGAATCGTAATCAAGCAATACAATTTCTGCACCATAACTTTTAAATAGTTTATAAGTGGCTGAACCAATTGCACCAAATCCACCAGTTATTACAACAATATTTCCTTGAAGAATTTTTTTAGCTTTTTTAATTTTAGCTTGTTCTAGCGACCAATATTCAACATCAAATAAATCTTTTTCAGGTATAAACTTGTATTTTGTTGTTTCTTCAACTGATGAAATTACTCTGGCATTTGTTTCAGTTAGGTCTCCAGCTATTTTTGAAGCATTTAAACTATCACCCACACTAAATAAACCAACGTTTTGTACCAAGATTACCCTAGGAGATGTATCTAACATTGTTTTTTTACCTTTAACTTTTTTCTTATTCGTATTGAAATACTTCACATATTTTTTTCTATAATCTTTAAAACTTTTCTTTGCAATTTTTTTGAAATCTTCAATACTTGAATTTTGTTTTGGAGTGATTACTAATGGAAATGGTTTTACTCTTATTACATGATCTGGTGTAGCAGTTCCAATACCAGAATATCTTTTGACTTCTTTACCATTTATAAAATAATCTAAGGTTTTGTTTGACCTAAAATTAAGTATAAATTTCTGATCTTTTTTTTCAGTTAATAAACCTCTTAAAATTGGTGCAATTTCATGTGGCTTAAACTTTGTATTATAATTTTTGATTTGCTTTATTTTTTTTCGTTTTAATTTTCTAATTGTTTTCTCTGCAATAGAAACATATTTAATCATTAAGTCATATGATTTTTTAGCATCATTATCAAAAGTGAATATTCCATGGTTTAAAAGTATTAAACAGTTAATATTTGGATTTTTATTATAAACCTCATTAATTTTTTGAGCCAAACCAAATCCAGGCATTACGTAAGGTACAATACTAACCTTGGTTCCAAAAATTTTTTTACAAAGATCTTTACCATTTGGCCTATTTGTTACATCCATAATTGCATCAGAATGCGTGTGATCAACAAATTTAAAAGGTAAAAAGGCATGCAAAAAAGTTTCTACAGATGGGTTAGGTGACTTAATATCTATTAAGTTTCTTTTTTGATAAGCAACCATATCTTCATCACTTAAATATTTTTTATTTTTAAGAGCTAAAAGTGGATTTAATTTCACTGCAGGTAAACCAGCTGGTTCTATTTCAGCCATGTCCCAACCACTTCCTTTAACACAGAGTACCTCGTAATTTTTGCCATCAATATCTTTAATTGAGGTTTTTACAGATGTATTTCCACCTCCATGAAGAACAAGTTCACTATTTCTTCCCAATAGTCTTGTTGTATAAACTCTTAAAGCCATATCTTTTGAATGACCAAGTTTTGTATACTTTTTGATATATTTTTTTGCTTCTAAATTTGACCAATTGTTTTTCACAGTTACAACCTCAGCGAAGTATTATAATAGTTTTTTGTTTGAAAGAAGCAAAAAATTTGATTAGTAAGGTTTCATCAAGGTTATTATGACAAAAGTTGGTGAACACATTACCCTAGATATTATTGGAACTACAAAAGAATATGATCCTGTTTTATTTGAAAAGGTAATTCATGATATTGCAAAAGCTGCTAAAGTTACAATTCTTAATATTTCAAAATATAAATTTGAACCACAAGGTTTTACAATTTTAGCTTTATTGGCTGAAAGTCACATTAGCTTTCATACTTTTCCAGAAAAGGGGATTATTAGTTTTGATTTTTTTACTTGTGGAAAGGTAAACCCTTCCGTTGCAATAGATATTATTAAAAAAGAATTCGAACATAAAAGAATAGTTAAAAAAGAGTTTAACAGAGATACAAAATCTCTTTATAATGACATTTATAGTTCGCCAGGTTTACAAAAGTCATATGTTGTAAACGATGTATTAGAGGACTTTAAATCTAAAGTAGGTCAACATATTGAAATACTAGATTTAGAGCAGTTCGGAAAATCATTATTTATAGATGGAGAAATTCAAGTTGCTTCAACAGATGAACATTTGTACAGCTCAACTTTTGTTGGTTCTGGTTTAGATTTAAATAAAGACAATGAAAGGGCTGCTATCATTGGAGGAGGTGACGGTGGTGTAGCAAGAGAATGTATTTCTAAAAAATTTAATTTTATAGATTGGTATGAACTAGATCCAGAAGTAGTTGATGTTTGTAATAAGCATCTTGGAGAAATTGGTAAGAAGGCAACAGAAAAAAATTCTGTTAAATGTGTATGGGGTGATGCATTTGAAAGTATTAAATCAGTAGGTGATGACACTTACGATCATATTTTTGTTGATCTTAATGATGATCAATTTTGTATAGATTTAGCTGCTAAGAATATGGACTCATTAGTAAGAATTTTAAAACCCAAAGGAGTCATTACTACACAAGTTGGAAGTCAGGACAAAAAACCACGACAGGTTGAAAATTGGTTAAATGTTTTTAATCAAAATTTTGGGAATGCAAAATTATCAAGAGTTTACATACCTAGTTTTGATTGCTCTTGGAATTTTTCTTCATCAATTAATCATTAATTTTCTTTTTTCTTATTTAAATTTGTGAAATAATTATACTTAATTAAAGGAGATAATAATGAATATATTCAAAAAAACTATTTTAACAGTTCTTGCTTCTTTATTTATCATTGGAAATGTTTCTGCTGAAAAAATAAAAATAGGAACTGAAGGCGCTTACCCTCCGTGGAATTCAAAAGATGCATCAGGTAATCTTATTGGTTTTGAGGTAGAGCTTGCTCAAGAACTTTGTGCAATTATGAAGTATGAGTGCACAATTGTTGAACAAGATTGGGATGGAATGATTCCAGCTCTAGTAATGAGAAAGTTTGATGCAATAATGGCTGGAATGTCAATTACTGCTGAACGACAAAAGACAATTACTTTTTCTCAAGGTTATGCTGACGAAGTAGCTTCTCTTGCAGTAATGAAAGGTTCAAGTTTAGAAGGAATAGATACACCAGAAGGTATTAATTTATCATTAGGTGGATCTGATGTTAAGAAAGCTCTTAAAACATTAACTGGAGCACTTGCTGGTAAAACTGTTTGTACTCAAACAGGTACAATTCATCAAAATTTTTTAGAGTCAGGTGATGTAGGAAGTGTAAATGTAAGAACTTATAAGACTCAAGATGAAGTTAATCTAGATTTAACATCTGGAAGATGCGATGTTGCTTTAGCAGCAGCAGTTGCATTTACTGATTATGCAGATAAATCTGGTAAACCAGTAGTATTAGTTGGACCAACTTTTTCAGGTGGTGCATTTGGTAATGGTGTAGGTGTTGGTATTAGACAAGCTAGCGATAGTGCTATTGGAAAAAGAGATGCCAAAATCTTAAAAGACTTCAATAAAGCAATTAACAAAGCTAGAAAACAAGGAATTATTAGCAAACTTGCTATTAAGCATTTTGGTTTCGACGCTTCTATGTAATTAATTTCAGATCTGGCGACTATAATATATAGTCGCCAATCTATATGGAACTTCTCGCATTTGGTAAAACAGGTTGGGGTGATGAGTTATTTTACGCCACATTGATGACGATTGCTGTTTCAATTACAGCAATGTTGGTTGGTTTCTTTTTTGCTTTAATTTTTACGCCTTTAAAACTTTCAAAATATAAAACTTTAAATTTAATTGGTAATTTTTATACAACAGTAATTCGGGGTGTGCCTGAACTACTGGTAATATACCTTTTCTTTTTTGGAGGAAGTGGAGCTATTATGTATGTAGCTTCAATTTTTGGTTATTATGAATATATAGAAATAAATGCTTTTATTACTGGCTCTATGGCAATAGGAATTATTTCTGGAGCTTATTCAACAGAAGTTTTTCGGGGAGCAATTCAATCAATAGACAGAGGTCAATTTGAAGCTGCAAAGGTACTTGGAATAAATAAAATTGGGCAATTTTATAAAATAATACTTCCTCAGATGTTAAGATTAGCTATTCCAAATTTAAGCAATGTTTGGCAAATAACTTTAAAAGATACTTCTCTTATTTCAGTAACAGGATTGGTCGAAATAATGAGACAATCTTATATTGCAGCTGGCTCAACACGAGATCCACTGTTCTTTTATTCTTTTGCAGCAGTTTTGTATTTGTTGCTTACGTATATAAGTATGAAGTTAATAAATAAGTTAGAAGTAAAATATAGCAGGGGGTATTGATGGATTTTGATTTAATGATCAATAGTTTCCCTAAACTTTTAGGAGCAACAGTAGTTACTTTAAAATTATTATCTGCTTCATTATTTTTTGGATTATTCCTAGGTCTTTTCTTTGCAATTTTAAGATTAAATAAAAATATATTTATTAATAAATTTGCTTATGGATATTCATATATATTTAGAGGAACACCGTTATTAGTTCAGATTTTCATAATTTATTTTGGATTAGGACAAATTGAGTATTTAAGAACAACATTTCTATGGGTAATTTTAAAAGAACCTTATTGGTGTGCAATAATAGCATTTACTTTAAATACTGGCGCATATACATCTGAAATTTTAAGATCAGCTTTTCAAACAATAAAACCAGGTATAATTGAAGCTGGAAAGAGTTTAGGTATATCAAATAAGATTATTTTTTATAAAATTCAAATTCCAATTGCCATTCGACAATCACTACCTGCATACGGAAATGAAATTATATTAATGATGAAAGGAACTTCTTTAGCAAGCACAGTGACTCTTATGGATTTAACAGGTGTTGCTAAATATATAATTTCAACAACTTTTAAACCAATTGAAGTATTTATTGTTGCTGGTGGAATTTATTTGTTCATGACTTTTATCATTCATAACGTCATTAAATATTTAGAAAAAAAGTACAGTTTTCAACAATAGAAATGTTTTTATCCGATAGACAAATTAAAGATTATCAAAATGATGGTGTAATAATTATTAAGGATGTATTTAAAGATTGGATTGAGCCACTCAGAAAAGGATTTCAAAAAGTTTTAGATAGTCCAAGTAAGCACGGAAGAGAGAACGTAACTGATGATAATGGAAGATTTTTTGAGGATTATTGTAATTGGGAGAGAATAAAAGAATTTAAGGATTGTTTATACAATTCACTTGGAGCTCAAATAGTTGCAGAAGCAAATAATTCTAAAATTACTCAAATTTTTCATGAACATATTTTTATGAAGGATCCAGGTACTCACAAAGAAACACCTTGGCATCAAGATATGCCATATTACTGCGTAGATGGTAACGATACTGGAAGTTTTTGGATCCCATTAGATGAAGTTGATCAAAAAAATAATCTTAAATTAATTTTAGGTTCTCACAAATGGTCAAGGCTAATCAGACCTACAAAATGGTCAAATAACAATTCTTGGTATGATGATGATAGTGCTTTTATGGATTTACCTCCTTCAAAAGAATTTGAAAAAAATATTTTAATTCCGAAACTAAGTTTAGGAGATGCTGTTTTGTTTAACTTTAAAACTGTACATGGATCAACAGGAAATAATTCCTCTAAATCACGAAGAGCATTTTCGATGCGATTTATAGGAGATGATGTAAAATATATTGATAGAGGAGGGCCAACCTCACCTCCATTCGATGGAATAAATTTAAAAACAGGAGATTTGATGAGAGATGATTGGTTTCCTAAAGTTTTTAGTAGCTAGTATATTCTTTTATCTCTTTGATAATTGATCCAGTGTGATTATTCATTTCTAATTTAATTTTTGCCCGGTCATCATTTAAAAAATGAACATCTCTTGATAATTTTATAAATTTATCACCAAAGTCCTTATTTTTTTCACAATCTCTTTTGTCATCTTCTATAACCCATAACTTGGCATTAATTTCTTTTAAATCTTGGAATAATTTATTTAGTTTATCATCAGATTTAACATTTTTTTCTAATTGATTTTTAAGAATCGAATGTTCATTTGATATGAATTTTAGTTTTTCAGGGTCTTTAATTTTTTCTTTTTTAATTTCCAAGATTGAAATTTTGTCTAAAAGCTCACCAACCGATACTTCTACTATAATTTTATTCATTAAATTTTATACTATGTTAAATTGTTAAAAATATGTCTAATATTTTAATCATTAAACATGGATCTTTGGGTGATATAGCTCAGGCTTGTGGTGCAATTCAAGATATTTCTGAGAATCATAAAAGAGATGAAATTTATTTGCTAACAACTAAACCATATTTTGATTTATTTAAAAAAAACCCACATATTGTTGATGTTATTTTAGATAAGCGACTATCAAGACTAAACCTGATTTATTTATATTCATTAATGAAAAATATAAAAAAATATAATTTTTCTAAAGTTTACGATCTACAGAATTCAAGTAGAACAGCCTTTTATAAAAAAATTTTATTTCCAAAAGCAACAAAAGATATTTGGTCATCTACTGACACAACATTACCTGAAGGAACCACAAAACAAGATTTTGATAAAGACTCTGTTCTATCTAGATTTGATTATCAATTAAAAAGTTCAGGCATCACCACAAATCATACTTTGAAACCTGATTTTTCATGGAGCACAACAGACATATCTCAAATAAAAAATCACCATCAATTAGATAAATATATTGTTCTTTTTCCTTTTTGTTCTCCTCATTTAACTTCAAAGAAATGGCCTTATTATAATGATTTAATTGCTATGATTAATGAAAAGTCAGATAACAAATTTAAAGTAGTAATTGCACCTGGACCAAGTGAAATTAAAGATGCATCAAATATTAATGCACTTTGCGTTTTAGATAATGGCAAAGCTTTAGATATTTCTCAATTAGCAACATTAATTAAAGATAGTTCGTTTGTTATTGCAAATGATACTGGACCAGCGCATATGACAGCACATTTAGGTTCAAAAGGAATCGCTTTATTTGGATCTCACACAACTCCTTTTAAAGTAAGTATAGAAAGAGAAAATTTTAAAGCAATACAAGCTCCTGAATTATCAAAACTCTCAGCAGAAAAAGTTTTTGAAAGAATTTCTAAAATTATTTCTTAATCTTTTCAATTACTCTTAAAAATACAGGAACCGTGAAAAGTATAAAAAGTAATCTTATAATATGGTGAAAAGCAACAAAGTCTGGGTCTAAATCAAAAGCAATTGCTATAACTGCCACCTCATAAATTCCACCAGGGCTAAAAGATAATATTAAAGTTAAAATATTTGTCTCAACAAAAAATGTTGCAACATAGGCTGCGACTAAACCTAGTACTACCAAAATAGTAGTGGCTACAATACTATGAAGAGAATTATTAGCTATCTCTTTAACAGTTTTTTCAGCAAATCTACAACCAACTGAAGAGCCAAGAATTAGCAGGCAAAAATTTACTGTTTCATCTGGCAATTTATAAGAAGCTAAATCAGTAATTTGCAACAAACCACTCGCAAATAATGTTCCAGATAGTAAAGCTGCAGGAATTCTAATTTTATCAAAAACAAAAATAAAAAACAAAGATGCAATAATAAGTAAAATTAAATTTAAATGATTTTGAGCAAAATAATTAAAGTCATCATTTAATAAAATATTGTTGTCAGTATTATTAACTATAATAAATGGAATAACAGTTATTATGATTATTAATCTAATTAAGTGAGAAGTCGCAACTTGAGATAAATCTGTTTTTTCATTTTCTGCTAAAATCATTAAAGGACCCAGTGCGCCAGGAGCTGCTGAAAATATTGATGCTTTTTCTCCATAACTTGCAAATTTTTGGAGGTATTTAGCGACAACTAAAATACAAATTATTATGTAGATTAGCATAATTAATGAAGTCCAAATCCAATCAAGCATTTGATTAAATAGATTTTGGTCTATGTAATTTCCAATATGCAAACCTAAAATTATCAAGATAGAACTTAATACAATTTTAGGCATGATAATTTTAAGACCTGATAAAGCACCAATTGAGGTGATAATCATAGGTCCCAAAAACCAAGCCAGAGGAATATTAAAATATTCAGCAATAATTGCGCTAGGAAAAGAAATTATTAGAACAGAAATAAATTTAATTGAAAATACTTGTTTTGCATTTTCAAGATAAGATTTGATTTGATGTTCAATCATTTATTAAGCTTCTATCATCAACCAAGTAAAAAATAAGAAAAATGTATTAGCCAATTAAGTGAAAATTTAATTTTTAAAATTTGTAAAATTCTAAGTTTTATTCATATTTTTTTTGAAAAAAATAGTTTCAATTAAAAGTTGTGTTACTTAATTAGAGGTTGAATAAAGATTAAGACTATAATTAACTTACATTTTTAAATTAGAGAGGAATAAATAATGAAAAACTTAAAAAAAATAGTTTCAGTATTATTCTCAGCAATCCTATTATTCTCAGCAACAACTACAAGCTCAGTAGCAATTGATAAATTGCACTTTGTAATTGGTGGTGGTGCTGGTGGTGGTTGGGATGGAACCGCTAGAGGTACTGGAGAAGCTTTAACAAAAGCTGGAATGCTAAGTAGTGCATCATTTGAAAATATGTCAGGTGGTGGTGGTGGTAAAGCGTTAGCTTACATGATCAATACTAAACCTGCTAATACAGTTTTAGTTCAATCAACACCATTAGTATTAAGATCAATTACTAGACACAAAGGTTATGTAAAAGGAAGTGGAACTTTATCTTATAAAGATGTTGTGCCAATAGCTGGTGTAATTGGTGACTACGGTGCTATCGCAGTTGCAAAAAGTTCATCTTTTAAAAATTTTAAAGATGTAGTTGATGCATATAAAAAAGATCCAAATTCAGTTAAAATGGCTGGAGGATCAGTTAGAGGAAGTATGGACCATTTGATTGGTGCTTTAGCTTTCCAAGCTGCAGGTGCAGATCCGAATGCTGTTCAATACATTCCTTATGATGCTGGTGGAAAAGCTTTAGCTGGACTTTTATCTGGAGAAACTCAAATCATATCAACTGGTTTAGGTGAGTTGATGGGTGCAAGAGACCAAGTAAGAATTATTGGTATCACTGCGCCTTCAAGAGTTTCTGATGCACCAGATGCACCAACTCTTAAAGAACAAGGATATGATGTACAATTCGTTAACTGGAGAGGTTTCTTTGGCCCTCCAGGTATGAGCAATGCCGATAGATCAGCTATTGCAAAAATGCTTGGCGATGTACAAAAAACTCCTGAATGGGAAACTGTCCGAGCAAGAAATGCTTGGGTTAATATTTATAATCCTGAAGGCAAGTTTGTTTCTTTCTTAGAAAAACAAACTCAAGAAATGACAGCTCTTATGAAAAAACTAGGAGTGATATAATCCTTAGGGTTATTTAAAATTAGAGCAGTGAATATAAATACTACAAAAATTATATCACTGCTCTTTTTTATTTTTTCAGCATTTTATTTATATACTGCTTACCAAATTCAAGTATTTGCATTTGATGAAAATGCACCATTTAATGCACGAACATTTCCAATTTATTTAGGTTATGCAGGGTTATTTTTTTCTGGATTGAAACTTATTTTACCAGATCCAAATACTATTAAAGTTGATCATAAAAATTTAGAATATAAAAAAACAGGTATACTTATACTTATTGCTATTATTTATGGAGCTACAATTTTAAAAGTTGGTTATTTTTTAACCACTTCATTATTTTTATTTGCTTCTTATTATTTTTTAGGAGAGCGAAGATGGATTTTAATGTTTTTATTATCATTTCCATTTGTTGCTGCCTTTATGTATCTCCTACACGGTATTCTTGATATATATTTGAGGGATCCATTCTTGCAATCAATTGGAGTTATGGGATGATTGAAGGAATATTAATTGGATTAACAACAGCACTTACTTTTCAGAACATATTAATGGTGATGGTTGGTTGTTTTTTTGGAACAATCATTGGAATGCTTCCTGGTCTTGGGCCAATGACAGCTATCGCATTGATGATACCAATTACCTATGGTTTCGATCCTGCAACAGGATTAATTTTGATGGCTGGAGTTTATTATGGAGCAGTATTTGGTGGTTCTACTTCTTCTATATTATTAAATGCACCTGGTGTTCCCGGAACTGTTGCAACTTCATTTGATGGTTATCCTATGGCACAACAAGGTAAAGCGGGTAAGGCTTTAGCTATTGCAGCATGGAGTTCGTTTGCAGGTGGAACATTATCTGCAATTTATTTATTATTTATGGCACCAAGTTTATCAAAAGTAAGTTTGTCTTTTAGATCACCAGATTATTTTGCTTTAATGATTTTAGGTTTAACAGCGATTGCTGCTTTTTCGTCTAAAGGACAATTTTTAAAAGCAATGATGATGGTAGTACTTGGATTGATGTTGGCATCTGTTGGCCAAGACAGTTTGTCTGATATTACAAGATTTACATTTAACAATATGAACTTAACTGACGGAATTAGTTTCGTACTAGTTGTGATGGCAACTTTTGCAATGAGTGAAGCATTAACAATTATTTTAAAAAGAAATGATCCAACCAGTGCTGCTAAACAAGTTTCATTAACTGAATTAGGCTCGATTAAGATTAATAAAGAAGAACGAACTAAAATGTATAAAACAATTCCAAGATCATCAGTAATTGGTTTTTTAATTGGTGTTTTACCTGGAGCTGGAGCAACAATTGCATCTTTTTTAGCTTACGGAATGGAACGAAATGTAGTTAGTGATGAGGAAAAAGAAAAATTTGGTAAAGGAAGTGTAAATGGTTTATCTGCTCCAGAAACTGCAAATAATGCTGCTTGCTCAGGTTCTTTTGTACCAATGCTCACTTTGGGAATTCCTGGAAGTGGAACTACAGCTGTAATGCTAGGTGCTCTTTTAGGTTTTGGTGTTCAGCCTGGTCCTAGACTTTATATGACTAACCCAGAGATTTTTTGGTCAATAATTATGTCTATGTATATTGGAATGGTAATTCTTCTTATATTAAACTTACCACTCATTCCTTATATAGCTAGAATTCTTGCTGTTCCTAAAAATTATTTAATTCCTCTTATTTTATTTTTCTCTGTAACTGGGATTTACGTAATGTCATTTAATAATTTTGATATTTATTTAATGATTGGGATAGCTGTAGTAGCAACCTTTTTAAGATTATATGATTTTCCGATGCCACCTTTGATATTAGCTTTTGTACTTGGCGGATTAATGGAAGAAAATCTTAGAAGGTCTTTGTTACTGAGTAATGGTTCGTGGGAATTTTTGTGGGATAGAACACTAACTGCATGCATCCTAGCAACTACAATTTTAATTGTAGTTTGGCATATTTACAAAACTTTTAAGAAGAAAAATTAAGATTTAATATCTATTCTTTTTCTAATAATTTCTTTATCAAGCTTCATTTCACGATACGACATAATGATAACCCCTATAAATATCACACTTGCACCAATCCAAGTGAAGAGATCAGGTGTTTCACTAAAAACATAATATCCAATTAAAGAAGCAAACACTAAACTTAGAAACGAGTATGGTTGTGTCATACTAACATCTACTAATTTGTATGCGTGATTTATGCAAAGATGTAACAATGTACCAAACAAACCTGCAAAAAATAAATAAATCAAAGTTTGAAAACTAGGTGTTTGCCAATAAAACATAGCAATAATGAAACTAAAAATTGTCATATATGTGTATCCATAAGATAAAATCGTAATCGAACTATCATCTTTTGCGATAGTTTTTGTAATTATAATCACTATTGACCACATAAAAGAAGATGCCAGTGCCATATAAACTCCAAGAGAGATTTCAATTATTCCTGGTCTTAAAATTATTAACATTCCTAAAAATCCTAAAACCAGTGCAAAACTCCTGTATATGTAAATTTTTTCTCCTAGAAATAAAACTGCCAATATTGTTACTATAAAAGGAACCACAAAAGATATAGCTGTAGCTTTTTCAATTGGCATCATTACTAAGGCTGAGAAATATAATAACATTGAAGGCAAGTTTAAAACTGCTCTAAGAAAATGTTTTTTATGATGATTTGTTTTAAAAACTTTAAAATTAGATTTTAGCATGTAGGGAAAAATAATTAGGAAACCAAATAAAAATCTAAAAAAACCTGCAACATAAACATTAACTTCTTCTTGTGCTAATTTTAAAAAGGTTAACATTAATGTTCCACAAAAAACTGAGATTATAATTAAAGAAATTGCTAATTTATTATTTGAAATCAATTTAATATCTTTTTGTATTCTTCAATTATTTTTGACCATTGAAATTTATTAACGAATTCTTTTGCATTTTTTCCAAGGTTTAAATATTTTTTATTTTCTAACATTAAGTTAATTGAGGAATAAATGTCATCAAGATTATTTCCATCACATATCAGACCAGTTTTTTCATGATCAATTGCATCTGCGGCACCACCATCTTTACCACCAATGGATGGTATACCGTATTGTGCAGCTTCAACATATGCAATACCAAAGCCTTCGACTGATTTTTTATAGATTATGGATGGCATTACAAAGATATTTGATTTTGAAACTAAAGCATTTTTTAAATCATTACTTATATCTTTAAAAAACATAACTTGCGCTTCAAGATCTAGTTCTTTTACCAGTTTCTTAATATTTTCCTCTTCTTCTCCATATCCAACACAAATGTAAACAATGTCAGGATATAATTGTTTCAAATTTCTCACAGCCATAACTATTTTTTCATGATTTTTACGCTTATCAAATCTTGAAACTGTAATTAGTCTTGGATTTTTAACTTTAAGTATACTTTCAACTTTATCTAAAGTTTTTTTATTTAATTCTTCAGCAGGATCCACACCTGGATTTATTACAATTATTCTATTTTCATTAACTCCAAGTTCTATTGCTAGATTTTTTGTAAACTGAGAATTTGCTATAACTTTTTCAACATTATTTAAAACACTAATTACTCTTTTACTTTGACTAGAACCTTTAGGATGGTTGATTTCTTTACTATGAATTAAACAGTATTTTTTCTTAGAAGTTTTAATAAGCTCTAAACTTTTCCAATGATCAGCAATAACACCATCAATTTTATTTTCTTTGATATATTCATTAATTAATTGTGCTTTTCTATATTTTCTAAGCAATTTAATTCCTCCAACTCTTTCTATTGAAAAAGAGGCTTGCTCATCAAATTCTTTATGACCTTCTATATGATCTGCAAAAACTTTTATCATAAAGTTTTTAGACAGTTCTCTTGAAAGGCCCCACATTAGGCTTTGCATACCACCAAGCTCAGGTGGGAATGATCTAGTTACAATTAGATACATTAATCATACTTCCATTTAATACCACAGCCCGCACTCGGTATTTGATCTTCAGGACCTTTTCCGGTTTCAGCTATTTCTCTCATAGCTGTAAGCAGATCACTTTCTCCATCTTTAACTGGAATAAACTTTTTAAGTTCTCTTAATCGTCCTCTATATTGAAGTTCTAGATTTTTATTATAGCCGAAGAAATCTGGAGTACATACAGCATCATATGCTTTAGCAATTTCTTGAGTTTCATCATGTAAGTAAGGAAAATTGAAATGATTTTCATTTGAAAACTTGATCATGTTATCGAATGAGTCGTCTGGATAATTAACAAAGTCATTTGAGCATATAGCAACTGAGTTGATACCAATTTTTTTTAATTCACTACAATCTTCAACTAATTCTTTTGTAATAGCTTTCACATATGGACAATGATTGCAAATGAACATTATCAAAGTTCCATTTTCACCTTTGATATCATTTAAAGACAGAATTTTATTATCAGTAGATTTTAATTCAAATGGAATAGCTTTTTGACCAAAATCACATATTGGAGTTTGAATAGGCATAATGTAAAATATATAGATTATGTTTTATGATTTAAATGATAAAAAACCAAAAAACTCTGGCGAAAATTGGGTAGCTCCTAATGCTACAATAATAGGGGATGTTACTTTAGAAAAAAATACAAGTATTTGGTTTAATGCAGTGCTTAGAGGCGATATTGAAAATATTCATATTGGTGAAGGATCTAATGTACAAGATGGAAGCGTATTACACACAGATCCAGGCTGCCCACTAAGAGTAGGAAAAAATGTTACGGTTGGCCATCTAGTTATGCTTCATGGATGTACCATTGGAGATAACAGTTTAATTGGAATTGGAGCTGTTATCTTAAATAAAGCTAATATTGGTAAAAATTGTATCATTGGTGCAAAAGCTTTAATAACTGAAAATAAAGTCATACCAGATAATTCATTAGTTGTTGGTTCTCCAGGTAAAGTTATTAGAGAAGTTTCAGAGGAAGAAAAAAAAGCAGTGTTTGAAAACACAAAACATTATCAAGATAATTGGAAAAAATATTCGAAATCAATTTTTTAAAGGGGATAAATGCCATCAGGCTACGTAATAGCTCAATTAAAAGTAACTAATCCTGAAAATTATAAAGAATATGTTGAAAAGGTTACGCCACTCGTAAAAAAATTTGGTGGAGAATTTTTAGTAAGAGCTGGTGAATTTCAAATTTTTGATGGCAAAACAAATTTTCCTAGAATTATTATTCTTAAATTCCCTACATATGAAAAAGCATTAGATTGGTACAATTCTGAAGAATACAAACCAATAAAGCAAATTAGACTAGATAATTCTGAAGGTACAAATATAATTATTAAAGGAATTTGAAAGAATAATTTGTTTATTTAAGTAATAGATCGTTGACTGAATAAACTATCAATCCAATTATTATTAAAAACAAAATCAAAAAAGATAATTGACCACTTAACTTTGATTTAATTTTGGTTTTACCCTCTTTAAATTTTTTAAAATGAATACTTCCGAATCTCATTACAGCCAATCCTAAAATTATAAGAAAAGCTGTAAATATGTATCCAGTTACCATTTATGGAACTAACCAAGTATCTTTATTATTTTCTAAATTAAATTTTGCTCTTCGATGACCTTTAGCTGCCAAATAAAGCCATTCTATAGATTTAATCTTACACTGAATGACACTAAAGTTTTTGTAACCTTCTTCACTTTGTTCTTTATTGTAATCAAAATTATCTAATTCTGGCTTTAGTCCAGAGGTTGGCAGATCAGACTCTGTTCCTGGACCATTATCAACTAAATAACATTTTCTACTAATATGCTGAGTTTTAGACCAAGATTCTTTTGTTACATCATTATTATGATTAACTGTACATTCAACTTTTAATCTTACCTGTATTTTTTCATCTTTATCGTAAAATAACATTGCTGCATTTTTATTTGCTTTTAATTTTTCAATCTTATCTGACCTTATATCGCTATGATATTGCACAAGATTATTTGATTGATCAGATTTTCTTAGAACAACAATTCTTCCATCTAGATCAGATTGATCACCACAAATGAACACCGGTATTCTAAAAGGAGAACCTCTGTCTTTAACAGCATTGTCTAGCATTGACCAAATTTTCTTTTTGATCTCTGCAAAGTCCTCGTAATAAGGAACTGTATCCGTCACAAATTATTTTTTCTTTTTTAATCTAGCAATCAAACCTGAGCTATCCCAACGGTTTCCACCCATTTCTTGAACCTCAGCATAATAGCCATCAATAATTTCAGTTATAGGCACAGGTGAACCATTTTTTTTTGCTTCTTCGATTGCAATTTTTAGATCTTTTCTCATCCAATCAATAGCAAAACCATAATCAAACTTATCATCGGTCATAGTTCGGTATCTATTTTCCATTTGCCAAGATTGTGCTGCACCTTTAGATATTGTTTCCATAACTTTATCCATATCCAAACCAGCGTTAATTCCAAAATTGATTGCTTCAGATAAACCTTGGACTGTTCCAGCAATACACATTTGGTTCATCATTTTTGTTAACTGACCACTTCCACAAGGACCAATTAATTTTACTTTTTTACTATAACAATCAATTACAGGCTCAGCCTTTTTAAACACCTCTTCATCTCCACCAACCATTACAGTTAGTATTCCACCTTCAGCACCAGCTTGTCCTCCAGAAATAGGAGCATCTAAAAAACTAAACCCTTTGTCATTTGCTTTTTTATTTAATTCTCTTGATACTTCTGCAGATACAGTTGAGTTATCAATAAAAATGGACCCAGCTTTTGCTGTGATAAATAATCCATTTTCTCCAGTTGCTACTTCTCTTAAATCATCGTCATTACCGACACATGTAAAAATGAAATCAGCACCATCTGCAGCCTCAGCAGGTGTATTGGCCATTTTACCTTTATATTCACCAATCCATTTTTCAGCTTTAGATTTAGTTCTATTAAAAACAGTTACATTGTGTCCGGCTTTTGATATATATCCAGCCATTGGGTAGCCCATAACCCCAAGACCTATGAAAGCAACATTACAAGTCATAATTTTTTTCTATGTTTAAAAGTTTAAGTTTAAAAGTAATTGTATTTGGATTTATTTTTACATTTTTTTCAAGTTTTGGACAGAGTTTTTTTCTAGGCTTATTTAATTCTAGTATAAGAGACGCCTTATCAATTACACATGGACAATTTGGCTCAATTTATGCATCAGCCACTTTATTAAGTAGTATTGTTTTAGTTTGGATTGGAAAAAAAATCGATGACGTAAACATATTAAAATTTGCATCTTATGTAATAATTTTTTTATCAGCTTCCTGTTTTATATTTTCAAAAATTTCATCAGTTATTTTTTTATTTATAGGAATTTTTTTAATGCGTTTAACTGGACAAGGATTATCAAGTCACACAGCTACAACAACTATATCTCGTTTTTTTGAAAAAAATAGAGGTAGGGCTTTAAGCACAGGTTGGTTAGGATTGTCATTGGCTGAATTTATAATGCCAGTTTTAATTGTTTTTTTATTAACTTTTATAGAATGGAGAGATATTTGGGTTTCAATTTCTATTTTAGTTATACTTGTTCTACCTGTTGCAACTTTTCTTTTAGTCAAAGATGTTAAGCTTGATACGAGAGAAGAATCTAACATAGAAGAGAATAATAAAGAAATTAAACAATGGAAAAGAATAGAAGTTTTAAAAGATTATAGATTTTACATTATTTGTATGACGATGTTAGCAATGCCATGGATTGCAACAGGATCTTTTGTTTATCAGTCATTTATATCCTCTTCTAAAGAGTGGGGACCTTATGTGATTGCACAATCATTTATGGCTTACTCTATTTTATCAGTAATTACTCTTTTTATATCTGGTTTTTTAATTGATAAATTTTCTAGTAGAAAATTATTAATCTATATGAATATTCCACTTCTTTTTGGTACTGTAGTTCTTTATTACTTTAATGCACCACTTTCATCTTTTGTATTTTTTGGTTTGGTAGGTGTCACCAATGGTTTGGCAAACGTACTTGGTTCCTCAACTTGGGCTGAGATTTATGGTGTTAAATATATTGGGTCTATAAAAGCCTTAACAACCGCATTGATGGTATTTTCAACAGCATTTGGTACGGCTCTATTTGGTTTTCTGATTGATATTGGCTTTTCAATTGAACAGATAGCCGTTGTTTCAGGAACTTATATCTTTGGTTCAATTATTCTTCTTTATTTGGTTAAAAATAAGCTAAATCCAAATTATTTATAAAATAGCCCTTGATTTTTAAAGACTCACTGTGTAGATACTCAGCATGGCACGAGTAACCGTAGAAGACTGTATTGATAAAGTAGAGAGCCCTTATGAATTAGTACTAGTTGCTAAAGAAAGAGCTACTCAACTTAATGCAGGAATAGAACCAACAATTGATAGAGATAACGATAAAAATACGGTTATTTCATTAAGAGAAATTGCTGAAGAAAAAATTAAAGTTTCAGATTTAACTGATAGCGCTGTTTACAAACTTAGAAAACATGTTGAGCAAGTTGACGATACTGCTGAGGATGATGAAGAAATAGGTGATGATTTTGAAAATCTATATAAAGGTGAAATTTCAAAAAGTGGTACGCCAATTTTACCATCTAAAAGAGCAAGAAAAACTCCAGAAAAAATTCAAGTAACAAAAGAAGATTTGGCTGAGCTATCTGAAACAGCTACAGCAGAAGTTGATAATTCAGTAGGAGAAGAAACGATGAATGAGCAAGGAGAAGTTTCTTTAGATGAAGTATCAGAATCAGAATATCAAGAAGCAGACGTATCTTCAGATGACACTGAAGCTTCAAACTAATAAAAAAATAATATAAAGTTATACCATGAATAGGAAAGTATCAGTTGCTCCTATGATGGATTGCACAGATCGTCATGAACGATTTTTTCTAAGATTAATATCCAAAAACACTCTTCTTTACACTGAGATGGTAGTCGATGAAGCAATAAATAGAGGAGATAAAAAAAAGTTATTGGAGTTTAATATTAATGAGAAACCTGTAGCACTTCAATTAGGAGGCTCTTCTCCAAAACTTTTAGCTGAAGCCACTAAAGTAGGCGAAGATTTTGGTTATGATGAAATTAATCTAAACTTAGGTTGTCCTAGTAAAAAAGTTGAAAAAAATAGATTTGGTGCTTGTTTAATGAAAGAGCCAAATTTAGTGGCAGATTGTTTAAGTAAAATGCAATCAATTACAAAACTACCAGTAACTATCAAAACAAGAATTGGTTACGATGATGTAGAAGATTATGAAAATTTACATAGTTTTATTTCTACCTTAAAAGCAACTGGAGTTAAAACTTTCATCATTCATGCAAGAAAAGCAATGTTAGGTAAATTTACACCTAAACAAAATTTAAATATTCCTCCTCTAAAATACGAATATGTTTATAAATTAAAAAAAGATTTTCCTAATGAAGAGATCATAATTAATGGAGGAATAATCTCAGTGGATGAAATAAAACCTCATTTAGAAAAAACAGATGGTGTAATGATAGGAAGAGCTGCGTATCATACACCCTATTTATTAGCAGATATTGAAAGAGAAATATTCAATAATGACGATGTTCCAAGTAGACAAGATGTAATTGAACAACTCATTCCTTATGTTAAAGAAGAATTAAAAAAAGGAACAAGATTGAATCAAATTATGAGACATACTCTTGGTTTATTTCATGGTCAAACAGGTGCAAGTTATTGGAAAAGATATTTAAGTGAAAACATGTGTGTGAGAGATGCTGATGTGAAAAAAATTGATCACATCATGGATAAAATTAAATATAACAATGTAGATACTAGAGTAGGACAGTCTGCTTAATTCAATTCTAACAAACGAATACAGTTATATTATTTTATTAATGGCTTTAACAGCTATTCCAGTAGGTTTTGTGGCCGGATTATTTGGTATAGGTGGAGGGTTGATAACTGTTCCTTTTTTATATTTTATTTTTGGTTCTTTAGAAATTGATCCTCAATATATAATGCATCTTGCTGTTGGAACTTCTTTTGCAATCATAATACCAACCTCTACAGTTTCAGTTTTAACTCATCATAAATTTAAAGCAGTTGATTTTGATATTGTAAAAAATTACGGTCTTTTTGTTGTACTAGGAGTGATTGTTGGAACTGTTTTTGCAGCTTCTCTAAAAACCAAATCTCTGGTTTTATTTTTTTCTATAATGATCTTATTTTTAGGAATTTACTTACTTTTAATAAAAGAAAAGGAGCAAAACATAATTGTTAAAATGAAATTATATTTAAAAGTAATTCTTGGTTTTCTTGTTGGGTTTATATCTGCTCCTATGGGCATAGGAGGAGCTGTAATGAATGTACCTATCCTTAAGTTTTTTGGTTATTCAATAAATAAAGCTATTGGAAGTGCAGCAGCAATAGGTTTCTTAATTGCTCTATTTGGAGCAATTGGTTTTTTAATTTCAGGAAATTATTTAAATTCAAGTCTTCCACTAAGTGTTGGTTTTATAAATATCCCCGCTTTTTTAATTTTCATACCGATTACAACTTTTATGGCTAGGATAGGAGCTAAAACAGTTCATAGTATTGATAAGAATAAAATAAGTAAGTTTTTTGGAATTTTTCTTTTAGTGGTATCGATTAAATTTTTTTACGAATACTTAAAATTATAAAAAGTAAAAAAAAAGAGGTGACTTCAGTCTCCCTCCATCACCTCACAAATTAACACTAGTTGATTCTTTAAATATCTATGAACACTTATTAGTTGAAAATTCATTTTATCAACTAATTTAAAGTTTAACAATCTTAGGTTGTATTAAGTTTTTAAAAAAAACTCAATTTAGCCATACATAATATTTAGTGTTATTATTCTAATTGATACTTTTTAAATATGGTTTCAATAAAAGATATTAATAAAAATTTTAAAAAAAATTTATTTGATCCAATAGATAAAACTAAAAATAAGCTTTCCTCACTTTTAAAAGATTTTAAAAAAAACAAAGTTAAAAAAGATTTAGCATTACAAAAACAGTTAGAGAAAGAAAAGAAAAGAGAATTAATTTTAGAAAAAAAACTAGCAAAAAAAGCTAAACAAGATGAGCTCAAAGAAGAAAGAAAGAAAATCCTTTTTCAAAAAAAATTAATCATTGAAAATGAAAAGCAAGAAAAAAGGAATGAAGAAAAAAGACAAAAAATAGAAGCTCAAAGAATTAAAATAGAACAGAAAAAAATTAAAGACGAAGAAACAAGAAAACTTAGAGAGGAAGCCAGAAAGCTTAAAGAAGAAGATTTAAGACTTAAAATGTTAGAAAGACAAAGAATTAGAGAAGAAAATATTAAAATTAAAGAGGAAGAATTAAAAAATAAAGAAATTGAAGCTCAAAAGAGAAGAGATGAAAAAGAAAAAGAAAGACAGGAAAAAATAAGATTAAAAGAAATTGAAAGAAAAAATAGACTTGAAGAAGAACAAAGATTAAGAGAGGCAGCTAGGAAGCTGAAATATGAGCAACAAAAACTTAAAGAAATGGAAGAAAGATTAAGAGATCTAGAAACTGAAAGACAGCAAGAAATTCAAAGACAAATTTTAAAAGAAGAGGCTGAGCAAAGAGCGAAGGAAGAGGAATTAAGAAATAAAGAAAAAGAACTTAAAGAAGCTGAACGTGAGAGAATAAATAAAGAAAATGAAAGACGTCAAAGAGAAAGAGAACTGAAAATAGAGGAGGAAAGACAAAAAAGAATTGATGAAGAAAACGAGAGAATTAGATTAGCTGAAATTGCTCAAAAAGAGAGAGAAGATGAGGAAAATAGGCGAATGAAAGAATGGGAGAAAAAATTTGATGAAGAACAACGACTTAAAGAGGAGGAATTGGTTAAAAAGTTTTATAGCGACGAAACTCCTGAACAAGAAAATAATCAGGATGTCGATAATTTAGAAACTAAAACTGATAACGAAAATTTAGAAACTAAAAACGATCAAGATAATTTAAAGAATTAAATTTTCTGATCATATTCACCAACTTTACCTGTTTTTTGTAACAAATCGTCAATAAAATCAAAGATTTTTTTCTTTCTTTCATCTGATGTTGGGCTTTCAGTAACTATAACTAAAGATGGTTTGTTTGAAGATGCTCTTATAAGTCCCCACGAACCATCTTCAAATGAAAATCTAACTCCATTAACAGTTAAAATATCATCAATAACTTGGCCATCTATTTCAGTTTTGTTTTCTTTTAAATTTTTAATTTGTTTAACTAGTTCTTCAACAATAATATACTTTTCTTCATCTTTGCAAAAAGGTGCCATTGTCGGTGTTTGAAATGTGTTAGGTAATTCACTAATAATTTCACTCATTTTTTTATTTTGATTATCTAGTAAGTGGCACACTTGAATTGCTGAATTGATACCATCATCATATCCAAAACCTAATGGCTGATTGAAGAAAAAATGACCACTTTTTTCAAAACCTGCCAAGGCTTTTTCAGTGTTCACTTTTCTTTTAATATGAGAATGACCTGTTTTCCAATAAATTGTTTCACAGTTGTTTTCTAATAAGATTTTATCTTTTGAGTACAAACCTGTTGATTTTACATCTACTACAAATTTTGAATTTTTATGTTTACCTGATAAATTCCTAGCAATTAGAAGACCAATTTTATCTGAAAATATTTCATTACCCTTATCGTCAATAACTCCAACTCTATCTCCATCACCATCAAATCCAAACCCTATATCAGCATTGTTTTTTTTAACTACTTTTGCTATTTCGTGAAGCATTTCCAGATCCTCTGGATTTGGATTGTATTTAGGAAAATTCCAATCTAGATTACAATCTAATTCTATTACCTCACATCCAATGCCTCTTAGAATATCTGGGGCAAAAACACCTGCTGTTCCATTTCCACAAGCCACCACAGCTTTTATTTTTTTCTTAATTTTATTTTTACTAATTAGATCCTCTTTATAGATTTTATCAAAATTTTTTATTTGTTTTTCATTACCTTCACCTTTTGTAAATTTTTCATTTAAGGTAATTTCTTTTAATTGCTTCATTTCTTCAGGTGCATGAGTTAGTCCTTTTTTGATTCCCATTTTTACACCAGTCCAACCATTTTCGTTATGACTTGCTGTAACCATAGCAACTGCATCTGCGTCCAAATTAAATTGTGCAAAATAAACCATTGGAGATAAGGATAGACCTACATCTTCAATATTACATCCAGTAGATATTAATCCTTTTTTAAGAGCAGCTTTTATTTCTTCGCTATAAGATCGATAATCATGTCCAACGATGATTCTTGGATTTTCTTTTTTAGTATGAATTTTTACTTGTGTCCCAAGTCCTCTACCAAGATTCTCTATTCCAGCTGAATTTATGTCTTTCTTATACAACCAACGAGCGTCATATTCTCTAAATCCATATGGGTCTATTTTTATGTTTTGATTCATTAGGTATTTACTTAACCTTTTTATGTTAATTTCTTGGAAAAAATTTAATTTTTTTATTGATTATAATATTGTCGCGTTCTATAAATGTTCTGTTGTTAAAATGATTATATAGTATATTTACAACAAACGCCTACAACATATAGTTGTTTTCGTACTAATAACAAAATATATTAAACTTTTATGAATAAGATTCTTTCTCAGGCCCTCAAAAAAGCTGTCTCTGAATATAGCCCAGAAGTTAAAGAAGTTTCTAAGATAAATAAACCTGATCTTTTCTCCTTAAACAACGAAACAGAATTATTTCAAAATGATAAAGGCATCATAATTAAAATTGATCGATCGAAAGATGCAAATCTTACTGACTTTGGTAAAGCAACTTTAAAAGACAGATATTTAGGTTTAAACGAATCTTACCAAGATTTATTTGCAAGAGTAGCGAGCACATATGCAGATGATAATTTGCACGCTCAAAGAATTTATAACTACATAAGTAACCTTTGGTTCATGCCAGCAACACCAGTTTTGTCAAATGGTGGTACCAAAAGAGGATTACCAATTTCATGTTTTTTAAATGAAGCATCTGATAGCTTAGGAGGCATTCTTGATTTATGGAGTGAGAATGTTTGGTTGGCAGCGAAGGGTGGAGGAATTGGGAGTTACTGGGGTAACTTAAGATCTATTGGTGAAAAAATAGGAAGAGTTGGAAAAACTTCTGGAATAATTCCTTTTATAAAAGTTATGGACTCTTTAACTATGGCTATCAGTCAAGGATCATTAAGAAGAGGTTCTGCAGCATGTTATCTTCCAATTGATCATCCTGAGATAGAAGAGTTTATTGAAATGAGAAGACCTACTGGTGGTGATCCAAATAGAAAAGCATTAAATTTACATCATGGTGTTTTAGTTTCTGATGCATTTATGAGAGCTGTAGAAACTGATGAGCAGTGGGCATTGAAGAGTCCAGCAGATGGTAGTGTTCAACAGACTATTTCAGCAAGAAATTTGTGGATTAGACTATTAACAGCAAGAATTGAAACAGGTGAGCCATATATAATTTACATTGATACGGTTAACAGACAAATTCCCCAACATCATAAGTTAGCAAACCTAACAGTTAAAACTTCTAACTTGTGTAGCGAGATAACTTTGCCAACAGGAATTGATAAAGATGGAAGAGATAGAACAGCAGTATGTTGTTTGTCTTCGTTAAATTTAGAAAAATATGATGAGTGGAAAGATGATCCTGAAATGATTAGTGATGTTATGAGATTTTTAGATAACGTTTTATCTGATTTTATTAATAAAGCACCAGATCAATTTAAAGATGCAAAATATTCTGCTGAAAGAGAAAGAAGTGTTGGGTTAGGTGTAATGGGCTTTCATTCTTTTTTACAAAAAAACAGAATTCCACTTGAATCAGTAATGGCAAAGTCATGGAATAAAAAAATATTTAAAAATATTCATGAAAAAGTTAATCAAGCTTCTAAAGATTTGGCTGAAGAAAGAGGTGCTTGTCCAGATGCAGCGGAATATGGTTATAAAGAAAGATTTTCTAACAAGACAGCGATTGCTCCAACTGCTTCAATCTCAATTATTTGTGGAGGAGCGTCACCAGGAGTAGAGCCAATTGCTGCAAACAGTTACACACACAAAACCCTTTCAGGATCTTTCAATGTTAGAAATAGATATTTAGAAGAGATATTACAAAGTCACGGTAAAAATGACGAAGAGACATGGTCTAGTATTACTACAAATCAAGGATCTGTTAATCATCTAGATTTTCTAACTGATTTAGAAAAAGATGTATTTAAAACTGCATTTGAGCTGAACCAAAATTGGATAATTGAATTAAGTGGTGACAGAACACCATTTATTTCGCAGGCACAGTCAGTAAATCTATTTTTACCAGCAGATGTTCACAAGAAAGAATTACACAAAATTCATTTTGATGCTTGGAAAAAAGGCTTAAAGAGCCTTTATTACTGTAGATCAAAATCAATTCAAAGGGCTGAGAATGTTAATGATTCAAAATCAACTGATATCTTAGCAAATGTTTACAAAAATAAATCAAACGAAAGTCAAGAACAGGAGTACGAGGAGTGTTTATCATGTCAGTAGCAGAAAATATAAATAAAGAAGCAGTTCAACCAAAAAAAAATAAAAATGGTCTGTTAGTAGCCAACCCAGTTTATAAACCATTTAGATATCCTTGGTGCTACGATGCTTGGTTAACACAACAAAGAATTCACTGGTTACCTGAAGAAGTTCCATTAGGTGATGATGTGCGAGATTGGCAAAAAAATCTTAGCCCATCTGAAAAAAATTTATTAACACAGATTTTTAGATTTTTCACACAAGCCGATGTTGAAGTAAGCAATTGTTACATCAGACATTACATGAATGTGTTTAAACCAACAGAAGTTTTAATGATGATGTCGTCTTTTGCTTCTATGGAAACAGTACACATTGCAGCTTACTCACATTTACTAGATACAATTGGAATGCCAGAGTCTGAATATTCAGCTTTCATGAAATATAAAGAAATGAAAGATAAGTATGATTACATGCAAGGCTTTGATGTTAAATCTAATCATGACATTGCAAAAACAATAGCTGTGTTTAGTGCGTTTACGGAAGGTCTACAATTGTTTGCGAGTTTTGCAATCCTATTAAATTTCCCAAGACATAATAAAATGAAGGGAATGGGTCAGATCGTTACTTGGTCTGTAAGAGATGAAACATTGCATTGCAATTCAATGATCAGATTATTTAAAGATTTTATTAAAGAAAATCCTGAAACATGGAATCCACAACTAAAAAAAGAAATTTATCAAGCTTGCAGAACTATAGTAGAGCATGAAGATGCTTTTATAGATTTAGCATTTCAAATGGGTCCAATGGAAGGATTAACTGCTGAGGATGTTAAAAAATATATTCGTTTCATTGCAAACAGAAGATTAAGTCAATTAGGTTTAGAAGGAATTTATGATATTGAAAAAAATCCTTTAACTTGGCTTGATACTATGCTTAACGCGGTTGAGCATATGAATTTCTTTGAAGGTCGTGCAACAGAATATTCTAAAGCATCTACACAAGGTACTTGGGCAGAAGCTTTTAGTTAATCTTAAAATTATCTTTGGTTTAACTGCATCACTTTTCGATGCTTGTTACCTTTGTAGCTAGCCAAAGGTCTTATCAGTTTATTTGCAGCGTGTTGCTCCATTATGTGAGCAGACCAACCTGTAATTCTAGAAATTACAAATATTGGAGTGAAAAAATCAGTATCAAACCCCATTAGATGATAAGTAGGTCCTGTTGGATAATCTACATTAGGATGAATATTTTTCTGTTTAATCATAACTTTTTCAACAATGTCGTAAATTTTTTCAAATTTTTTATCTTTCTTAAGTTTAGCGACTTTACCAAAGTATTTTCTCATAGTTGGAACCCTTGAGTCACCTGATTTATAAACTCTATGACCAAATCCCATTATTACTTCTTTATTTTTAAGTGCACTATTTATCCATTTTAGTGCATTTTCAGGTTTTTTAATTTTGTTCATCATATGCATCACTTCTTCATTAGCCCCGCCGTGAAGTGGACCTTTTAAACTTGCAATTGCTCCTGTAATTGCTCCGTGTATGTCAGATAAGCTACTGGTAATTGTTCTTGCTGTAAAAGTTGAAACATTAAAACTATGTTCTGCATATAAAATTAAAGATACATCAAACGCTTTGACTATCTCTTTTTGAGGAACTTTTCCAAAGCACATATAAAAAAAGTTTTCAGCGAAGGTTAATGTCTTTTTAGGTTTAATTATTTTTTTACCTTTTCTTATTCTATAAAAAGCGGCTAAGGCAGTTGGAGTTTTTGCAAAAATTCTTAGAGCTTTTCTCATATTTGCTTCTGGTGAAGAATCTGTAGTTTCTTTATCCTCTAATCCCATTACACTCACAGCTGTTCTTGCAACATCCATTGGATGAGATTTCTTTGGCATGTGTTTGATTATTTCATATAAATTTTTTGTTAGTTCTCTGTTGTTTCTTTCTTCTTTTTCAAATTGTCTAAGTTGGATAGTATTCGGGAGATCCTTATTAAGAATAAGATACGCAACTTCCTCAAATCTACAATACTCACATAAATCTTGAGCTGCATACCCTCTATAAGTAAGAGAATTTATTTCTGGCATTACTTTTGAAACTTCTGTTTCATCTACAACAATACCTAGTAAGCCTTTTTTAATATCATCACTCATTATTCATGTCCTTCCGTACTAAAATTATAAATTTTTTCATCTAATGAATTATATTTTTCATAATCGACTAATTCATAAAGTCTTTTCCTAGTTTGCATCTTATCAATAATGTTATTTTGATGTCCATTTGCATAAATGTCTCTTAATCCATCTTCGACATTTTTCATTGCTAATCTTTGTGAGGTTACTGGATAAATAACTATATTATACCCAAAATTTTCTAATTCTTTGTAATTAAACAATTTCGATTTACCAAATTCAGTCATATTAGCTAACAAGTAACCAGACAATTCTTTACGAACTTTTTCAAAATCTTTTTCATCTTCAAGAGCTTCTGGGAAAATAATTTCAGCACCAGCATCAATGTAGGCTTTGCATCTTTCAATCATTTTATCTAAACCTTCAACACTTTTAGCATCTGAACGTGCAATAATTTTAAAGTTTTGATCTTTTTTAGTAGCAACACATTCTTTAATTTTTTTAACCATAGCATCAGTTGAAATAAGTTCTTTATTATCAAGATGCCCACATCTTTTTCTTTCAATCTGATCCTCTAAGTGGACACCTGTTATTCCAAATTCTTCAAATGTTTCTATGGTTTCTTTACAAGATTTAAATCCTGTATCGACATCAACTATTGTTGGAAGATTAGTTACTCTCGAAATTAGATAAGATCTTGTGCTAACATCTTGTAGAGTTGTTAAGCCAATATCGGGAAAACCAAGATCATTAGCCATTACTCCACCGGATATATAAACTGCATCATATCCAATTTCTTCTATAAGCTTTGCTGTCAAAGGATTATATGCACCTGGAACTCTTAATATTTTATTTGATTTTAATTTTTGATCAAAATCTAATCTTTTTTGACTTGGTTCTTTTTCTACAAAGTGCATTAAAAAATTCCTTTTTTATTATTTCGTTTTAATTTATTTCTTCTTACTTCAATATTCAATTTATGAAGTTGACCTGATTTTAAATTTCTTAAATTTTGTACTGTTTTTAAAAAACGATTGCTTTCTTTTTTATCCAAAATACCCTCAGTTAAAGTTAAAAATTTATTTATATAATTTTCTCTCTTAAACGGTCTTGCTCCATATGGATGTGCGTCTGCTCTATCAAGTTCCTCTGTTATTTTTTTTCCATTGTTAAGTGTTACAACTACTTTAGCTCCAAAAGCTTTATTTTTTGGATTTGAATCATGATATTTTTTTGTCCATTTTTTATCTTCATATGTTTTAATTGATCTCCAAATTTTAATTGTACTTTTTCTATTTGCTCTTGCTTTAGTATAAGATTTAACATGATGCCAATCTCCGTCTTCTAAAGCTACAGCAAATATATACATTATAGAATGATCTAATGTTTCTCTACTAGCCTTGGGATCCATTTTTTGTGGATCATTAGCACCTGTTCCAATCACATAGTGAGTGTGATGACTTGTAAAAATATCAATTTTTTTAATATAATTTAAATTTTTAATTTTTGTTTTTAGCTTTTTAGCTAGATCTATTAATGCTTGCGATTGATATTCTGCAGAATATTCTTTTGTATATGTCTCTAAAATAGCTTTTTTGCTCTCACCTTTTTTTGGTAAAGGGACTTTGTAGTTTGCTTTTTTTCCATCCAATATTCTTGCTATTACACTATCTTCACCTTCATATATTGGACTTGGAGCACCTTCACCTCTCATAGTTCTATCTACAGCTTCGATAGCAAGCTTACCAGCATGAGCAGGAGCATAAGCTTTCCAACTTGAAATTTCTCCTTTTCTAGATTGTCTTGTAGATATTGATGTATGTAATGACTGTTGAACAGCTTGATATATAGTTTCAGTATTTAATTTTAGCATTGTTCCTAATCCAGCAGCAACACTAGGGCCTAAATGAGCAATGTGGTCCACCTTATGCTTATGCAAACAAATACCTTTGACTAAATTTACTTGAACTTCATATGCAGTAATTATTCCTCTTAATAAATCCAATCCACTTTTTTTGTTTTGTTGTGCTACGCTCATAAGAGGAGGAATGTTGTCACCTGGATGACTATAATCTGCAGCTAAAAAGGTATCATGAAAATCTAATTCTCTAACAGCTGTACCATTTGACCATGCTGCCCATTCACAATCAAATTTTAATTTTGAGTTTACACCAAATAAAGTTGCACCATTTTTTCTAGGGTGTCTTAAAGCCATTTCTCTAGATGAGATTACTGGCTTTCTATTTAATGAAGCAATTGCAACAGAAGCATTATCAATAATTCTATTGATAACCATTTCAATAGCATCTTTATTTAATTTAGCATTATCGCTTGCTATCTCTGCAATTTTCCATGCAAGCTGCTTCTTCTTTGGAAGATTAATTTTTGATGGATATACTTTAACTGCGTGTAATAACAAAATTACTCCTTATTTGTAATTTTGTTTTAATAGTTAAAATAAATTAATCAATATTAAAGATATTCTGATACTATTTTCTCAATACCTACAAAGTCTTTTATAATGTGATTATGATAAATTTTCTCAGATCTTTTTTCTGTATATCCATATTTTAGTAATATTATTGGAATTTCAGCAGCCTTTGCAGCATTAGCATCTGTTTCACTGTCACCGATCATAATTGATTTATTTTTATCACCATCTAAAATTTCAATTGTAGTTGTTAAATGTCGAGGGTCTGGTTTGCAATATTCAAAAGTATTATAACCTGCAACATATTCGAAATAATCATAAATCCCAATTTTTTTTAAAAGATCAATTGCTAAGTGTTCAGTTTTATTAGTGCATACTGCCATAGAAATATTTTCATTTTTACACCAATTTAAAAATTCCTTTACACCGTTAATTAATTTACTTTCATGTAAAATATTTTTTCCATAATATGATAGAAATTCATCAGTCATTTCGTTTTGAATTTTTTCATCAAACCATTTCCATTGGCCATTAGCTTTTGCCATCATAGCTTTAGCACCTTTACCAACAGCATTTTTTAGTTCTCTTAAAGTTTTAGTAGGGTATCCAAATTTTTTCATTACGTGATTATGAGCCCGTATCAAATCTGGAGCGGTATCCACTAAAGTACCATCTAAATCAAATAAAATTATAAATTTTTGTTTCATTATAAAAGTATTTTAAAGAAATAAATTGTGAATTAATCAAACAATATACTTAATATAAATAAGATCAAAATGAAAGACTCAAGTCAAAAAAAACTTAGAGAGAAATTTATAAAATTAGGAGTTAAGATGATTGGTCCTGAAACTATATTTTTTTCAAAAGATACAAAGATTGGAAAGAAAGTAACTATAGAACCTTATGTTGTTATTGGCTCTAATGTTAAAATTGGGAACAATGTAATTATAAAATCTTTTTCACATTTAGAGTCGTGTAAAATTGAAAATAAAGTTGAGATTGGTCCATATGCCAGAATAAGACCCAATACAATTTTAAAAGAGGGATCTAAAGTGGGCAATTTTGTTGAGATTAAAAAAAGTACTTTAGGAAATAAATCTAAAGTTAACCATTTATCTTATGTAGGAGATGCTCAAATTGGAAAATCAGTAAATATTGGTGCAGGCACAATTACTTGTAATTATGATGGTATAAATAAGTATAAGACAAAAATTAAAGATAAAGTATTTATAGGCTCAAACTCTTCTTTGGTTGCCCCAATTACTATAAATGAAGATAGTATTGTTGGAGCTGGATCGGTAATAACAAAGAATGTTAGAAAAAAATCTTTAGCATTAACAAGATCGCCACAATTAGAAGTTAAGAGTTACAAAAGAAAGAAAAAATAATTTATGTGCGGAATTATTGGAATATCTAGTAACAAACCTGTTTCTGCTAATATAATTAATTCATTAAAAAAATTAGAATACAGAGGATATGACTCAGCGGGCATAGCTACACTTTCAGATGGTGAAATCAATGAAGTTAAATCAGAGGGTAGAGTAGATAATTTAGAAAATAATTTTGATTTAAAAAACTTAAGAGGAAATATTGGTATAGGGCATGTAAGATGGGCGACTCACGGAATCCCAAACAGTTTAAATGCACATCCTCATTCCTCTCACAATGTATCAGTAGTTCACAATGGAATTATAGAAAACTCCACAATATTAAAAAAATATTTAATTAACAAAGGTCACAAATTTAAATCACAGACAGATACAGAAGTAATAGTTCATTTAATAACAGAACATTTAAAGACTTCAGAATTAGAAGAAGCTATTACAAAAACCTTAAAACAACTTCATGGTAGCTTTGCTCTTGGAATAGTTTTTAAAGATATACCAGACTTAATAGTTGGTGCTAGAAGAGGATCACCATTAGCAGTTGGCTATGGTCCAAATGAAAACTATTTAGGATCAGACTCTTATGCTTTGAAATCTATGACGAATAAGATCACGTATCTTGATGATGGTGAATTTTGTGTTGTAAAAAAGGATCAAGTTCTTTTTTTTAATGAGGAAGGAAAAAAAGTTAATAAAAAAATATTAGAATTATCATCAGATGAAGCAAGTTATGACAAAGGTGATTTTAAACATTTTATGGCAAAAGAAATTGAAGAACAACCAACAACAATTAAAACTGGAATAAAAGAATATGTAGATAATGTAAATAAAGAGATAAATATTTTTAATTTTCCATGGAAAATTGAGGAGATTAATTCAATAACTTTAATTGGATGTGGAACTGCATACCATTCTTGTTTAATGGCTAAATATTGGTTTGAGGAACTTACAAACTTGGATGTTAATATAGATATAGCATCAGAATTTAGATATAGAAAAAATAGGTTCAAAAAAGATACTTTATATGTCTTTGTTTCACAATCTGGTGAAACAGCAGATACTTATGCAGCCTTAGATCTTTGTAATAAAAATAATATGAAGACATGTGCGGTAGTTAATGTAATTGAAAGCTCAATTGCTAGAGACTCTAATTTTGTTTTACCAATTCATTGTGGTCCTGAAATAGGAGTTGCATCAACAAAAGCATTTCTAGGTCAAATACTTGTTTTATATATTTTGTCCTTAAAACTTGGATCAATGAGAAATGAAATTGAAAAAAAAGAGTATCAAGAAAAGATTAGAGACTTAAAAGATCTACCGGGATTAATAGAAAAAACTTTATTACATGATAATGATATTCAGGCAATATCCTCAACATTTAATGAAGCTAAAGGTTCAATGTTTTTAGGAAGAGGTTATTCATATCCGATAGCTTTGGAAGGTGCATTAAAACTTAAAGAGCTTTCATACGTTCATGCTGAAGGATATCCAGCAGGTGAAATGAAACATGGGCCATTAGCTTTAATTGAGGAGGGAATGCCTGTAGTAGTTTTGGCTCCTAGAGATAATTATTACAAAAAAACAATTTCAAACATGCAGGAAGTTATTGCTAGAGGAGCGAAGGTATTATTGATAACGAATAAAAGTAAAGATGAAGTTGTGTCAGAAAATATTTGGGAAACTATTGAAGTAGAGAATACAAATGATGATTTACTTCCATTTCTTTTGACTATACCACTACAAAAACTTGCTTATTACTCTGCACTTAAAAAAGGTTATGATATTGATAAGCCTAGAAATTTGGCTAAATCTGTCACTGTTGAATAAACTTTAAACTCTGTTAAAACACCCTTAGGTTGAATATGAAAAGTTGGAAAAAAAATAGTTGGAGAAAGTATCCTGTAAAACATATTCCAGAATATCCAGATAAAAAAGAACTGGATAATGTTTTGGATAAAATAGGAACATTCCCTCCTTTAGTATTTGCTGGTGAAACAAGACATCTTAAAAGTCAATTAGCAGATGTTGTAGATGGAAAAGCATTTTTACTTCAGGGTGGAGATTGTGCTGAGAGTTTTGCAGAATTTAATCCTGATAATATTAGAGACACTTTTAAACTAATGTTACAAATGTCATTAGTTTTAACTTACTCAGCTTCATTGCCTGTAGTAAAAGTTGGAAGAATAGCTGGACAATTTTCAAAACCTAGAAGTGCACCAACAGAAACAAAAGATGGAGTTGAGCTTCCAAGTTATTTAGGAGATAACATAAATGCTATGGAATTCACTGAAAAGGCTAGAGTTCCAGATCCTAAAAGATTATTCAAGGCATACTCACAATCAGCTGCAACTTTAAACCTTATACGAGCATTTTGTCATGGAGGTTTTGCAGATCTTAAGAATGTCCACAATTGGAATTTAGGTTTTATCAAAAATTCACCTGAATTAAAAAGATTTAAAGAATTAGAGGATAATATTGCAAATGCACTAGCTTTTATGGATGCATGTGGAATTACCTCAGAATTTAATAGAAGATTAAAAACTGTTAATTTTTGGACTTCACATGAAGCTTTATTACTCCCATTTGAAGAGACTATGACAAGAGTAGATTCGACTACTGGAGAAAATCATGACACATCTGCTCACTTTGTTTGGATTGGAGATAGAACAAGGCAATTGGATGGTGGCCATGTTGAGTTTTGTAGGGGCATAGAAAATCCAATAGGAATTAAATGTGGACCTACCTTAAAGGCTGATGATTTAATTGATCTATGTAATAAAATAAACCCTAAGAATGAAAAAGGTAAAATCACACTAATATCAAGATTTGGTGCAGATAATGTTTCAAAATTTTTACCAAAATTAATTAGGGCAATAAAAAAAGAAGGTTTAAATGTAATTTGGTCGTGTGACCCTTGTCATGGAAACACTGTAAAAGCTGCGACAGGATTTAAAACAAGACCATTTAACAGTGTTTTAAAAGAAGTTAAAAATGTTTTTGCATGCCACCAAAGCGAAGGAAGCTACGCTGGTGGTTTACATATAGAATTAACTGGTCAAGATGTGACTGAGTGTATTGGTGGAGCACAGAAGATATCAGAAAAAGACTTATCATCAAGATATCACACTCATTGTGATCCAAGACTAAATGCAAACCAAGCTCTAGAATTGGCTTTCTTGATTTCAGATGAGATTAAAAAGAATAGCTCTTATTCTAAAAACGCAGATAGAGCGGCATCTTAAGACATTGTAAAATTCTAAATATCTAATACTTTAAAATCATGAATGCTTCAGAAAAAGTAAATTTTATTTCTAAATGGATTAAAGATTATGTAAATAATATGCCAAACAAGGCAGAGTCATTAGTTATAGGAATTTCTGGAGGAATAGATTCTTCTGTGTCTAGCACTTTAAGTGCAATGACTGGTTTAAAAACTATTGTCTTATCAATGCCAATTAAACAGAAATCTCATCAACATGATTTAAGTTTAAAGCATCAAAAGTGGTTAGTTAAAAATTTTAAAAATGTTGAGGCACATACTATCAATTTAGATGAGTTATTTTTGGCTTTTAGTTCAAGTTTATCAAATTTTGATAATGAACATGGAATGGCGAATTCTAGAGCTAGATTGAGAATGACAACGCTTTATCAAGTTGCTGCAGCGAATAAAGGAATAGTAGTTGGAACCGGTAATAAAGTTGAAGATTTTGGTGTTGGGTTTTACACAAAATATGGAGACGGTGGGGTAGATATATCTCCTATAGCTGATTGTAATAAAACTGAAGTTTGGGAACTTGGAAAAGAACTTAGAATTTTAAAAGAAATTATAGATGCAGCCCCAACGGATGGTTTATGGGACGATGGGAGAACTGATGAGGGTCAACTTGGACTAAAATATGAAGAATTAGAAGAAGCTATGGATAATCCTAATTCAGCTAATCGAGCTAAATACGAAACTATTAGAAAACAAAATTTGCATAAAATGGAGCCAATTCCTGTGTGCAAAATTCCAAATTAATCAAATAGATTCACAAATCTATTTTTTAAGTATATTCCTAAAATAATGAGTAAAGATATTTTTTTAACAAATAATCTAACAAATAAAAAAGAGAAGTTTGTTCCACTAGACAAAAGTAACATTAGAATGTATGTGTGTGGTCCAACTGTTTATGATGATCCTCACATTGGGAATGCAAGACCAATAGTCCTATTTGACATTCTATTTAAAATTTTTAAAAAAAATTACCCTAAAGTTACTTATGTGCGAAATATTACAGATGTTGATGATAAAATTATTCAATCTTCAAAAGAAAAAAATATTTCAATTTCAGAATTAACAAGCAAGGTAACTAAAAGTTTTAGTGAAGATTGTCATTACTTAAATTGTGAAGAGCCAACACATCAACCAAAAGCAACAGAAAATATAGATTTGATGGTTGAAATGATTTCTGAATTAATAAAAAAAGGATTTGCTTACGAAAATAATAAGCATGTTTATTTTGAGGTTAAAAAATTCAATGATTATGGCCAGCTATCAAACAAAAAACTAGATGAACTAATTGCTGGATCAAGAGTAGAAGTCAGTGAAAATAAAAAAAATTCAGAAGATTTTGTTTTATGGAAACCTTCAAAAGATGATGAACCATCATGGGAGTCTCCATGGGGAAAAGGAAGGCCAGGATGGCATCTAGAGTGTTCGGCAATGTCAAAGAAATTTTTAGGAGATGAGTTTGATGTTCATGGTGGTGGTATAGATTTGTTATTTCCTCATCATGAAAATGAAATAGCTCAATCAAGATGCGCAAATGATACAAAAATATTTGCAAAATTTTGGATGCATAATGCATTCATCACTATGTCTAATGAAAAGATGGCTAAGTCTCAGGGAAATATTTTAAAAATAAAAGATTTTAGAAATAAGATAAGCGGTCAAGTATTAAGATTAGCTTTACTGAGTGCGCACTATAAACAACCATTAGATTGGAATGATAAACTTCTTGAAGACTGTCAAAACACAATAAATAAATGGTACAATTCATTTTTAGATATTAAAAATACTTCTAAGGTTTCTGATGAAATTCTTCAGCCACTTTATGATGATTTAAACACTCCTGGATATATTGCTAATTTACATCAATTATATGACAAAGCTCAAAAAGGTAACGATGAAGATAAATCTTTATTTGTTTCTGCTTGTCAATTTGTAGGACTATTAAATGAAAGTAAAGAAAATTGGCTTAAATTTAAAATTAGCAAAGCTTTAATTTCTCAAAAAGAAATTTTACAAAAAATTCAGGATAGAAATAAGGCTAGAGAGAACAAAAATTACGAAGAAGCTGATAAAATTAGAAATGAACTTTTAGACAAAGGTGTTTTAATAGAAGATAAAAATGGTAAAACGACTTGGAAATTTAAATGAGCAAAGAACAACTTTATATATTTGATACAACACTGCGTGATGGAGCACAAACACAAGGTGTAGATTTTTCAATTGACGATAAGGAAAAAATCTCATCAGCATTAGATAAATTAGGCGTGGATTATGTTGAAGGAGGTTGGCCAGGAGCAAATCCAACTGATACTGAGTTTTTCAATAAAGATCATAATTTTAAATCAACGAAATTAACTGCATTTGGAATGACTAAAAAATCTGAACACAGCGCAGAAAATGACCCAATGCTATCATCTTTAATTAATTCAAAAAGTACTTCTGTTTGCTTGTTTGGAAAATCATGGGATTTTCAAGTGGATGTTGCATTAGGAATAAGTAATGAGCAGAATTTAATGAATATAAGTGAAAGTACAAAACATATTGTTAAATCTGGAAAAGAGTTCATGTTTGATGCTGAACATTTTTTTGATGGATATAAAGCGAATTCAGAATATGCAATGTCATGTTTAAAAGCTGCTTTTGATAATGGTGCTAGATGGATTGTATTATGTGATACTAACGGTGGTACACTTCCACACGAGATAACAGAAATTGTATCTAAAGTAAGCAAGCAAATTCCTGGAAAAAATTTAGGAATACATGCTCACAATGATACTGAAAATGCTGTCGCTAATAGTCTTGCAGCAGTTCAAGCAGGTGTTAGACAAGTCCAGGGCACAATTAATGGTTTGGGTGAAAGATGTGGAAATGCTAATTTGATGTCATTAATTCCCTCTTTTTTTTTAAAGAAAGATTTTTCAGATAAGTTTGAACTAAGCATTAAAAGAGAAAATTTAAAAAACCTAACACAATGCTCAAGATTATTGGATGAAATATTAAATAGGAAACCAAATAAACATTTACCTTATGTTGGAGCGTCTGCTTTTTCTCATAAGGGTGGAATGCATGTTTCAGCAGTTCAAAAAGATCCCAAAACTTATGAACATATTAATCCTGAAGAAGTTGGAAATTCTAGAAATATTGTAGTTTCAGACCAATCAGGTCAATCAAATATAATGTCAAGATTGAATTCAATAGGAATTAAAGTTGAGAAAAGTGATCCAAAAATTAAAAAACTTTTAGATGAAGTCAAGGATCGAGAATTTATAGGTTATAGTTATGATGGTGCTGATGCATCCTTTGAGTTGTTAGCCCGAAGATTAATGGGCGAGATACCAAGATATATTTCTATTAATGAATATGATGTTTCGGTAAAGAAAGACCATGCAGGAGAAATAGTTTCATTTGCAAAAGCTCAATTAGAAGTAGATGGAGATAAAATTTTGTGCGAAGGACAAGGAAATGGACCAGTAAATGCTTTGGATAATGCAATTAGAAAGAATGTTAACAAGCTTGCTAAATATTCAGAATATTTAAAAGATTTAAGACTTGTTGATTACAAAGTTAGGATTTTAAACACTGGTACTGAAGCTGTAACAAGAGTTAGTATTGAAAGTACAGACTCGAAGGGTGTTAACTGGTTTACAATTGGAGTATCACCAAATATCATTGACGCTTCTTTCAAAGCTCTTGTTGATAGTTTAGATTATAAGTTATTTAAGGATAAAGCTCCTGGAAGTTCGTAAGAATGAAAATTAAAAAATTTTCAGAAAAACCACGTGATCTAAAAGATAGAATAGGAGCCAAACCAATAGTTTGTTACCCAAATACCAATATTGAAGAAAAAAATTTAAGTATTTTACATTCTGCTCGAGAACACTTGGTTAAAAAAGAGGAAATTATAATACCTCCAAGAGATGCAAAAACTTTTGAAGTTAAATTTGGTGAGTTTTTTAGAATTGAAAGTGTAGAGGGGCCTCAAGTAGGTGATTTAAATTTATTTAATTTGAATAATTTAGAGGAAAAATTCTACTCAGGAAAAACAAGAGCACTCTATGGAACTCATCTTTCTGTTGGAGATAAAATGTTTAGTAGTTTTCCATATCTTAGATCTTTAGCAACAATAACTTGGGATACTTTAGATTGGTATGATTATGATAAAGATGGAGGATCAGTTCATGATGTAATTGGTACTAGATGTGATCCGTATACATCAAAACTTTTGAGCGATAACGATTATCATTATTGCTGTCATTCAAACTTAACAAGAGCTTTGGTTAATGAAAAAAATGTTCAATTAGACCACGCAGAAAAAATAGTTCATGATGTATTAAATGTTTTTATGTTAACTGGATTTACCAATGATACTAAACAATATTTTATGAAAGCAAGTCCTGTAAGACCTGGTGATTATTTAGAATTTTTTGCTGAAACAGATTTATTGGGTGCACTTTCTGCTTGTCCAGGTGGTGATTGCGGATCTGAACATTCATCTGATTTAGCAAAATGTTATCCATTAAAAGTTTCTATTTGGAAAGTAGATCCAAAATATTTAAATGAAATTAAACCATCAGCTATTTCCAATTATAACAGAAATCATGGCATAGATTAATGTCTGTTAATAATAATATTTCTTTTATTTTACACAAACCTCAACTCTCAGAAAATATAGGAGCATGTGCAAGAGGAATGAAAAATTTTAATTTTAATAAACTTATTGTTATTGATCCTAAACCAATATTTCCAAATGATAAAATTTTAGCAACCTCTGTAGGAGCAAAAAATATAATTAATAAGGCAAAAAGTTTTGAAAATTTAGAAAAACCTTTAAAAAATATTGATATTGTAATTGCAACATCAGCACGATTTAGAAATAAAAATATTAAGCATATCCAATTAGAAGATTTAAAAAAAATAAATTATAAAAAGAAAATAGCTTTTTTATTTGGTTCAGAAGCATCTGGTCTGTCAAATAATGAAATAAGCTATGCCAATTATACTCTTCAAATTCCGACTAATCCTAATTTTAAATCATTAAATCTATCTCACAGCTTAATAATAATTGCTCATTATTTATCAAGTATAATTAATTCAAAAGCATCTTCTTTTAAGAAATCAAATAAAGTTAAATCAGCATCTAAAAAAGAGATAGTTGCTATGGCAAACCTTTGTATACAGAATCTTGAGGAGATTAATTTTTTTAAATCAAAAGAGAAGAAACCGATAATGCTTGAAAACTTGAGGAATATTTTTTATAGGATGGAATTATCAACTAAAGAAACTCGTATTTTATCAGGGGTATTTGCAAGTTTAGGTAAAAAACGTTGATTGACAAAATGATGAGTAAGTTTATAAAGCCCACTATCAAATGACAAAAAGATTAAATTCTAAACATAAAGTAGATAGAAGATTAAAAGTTAACCTTTGGGGAAGACCTAAAAGTCCTTTTAATACAAGAGCTTATGGACCAGGACAACATGGTCAAACAAAAACATCAAAGCCATCTGATTATGGAATACAGCTTCAAGCTAAACAAAAATTAAAAGCATATTATGGCAACATTAACGAGAGACAATTTAGAAATATTTACAAAAAAGCAGTAATGCTTAAGGGTGATACAGGAGAAAATTTAATTGGTCTTCTTGAAAGAAGATTAGATGCTGTGATTTACAGAGCAAAATTTGCAACAACAATTTTTTCAGCTAGACAATTAATCAACCATGGCCATGTAAAAGTAAATGGTAAAAAAGTGAATATTGGAAGCTATTTAGTTAGGGAAGAAGATTCAATTGAAATAAGAGATAAATCAAAACAACTTGCAATAATCGATATTGCTCTTGCGAATAAAGAAAGAGAAACACCAGAATATATTCAGATGGATGAAAAAAATAAAAAATTAAAGTTTGTTAGAGTTCCTAAGTTTGAAGAAGTTCCATATCCAATTGTTATGGAGCCTAATCTGGTGATTGAATATTATTCTAGATAATTAACTTTTAGCCTTAAAATTTATATTTTTGCTTTCAAAAAGTTTTGCCAATTCACCACTTTCATACATTTCTTTAACAATATCGCATCCACCTATAAATTCATTTTTAACATAAAGTTGTGGGATTGTTGGCCAGTCACTAAAAACTTTAATACCTTCTCTTAAATTTTGATTTTCTAAAACATTTATACCTTTAAAATTTACTTCTAGGATTTTTAAAATATTTGAGGTTGCCATTGAAAATCCACATTGTGGAGCATCAGGTGTGCCTTTCATAAACAAACATACTTCGTTGTTTTCAATTTCATTTTTTATTAAATCATTTGTTTGTTGATCCATTTTAACTCTCCTTTGTTTTAATTGCTAATGCATGCAGTTCATTGCCCATTCTACCTTTTAATGAGTTATAAACCATTTTATGTTGCTCAATTTTACTTTTTCCAGAAAATTGAGATGAGGTAACGGTAGCTGAATAATGATTTCCATCGCCCGCTAAATCTTGTATTTCAACAATTGCATCTGGCATTGCCTCTTTTATAAAATTCTCAATTTCTTTTAAATCCATCGCCATTATTTACTCATATAGTTTGTAAGCCAACTTTTATTAGAAGTTGATAATTCGTCAATTGTAACTTTTGTCTTATCATTAATATATAGTTCATTTTCATTAATTGTACCAAGTTCATCGAAATGGACTGCATTTTTATGCAATATATCAGCTACTTTTTTAAAATCTTTTTTGTTTATTTCTATAATATATCTACCTTGATCCTCAGCAAAAAAGTATTCAATTTCATTAATTAGATATTTGGGTTTTTTAATATGTATTCCTTTTTTTCCTTTAATGCACATTTTTGATACCGCAGTAATTATGCCTCCTAAAGAAACGTCATGAGCACTTTTTATTAAATTATTATCAATCAATTTGAGTAAAGTTTCTCCATTATTTTTTTCATTAAATAGATTTACCTCGGGCGGAGGTCCATTTTTTTCATCTAAAATATTTCTTGCAAATAAACTTTGATCAATATGTCCTTCGGTTTTTCCAATCACTAAGACTAAATTATCAACTTCTTTAAAATCCATAGTGATCATATTCTTATAATCCTTGATTAACCCAACTCCACCAATTGCAGGCGTAGGTTTTATACCTTCCTCTTTTGTTTGGTTGTAGAAAGATACATTTCCAGAAACTACTGGGAATTTTAAATATTCGCTCGCTTCACCAATACCTTGAACACATTCAACAAACTCACCCATGTTTTCTTCATTTTCAGGACTACCAAAATTTAAACAATTCGTGATAGCAATTGGTTTTGCGCCAACAGATATAAGATTTCTAAAACTTTCACAAACCACTTGCTTTCCACCAGTTAAAGGGTGAGCCCAACAATAAACTGCAGAGGAATCTACTGAAGCAGCAACTGCTTTATCTGTACCATGAACTCTTACAACTCCCGCATCTCCGCCTGGTTTCTGTATAGTGTCTCCCATTACAGTATGATCATATTGTTGCCAAATCCATTCTTTGCTGCACACATTTGGATTTGCTAAAATTTTTTTTAAAACATCAATAATTTTTAAATGCTTAAGATCTTCTTTTTTAATTTTATTTTTTTTAGGTAACTTTGCTTTTTTCCATTTTCGATCATACATAGGAGAGTTTTCAACCAATGTATTTACAGGTATGTCTGCAACTTTTTCTTCATCAAAAAAAAGTTCTATTTTTTTTGACTTAGTAGTTTTTCCAATTACCGCAAAATCTAAATTCCATTTATCAAATATTTTTTTTGCTTGTTCTTCTTTACCGTTTTCTAAAACAATCAACATTCTTTCTTGACTCTCAGAGAGCATAATTTCGTATGGTGTCATTTTGGTTTCTCTGCATGGTACTTTATTTAAATTAATTTCAATTCCGAGGTTTCCTTTTGAAGCCATTTCAATACTTGAAGAAGTTAATCCTGCAGCACCCATATCTTGAATGGCTATAATTGAGTCTCCAGCCATTAGCTCTAAACAAGCTTCAAGCAAAAGTTTCTCAGTAAACGGATCTCCAACTTGAACTGTTGGTTTCTTTTCCTCGATTTTTTCATCAAAACTAGCTGAAGCCATACTTGCACCATGTATTCCATCTCTCCCGGTTTTAGATCCAACATAAATCACAGGCTTATTTAAGCCAGCAGCTTTAGAATAAAAAATCTTATCTTTATTGACTAATCCCAATGTCATAGCGTTAACCAAAATATTTCCGTTATACGAGCTATCAAAGCTTGTTTGGCCAGCGATTGTTGGAACACCCATGCAGTTTCCATAACCGCCTATGCCGTGAACAACACCTCTTAATAAATTTTTTGTTTTTTTATTTTGTGGCGATCCAAAATGAATAGAGTTTAAGTTAGCTATTGGTCTTGCACCCATTGTAAATACATCTCTCATAATTCCTCCAACACCGGTAGCAGCACCTTGATAAGGTTCAATAAATGATGGATGATTGTGACTTTCAATTTTAAATACTATTGCATCATTATCCTCAATATCGATAACACCTGCGTTTTCACCAGGACCTTGGATAACTTTCTTTCCTTTAGTAGGTAGCTTCTTTAAATGTAATCTTGATGACTTATAAGAACAATGTTCATTCCACATTGCAGAAAAAATACCTAGTTCTGTGATATTAGGAGTTCTCTTTAATAGCTCACAAATTTTAGCGTATTCATCTTTCTTTAAACCGTGATCAACTGCTACTTGTTCGTTTACAATCATTTTAAGTTATTTATTAAGTTTTTAAAAAATAATGATCCATCTTCACCAGATAAAGATGTATCAATCATTCTTTCAGGGTGGGGCATCATTCCTAGAACATTTTTTTCTTTATTAAATATACCTGCAATATTTTTTAAGGATCCATTAGGATTAAATTGATCTTCTATTTTTCCATTTTCATCGCAATAGTTAATAGCTATTTGATTATTGTCCTCAATTTCTTTTAATTGATCATTAGTACAAAAATAATTTCCTTCATTATGAGCTATATGAAATTCTAAAACTTCATTATCAACATTTTTAAAATATTTATTTTTTTTATCGTTAATTTTTACGAAAACATTTTTACAAATAAATTCTAAATATTTGTTTCTAAGCAAAACACCTGGAACCAAACCAGTTTCTACTAATATTTGAAATCCATTACAGATACCCATAACCATACCTCCTGAATTTGCAAAATTAATTACTGACTGCATTATTTTTGATTTAGATGCCATACTTCCACATCTTAAGTAGTCCCCATATGAAAATCCACCTGGTAATACAACTAAATCACTTTTTGGTAATTCAGCATCTGCATGCCAAACCATTTTATTTTTGAACCCAAATTTTTTTAGAGCAACATCCATATCTCTGTCGCAATTTGAACCAGGAAAAGTAATAACTGATGATTTCATTAATTACTTTGGATCAATAATTTTATAATTTTCTATTACAAGATTTGCCAAAAGTTTTTTACACATTTCTTCAACTTTTGCTTTTGCTTTGTCGTTATCAGTTTCTTTAGTGTCTATTTCAAAATACTTCCCTTGTCTTACTTCATTTACATCATTGAAACCCATTCCATCCAAAGTTTGATGAATGACTTTTCCTTGTGGATCAAGTACATCTTTTTTTAAAGTAATGATTACTGAAATTTTCATTTTTTTTTTCTTTTTACGGATGACAATTGGGTGACATTAACAGCAGAAACATTTGATTGCTCATGAAGTATCCCAAGTCTTTTTGCAACTTCAGTATACGCAGGAATAAGATCACCTAAATCTTTTCTAAATCTGTCTTTATCAAGTTTTTTATCTGTTAAAGTATCCCATAATCTGCATGTGTCAGGGCTTATCTCATCAGCTAATATTATCTTAGTTTTTTCACTTTCATGAGTGAATCCAAATTCAACTTTAAAATCTACTAATTTTATTCCGACACCTCTAAACATTCCTAGTAAAAAATCATTTAATCTAGATAGATTTTCATCTATCCAATCAAGCTGCATTACGTTAAGCCAATTAAAAGTTAAAATATGCTCACGACTAATTATTGGATCTCCAAGCTTATCATCTTTTAGACAGTATTCTATTAATGGTCTTTCAAGAACAGTTCCTTCCTCGATACCCAATCTTTTAGTTAATGATCCAGTTGCAATATTTCTTACTATAAATTCTATTGGTATTATATCAACTAGCTTAACTAATTGTTCTCTCATATTAATTCTTTTTACTAAATGATTTTTAATTCCAACTTCAGATAAATTTGAGAGTATATGTTCAGATATTCTATTATTTAGAACGCCTTTACCTTCAATGGTAGTTTTTTTTTGATTATTGAATGCAGTTGCATCATCTTTAAAATATTGGATAACTAAATTTTTATCACTTGTTGCATAAATGATTTTTGCTTTGCCTTCGTATAATTTTTTCCCTTTTTTCATTATTTAAAAACTCTTCTAAAGATAAAATTTACATTTTTAAAGTGTTTAGAATAATTAAATATAGATTTTAGTTTTTTTGGGGAAATTTTACTCATTATAAATTTATCAGATGAAATTACGTCAATTAAGTTTAAATTTTCTGCAAAACATTTTTTTGCATAAGATTGAACTAATTTATAAGATTTTTCTCTGCTTAGTCCTGTTTTAGTTAATTCCAACATAACTTCTTGAGAAAAAATTAAACCTTTTGTTAAATTTAAGTTTTCAAGCATTTTTTTAGGATAGACAATCATGTTATCTAAAATACTGGCAAGTCTAACTAATGCAAAATCAGTTGTTATATTAGCATCTGGTCCGATATTTCTTTCAACACTTGAATGAGAAATATCTCTTTCATGCCAAAGAGCTATGTTTTCAAGTGCTGGCACAACCGAACTTCTAACCATTCGAGCTAAACCAGAAAGATTCTCACTTAAGATAGGATTTTTTTTATGAGGCATTGCAGAGGATCCTTTTTGATTTTTAGAAAAATATTCTTGTAGTTCATAAACTTCAGTTCTTTGAAGATGCCTTATTTCAATTGCTACTCTTTCAATAGATCCAGCAATAATACCTAAAACAGAAAAATAAAATGCATGTCTATCTCTTGGAATTACTTGTGTAGAAATTGGTTCAACTTTTAAACCTAATTTTTTTGCCACATGTTTTTCAACATTTGGATTAATATTAGCAAATGTTCCAACAGCGCCAGATATTGCACATGTTGACACTTCATCGATAGCATTTTTCAATCTATTTCTGTTTCTTTTAAATTCTTCGTAAAACGAAGCCAATTTTAATCCAAAAGTAATTGGCTCAGCATGGATACCGTGGCTTCTTCCCATACAAGGAGTAAATTTATATTTTTTTGCCTGTCTTTTTAAAACTTTTAAAATTTGTTCAATATCTTTTAAAATAATTTTACCTGATTGCACCATTTGAATATTAAAACTAGTATCCAAAACATCAGATGAAGTCATGCCTTGATGTAGATACCTAGCTTTAATTCCTGCTTTTTCAGTGACCGAAGTTAGAAATGCTATTACATCATGTTTTACTTCAGATTCTATTTTATGAATTCTACTTACATTAATTTTAGCTTTTTTTCTCACAACTGAACCAACACCTCTTGGAATTTGACCAAGTTTTTCCATTGCCTCAGCAGCCGCAACCTCAACATCTAACCAGATTTTGTATTTATTTTCTTCTGACCAAATATCAGTTAATTTTTTTCGCGAGTATCTTTTAATCATTAATTATAAGTATGGAGGCTTTGCATAACCTTTAGCAGATTCTGTAAAGATTTCATAACCATTTTCAGTAATTCCTAACGTGTGTTCAAATTGTGCTGATAAAGATTTGTCTTTTGTAACAGCAGTCCAACCATCATTCAACATTTTAACATCATATTTACCAGAATTAATCATTGGTTCTATAGTAAATGTCATTCCAGGACTTAGTTCCATGCCAGAATTTTTATTTCCATAATGCAGAATATTCGGTGGCTCATGAAAAGTTGTACTAATTCCATGACCACAAAAATCTCTAACTACTGAAAAACCTTTTTCTTCTACAAAAGATTGTATCTCATAACCAATATCTCCTAATTTAATCCCAGGTCTTAAAATTCTAATTGCTCTCATCATAGATTCGTAAGTTGTTTCAATAAGATTATTTAACTTTACTGGAGTTTTTCCAATGCAAAACATTCTGCTTGTATCACCATAATGCTCATCGACTATTGCTGTCACATCAACATTTACAGCGTCACCTTCTTGTAAAATTCTATCAGACGGTATTCCATGACACACAACGTGGTTTAAAGATGTACATAAAGATTTTGTAAAGCCTCTATAGTATAGTGGGGCAGAGTAGCCACCATTATCTCTAATAAATTCATATCCTAACTTATCAATATATTCGGTTGAGACACCTTCTTTAATATTTTCAGTTAGCATATCTAAGGTTCTAGCAGCCAAGTTTCCTGCAATTTTCATTTTTTCAAATTTTTCTTTATAATCAGTCATCTATAATTTTTAATTTTTTATCTATAAAAATTTTTTTAGAACTTATATCACATCTATACGCTAAAAAATTAACACCAGCTTTTTTAGCAATCAAATAGGTATTATAATATTCTTCATCTATATCTTTAGCTATTTTAAAATATTTCATATTTTGAATTTGAACTAAAAATATTAAGTATGTTTTATAACTTTTTTTTATGGCATCAATAAGGGTTAATAAATGCTTAATTCCTCTTTCTGTTGGCGCATCTGGAAATTCAGCGGTATCTTTATTTCTAAATAAAGTAACATTTTTGACCTCAACAAAGGTTTTTTGACTTTTTTTTTCTAATAAAAAGTCAAATCTTGTATCTTTATTAAAAAAAACCTCGGGCTTGATAACATCATTATTTTTGAGTTCGTTCACTAAATTATTTTTTAGACCATGCTCAACTATTCTATTGGCCATGTGAGTATTTACACCTACTAAATTATTTCTAGACTTAATAATCTCTAATCCATATTTAAGCTTTCGTTTTGGATCATTATTAGGAAGCAAGTAAACCTCATTTCCTTCATCTAACAAACCTTTCATTGATCCTGTGTTAGGACAGTGTGCTGTGACAATTTCTTTACCTAGCTGCACATCAGTGAAAAACCTTTTATAACGTTTGATTAGTTTGCCTTTTACTAAAGACTTGGTAAATTCCATTAGTAAATTATATATTTCATATGAATAAAAAAGTAAAAGTTAATGCTTCAATTTTAATAATAGGTAATGAAATTTTATCTGGAAGAACCCAAGATACCAATACATCTACTTTAGCAATCTGGTTAAATTCAATCGGTGTTAATGTTGGAGAAGTTAGAGTAATACCTGATGTTGAAGATATTATTGTTGATACTTTAAATTTACTTAGGTCAACATATGATTACGTTTTTACAACTGGTGGTATTGGTCCAACACATGATGATATTACAGCTCAGTCAGTATCAAAGGCTTTTGGAATAAAATACGAAGTCCACAAGGAAGCTTTTAAAATTTTAGAAAAATATTATCAACCAGGTGAATTTAATGATGGGAGGCAAAAAATGGCATGGATGCCAGAGAAGGCAAAATTAATTTTAAATCCAACAAGTGGTGCCCCAGGATTTAATGTTGAAAATGTTTTTTCTTTACCTGGCGTTCCTTCTATTTTGAAATCTATGTTAGGTGGTTTAACAAATAAAATTGTTGGTGGAGAACCAATTAAAAGTCTTACAATAAGTTTAAAAACAGTAGAAAGTGAAATAGCAAACTCTTTAACTAAAGTACAAAATGATAATAAGGATGTTGAAATTGGTAGCTACCCATTTTTTCATGCAGGCAAATTAGGTGTTTCAATTGTAATAAGATCAGAAGATCAAAGCAAAATTGATAATTGTAATTCTCAAATTTTAAAATTTGTAAATGATAAAAATATTGAGGTTGTAGATAGATAATGTTGTATTTTGCTTATGGAAGTAATCTTCACCATTTTCAGATGAAGCGTAGATGTAAAGATAGTATTTTTTTAAAAAAAATAAATTTAAAAGATTTTAGATTAACTTTTAGAAGCAAATATAGAGCTGCTGATATTGAACCAAAAAAAAATTCTATTGTTCCAGGCGCATTATTTGAAATTTCCAAAAGCGATGAAAAAAAATTAGATGTCTATGAAGATTTTCCAATTCTTTATAAAAAACACTATTTTTATTTCTATGG
>CACDWM010000002.1 GCA_902556505.1 uncultured Pelagibacteraceae bacterium
AAATTCATAAAGATCATTTAAATATTCTATAGTTAGATTTTTTGACAACTTTAACAAAACATTATTTTTCATTTTTAAATCCCATCTTTTTGATGGATAAAAATACAAATTTTCAATTTGATTATAAGAAAATTTAGATTGATCTATAATATTTTTAAAATTTAAAAATTCTTTAATATCAGGTTTTCCAAATATAAATGGTAAGCCTCTATTTTGAAAATCATTTGGTGATAATTTGCCATTAGAACCAATTAGAAACGTTTCATCATTAATATTTATTTTTGCGTAAAACTTTGTTTTTTGAATTTTTATGTAAATCGTCGATGGATATTTTTTTTTTACTTCATAATTTTCAATTAAAGAATTTGTATCGATTAAATGACTTATTTCATTACTTTTAATTGAAAAAATATTTTCTAAATTCATTTTTTTTATTTCCTGAAAAAGAATATTGTTTTCTTTTTTACTTAATCCAGAGATTTTAATATCATTGATATTGTTAAATTTTAGATTATTTAAGGATAGGTTGTTAATGGAACTGATTGCAATTGGGGATATTTGTTCTTATCCAGGTAAATTAAAATTAATTCTTTCAGGTTTTCATGAAGGTGCATTGGCAGCAAGAGGCTGCTTTAAATATGCTAAACCAGATGAAAAATTAAGATTTGAATTCACAACAACTTCCAAAGCTGCACAAGAAAGACTTGGGATTAAAAAATGATAGAACTTTTTTCTGCAAATACTCCTAATGGGTGGAAAATTAGTATTATGCTTGAAGAAATTGGGTATGAATATAAAGTTACTCCTGTTGATTTAGGTAAAGAAGAACAATTTAAACCTGAATATTTAAAAATAAGTCCTTTTGGAAAAATTCCTGTGATCATTGATCATGATAGCAAAAAAAATATTTTTGAGTCAGGTGCAATATTAATGTACTTAGCAGATAAAAGTGGAAAACTTTATAATGAAAAAGATAGACTGATTATTAATCAATGGTTGATGGCACAAATGGGTACCGTTGGACCTATGATAGGGCAACATCATCAATTTCATCATTATAATCCTGGAAAAAGTGAATTTGGTGAAGAAAGATATTTTAAAATTACTAAAAGAATTTATGGAGAATTGGATGTGAGATTGAAGGAATCTAAATTTCTTGCTGGTTCTGATTATACGATTGCTGATATTGCAACTTGGCCATGGATTGCAAGACACGAATGGCATGATATTGGTTTGAAAAATTATAAAAATTTAGCAAGATGGTATTTAGAAATAGCAGATCGTGAAGCTGTAGTTAAAGGTTATAGTTTTATGGATAGAGATGCAAAAATTCCTAAACTTTAAAATTTATCCAAACATCCTATAAAGTGTACTAAGTATTCCATAACCTGAAAATTCGATAGCAACAATTACAATAATAATTAAGATTAATTTTTTATTCATTTTAAAAATAAATATAACAACAACACAATCCAGAAGAAAGGATAGTAAAAATAAATATATTTCTTTGCAAAAAGAAAGGATATTGAGTTTTGTTTAGATGATTTTTTTCTCATTACTAATCATCTGCATGAACTTTTTCCTCTTTTTCATGCTTTTCTTGTGCCGCAATAGTGTATTTAGCAACAGGTCTTGCCATTAATCTTTTTAATCCAATTGGCTCTGCTGTATCTAAACAATAGCCATATGTATCTTCTCTAATTCTTCTCAAAGCTTTATCAATTTCTGATATTAACTTAATTTGTCTATTGATTGCTTTCATTTCTACATTGCTATCAATATATGAGTTAGCCTGGTCAACAATGTCAGCAGAAATATTATTGTCATCCATCCCACCATTATAAAGTGCTTCATTATTAGCTTTGATCAGTTCCTTCTTCCATTCTGTTAGTCTCATTCTGAAATAAACTTTATGTTTTTCACACATATATTTTTCAGTATCTTTTGGAACATAAGTTTTTGAAATTTTTACAGGACCTTTAGATGCAACCTTAGCCGTAGTTGGTTTTGATTTACTTACAACTTTAGTTTTTGGTTTTGATACTTTTTTCTTTGCTTTTGCAGTCTTTGGCATAGCTTAAATTTAATCGCTCGCAGTATATTCAGCAAATTAGGGGTGTCAAGCAAGCTTAATTGATATAAATATTTATAAATGACCATTAGTAACAAAAATATTAACAATGTTTTTTATATTTTTGTCTTAGCTCATCTAATTTTTTGGACTTTGATTCCATCAATTACAAATCATAATTTACCATTGGATACAATTGAAGCTTTAGCATGGGGAAGTAATTTAGATTGGGGATTTAACAAACATCCACCGATGAGTGCTTTTGTTCTAGAAATATTTTTTCAAATTTTTGGATCACAAGATTGGGTATATTATTTATTAAGTCAAATTTTTTTAATTATTTCTTTTTATTATGTTTTTAAATTTTCAAATGAAATATTTAACAATAAATTATTAGGTTTAATTTCTGTATTATTGATTGAAGCAATTTACTTTTATAATTTCACCACACCAGAGTTTAATGTAAATGTATGCCAATTACCTTTCTGGTCTTTAACAGTTTATTATTCCTGGAAAATATATAGTGGCAAAGAAATAAAATTTTTAGATTGTTTTCTAGTAGGTCTTTTTGCTGCTTTTGGTTTTTTATCAAAATATCTGTTTCTTTATTTGCTACTTTCTATCGATCTACTATTTATTTATTTAATTTTTTTTAAAAAAGAGAGGAAATTTGATTTTAAATATCTAATTACTATTGAAGTTTTTGTAGTAGTTTTAGTTCCACATTTAATTTGGTTAAATAACAATGAATTCATTACCATTACATATGGTTTAGCTAGAACTGGATTAGAACAATCTAGTTTAATTGATCATATTAAATTTCCAATAATCTTTTTATTAAAACAATTAGGAATAATAACTCCATTTTTAATATTATGTAGTTTATTGGTTAAAAAAATTAAATTGAATTTAAATTTTAAGGATAAAAAATTACTATTTTTATTAACAATTAATTTTTTGCCTATTGTTTTAATGCTTTTAACCTCACTAATTACTGGATCAAAAATTAGAACTATGTGGATGATGCCTTTTTATTTGTTTTTTGGCACACTGTTTGTCTATTTGTTGAAAGCTCAGGTTAATCTTAAAAAGTTAAAACCATTCATGATTGGATTTATTTTCTTTTTCTTTTTATCACCAGGACTTTACGCCTATGTTTCAATTTCAAAAGACTATAAGAGAACAGATTATCCAGGTAAAGAAATTGCAATAAAAACTCAGTATGCTTGGAACCAACAATTCAGTTCTACTATAAATGTAGTTTTAGGTGATGAATGGAATGCTGGAAATCTTTCGTATCATTTAAAATCAAGACCAATTTGGGAAGGTGTTGTTGAAAGAGAAAAGCTTGATCAATTGAAAGATTATATGTGTCTTGATAATATTTGTGTAGGATCAAGATAGATGAAATATGTAATTTTAATTCCAATTTATAACGATAGAGAGTCATTAAAATTACTGATTGAAAATATAAATAATGAAGTAAAAGGTTTAAATCATGAGGTATCAATTGTAGTCATTAATGATGCTTCTTCTCAACAGATAATAGACAACTATCCAAATATTGAAAATATTCAATCTATTGAAATTGTTAATATGAAAGAGAATAGAGGACATACAAGATGTATTGCATCTGGCTTAAAGTATATTTTTGAAAAAAAAGAATTTGATTATGTAATTCCTATGGATGGAGATGGAGAGGACAGACCTGAGGAAATTAAAAATTTTATTGAGCTTTCTAAAGAAGTAGGCGAAAAGTCTATTGTAGGTGAAAGAGTTAAAAGATCTGAGGGTATAATTTTTAAAGTTTTTTATCACTTTCATAAATTTTTAACTTTAGCTTTTACAGGGCAATCAATTAAATTTGGAAACTTTACCTGCCTCTCTAAGTTAACAGTTAAAATGATGCTAGATGAAAAAGCTACCTGGAATAGTTTTTCTGGTTCACTTAAAAAAGTAGAGAAAAAACTTATTTCAATGCCATCTATTAGAGGAAAAAGATATTTTGGCCCATCTCAAATGAGTTTTTTTAATTTATTAAAGCATTCGCTTTCAATTATTAGTGTTTTTCGAAAAACAGTTTTAATTCGTTCAGCTTTATTTATTATTTTTTACATATTGCTTATCAAAAGCTACGCTTCAGCAATTACTTCATTGCCATTAGTTTTGTTATTGATAATGATTTATTCAATTTCTAGTTTAGCTTTAAGAGAAAATATTGAAGAATTTAATAATTCCTTAACAAACATACACGATATTGATAAAATAAAATAATTTATGAAAAACTTTTTTAGAAAAGTTGCTTTTGGTGTTGGACCCAGTGAGAAAGCTCCCTCTGATCCTTTGAAGTGGGCTCTTGATCAAGTAAATGATGTGCCAGAATTATCTTGGAAAGGTAAAATATATTCTGAAAAAGAATTAAGAAAACATTATAGAGATTGGGTTTATGGTGACAGAAAAGTATTAAGAAAAAAGTATAAAGATAACAAAACACTTTACAAAACTCATAAAGATATACTTAGGCACAAAACTGGACAAAAGTTTTGGGAATCATTAGAAATTTCCATTAGACATAATGAAGGAATTAAGAGCAGTAGTCCAGTTTTAGCCAAACTATGGATGTTTTGGGGAAATTTTTTTGCTATCAGTGAAAAAGATTTCTTAGCAAATTATTCAACAGGTGCATATCAAAGAGAAATTATTAGACCAAATCTAAATCAATCATTTGAAAAAATGGTTTATGATGTAACGACTTCTTGGGCTATGATTCATCATCTAGATAATAGTGAGAGTGCTGGCCCTAAAAGTGTTACAGCGAGTGAGGATTGGAGAATAAGAAAAAAAGAGCCTGCAACAATCAATGAAAACCATGCAAGAGAACTTTTAGAGCTTCATACTGTTTCACCAAAAGCTGGCTATACCCAAGAAGATGTAATTCAACTAGCATATATTATGACTGGCTGGCAACATAGATGGAGCAAAAAAAATTTAGAAACAGGTAATATCTGGTTTAACTCTGATTATCATCAAATAGGCAAAAAAAATGTTTTGGGGAAAGAATATAAAAAAGGTAAAAAAGCATTAGCTGTTGTAATCAAAGATTTAGTTAATCATCCAAATTGTAGAGAATTTGTTGCAGAAAGACTTTGTAGATTTTTAATCACAGATGAACCTACAAAAGAAATGAAGCAGCCAATTATTGATGCCTTCAAAAAATCTGATGGGTTTATTCCCGAAATTCATAAAGCAGCAATTAAAGTTGCTTTTGAATACAATGATAAGTACAAAAAATTTCAGACGCCTGAAAATTGGCTTATTCAAGTTGCTAAAATTGCAGATTTAAATTGGCCGCCATCGCCGGATCTGATGGATAAATATGAGTTAGGTCAAAAACCATTCGATTCACAACGAGAACCTCAATGGCTATTACAAAATATTGGTCATCATCCTTATAGGGCAAAACAACCAAATGGTTGGTCAGACCATTCTGCTGATTGGATTTCTCCAGAATTATTAATTAGAAGACTGGTGTACGCAAAAGCAAGTTATAATTTTGCTAAAATGGAAAATAATAAAAATTCAGAATATTATGTGAAAATGGTTGAAAATAATTTTGATAACCCAAGTAAAATAATGAAATACTTAAATCAAAAAAATAGATCTGTTGAGAAACATACTCTACTTTTTAACCACCCGGAGTTTTTAAAAGCATGAAGATATCAAGAAGAGATTTTTTAAAAACTACAGCTTTAACCTCACTATATTTTGCTGGTTTCAGTGCTCATAGTTATGCAAATTCAGGCAAAAAGAAAAATTTGGTAATTATAATGTTACGTGGAGGAATGGATGGTCTTTGTGCTATTCCAGTTAAAGGTGATAAAAATTTTGAAAAACTAAGAAGTAAAATAAATCTTGATAGAACTTTAAAATTAACATCAGATTTTGATTTACACCCAGCATTAAAAACATTTAAAAGTCTTTGGGATCAAAATTTAAGTGCTGCAGTTCATGCAACAAACATTCCATACACAGGTAGATCACATTTTGATGGTCAAAATTTAATGGAGTCGGGTGGTAAAATACCTTACCAAGAAAAAACAGGTTGGCTTGGAAGAGGAATGAAATCAGCTGGTTTAACAGGGCAAGGATTAGCTTTGGCTCTCCCTATGCCTCTATTAATCAGAGGTGTTCCAATGAATAATAATTATTTTCCTGTAGGTCGTAGCTTGCCATATCCTGCTACTCTAGAATTAATAAAACAAGCATATAAAGAGCACGATGAAAAATTATTAAGTGACAATTTAGAAATAATTTTAACAAGAGATTTTAACAATAGATCAAGAGATGATGCTTGGATTTTAGCTTCAAGTGCTGGAACAGAGTTATCAAAACCAAATGGTCCAAAAGTTGCAGTTTTTGAAGTTGATGGTTTTGACACGCATGCTGCACAAGGAGCAACTGATGGCGCTCATGCAGATTGTTTATCAGATTATGATAACATTGTTAGATCTTTAAAATCTTCAATGTCTGAGGAGGCATTTAATAATACTTTAGTTTTAACACTTACAGAGTTTGGAAGAACAATTAAACAAAACAGTAGTAATGGAACAGAGCATGGTTACGGTTCAGCTATCTTAATGGCAGGAGGACTTGTTAAAAAAGCGCAAGTACATACAGATTGGCCAGGATTAAAGAAAAAAGAATTATTTGAAGGAAGAGACTTGAATTCTACAATAGACTCAAGAGCAATTTATGCCTCTGCAATGTCTACAGTTTTTGATGTAGATTTCAAAAAAATTACTAAAGAAGTTTTTTGGGGAGAAAATTTACCAAATTTATCTGATAAACTTTTTAAAATTTAAATAAGATCAATCATATGAAAAAAATTTTATCACTATTTATTATAATTTTAATTTTCGTTCCATCAATCTCATATGCAAACAAATGGCATATAAAAATGAAGAAGCAAGAGAAGAAAGACTTTGCTCATTATGTGCTTAAAGCACAGTCAGATAATAAGATGGTATTTAACCTTCGAAATATCAAAAATTCTAACATCTATAAATTTTTTGATAAGTTTGAGGATCGTATGGGGGTTACTGAAAAAGGAGTTGAGTTTAATTTAAAATATTCGTTTGAAGGTCATAAACAAGATTGGTCTAGGTGGGGAAAACCTGGCCATGCACAAAGATTCCAGATAATGGAACCTTATAAGGAAACTACCAAAAAAAATAAAACAAAATGGTACAGGGTAGGTTATTTTTTCCCTGCAGACGTAAAGATTGAAAAGCATACAATATCTTTATTTGATTTTAAAAAATTATATGGCAAAGGTGAAAAAACTCACGATGCAGCACTCAATATAATTAATAATAGATTTAATTGGGTATTTAATTCACCAAATTATACCTCACATAAAAATGAGACAGGAGAGGAATATTTATACTTCGATACTTATTTTGTTAATCTTGATGATTATTTTTCTCCATTAAAAGGTAAATGGGTAAATGTTTTAGTAAACGCAAAGTGGGCAGAAGATGGATTTTTACATTTGTGGATAGATGGAAAACTCAGATCAAGCTATTATGGTGATACTTTGGGCGGTGCTTCAAGTGTTAGATTTAAATTTGGACCTTATAGACACCATATGAATCAAGCAACTGATACTGGTGTTAAAATACCTGATATAAAAATTAAATATTCAAATGTTGGTAAAGCCGATAATTGTGATGATTTATGGAGTGGCTGTTCAGAAATTGTAAGTCAATTAAATGGAGAAACCCAGCTTAATGGAGTAAGCATGATTGCATTTTGTAAAACAGCTCCTCAATCAGATGGATCATCTTGTAAGAATTTGGGTTATCCTAACAACCCTAAGCCTTTTTAATTTAGCAACAGCTACAGCTTTTCTTACTAGCCTTTTGTTGATCGTCAGCTTTTCTAGTTTCTAATTCTTTTTGCTCTTCCTCAAGAACTTTTTGTTTCTTTGAAATCTTGTCTTCAAAATAATCGTAAAGAGAAGCAAATCCTAATTTAGAGGCTCTTTTTTCCTCATAATTTTTTCGCCCTTTAAGGTTTTCAATTATTTTGACTATTTCTTGGTTTTGCATTCTCTCTTTGTATTTAAAAAGGCAAATAATTCAAGCTGTAAAAATTGGTAAATTATAAACAGGTTTTTTTATGTTAAGATAACGTGATGAATACAAGTCAAAAAAAACTTGAAAAATCTAAAGGCAGATTAGAAATAAAAATAAAAGATCAAAATTTAGAAAAACTTTATCAACAAGGATCTTCAAAAGCTTTAATGCCAGATTTTCATGAAAATTTAAAACAATTAATGCTTATTAATACTGCTGGTGGAATTACTAGTGGAGATGAATATGACTTCAAATTTGAAATTGATAGTTCAAACCTTTGTATTTCAAATCAAGCAGCAGAAAAAATTTATAGTGGTTTTGGTAATCCTGCCAATTTAGAAATTAATGTAAATTTGTTAAACAATTCAAATTTATTTTGGCTACCTAAAGAGTTAATTTTATTTAATAATTGTAACTTAAAAAGAAAAATTAATTTTAATTTATCTAAAGATTCAAATTTACTTCTTTGTGAAAATATTATTTTTGGACGAACCTCTATGAAGGAGGAGTTTGAAAAGGGATATTTTTCAGATTTTTGGAATATTAATATTGATAAAAAGTTAATTTATACAGAAGCTATAAATACAGGTTTATTTGAGAAAAAATATTTGAATAGTTTTTCGACATTAAATAAAAATTCTGCAGTTGCGACAATTATTATTGTAGGAAATAAGTTTTTGAATAATGTTAATAATCTATCTGAAACTTTAACCAACAATGAAAATACAACTTCAAATTATTCTCAATGGGATAATAAATTGATCCTAAGACTTTTATCTAAAGATAGTTATCATCTTAAATTTGCAATTGATAAAATTTTGTCTTATTTTTTTGAAGATTCAAAGATACCAAAAGTATGGAATATATAAATGAAACTTACTCCTAGAGAAAAAGATAAACTTTTAATAAGCCTTGCAGCGCTTGTCGCTAAAAATAGATTATCAAAAGGTATAAAATTGAATTATCCAGAGGCTATTGCTTTAATAACAGATTTTGTAGTAGAGGGAGCTAGAGAGGGAAAAAGTGTTGCAGAATTAATGGAAGCAGGAGCTCACGTTATTAAAAAAAAAGATTGTATGGACGGTATTCCAGATATGGTCAAGGAAGTTCAAGTAGAAGCTACTTTTCCAGATGGAACTAAATTAGTAACTGTGCACAAACCTATAAGGTAATAATTATTATGAAGCCAGGTGAAGTAATTACAAAAAAAGAGGAAATTAACCTAAATAAAGACTCCAAAATTACCAAAATTAAAATTTCTAATTCCGGAGATAGACCTGTGCAAGTTGGAAGCCATTATCATTTTTTTGAAACTAACGAGCATTTAGTTTTTGATCGAAAATTAGCATATGGAAAGAGATTAAATATACCTTCTGGAACTGCTGTAAGATTTGAGCCAGGTCAATCTAAAGATGTTGAGCTAATAGAAATAAATGGATTAAAAAAAATATATGGTTTCAATCAGAAAGTTATGGGCAATTTATAATGGCTAAAATTTCTAGAGCAGCTTATGCAGATATGTATGGGCCTACAACAGGAGATAAAGTAAGGCTCGCAGATACTGAACTATTTATTGAGGTTGAAAATGATCTAACCATTTATGGTGAAGAAGTAAAGTTTGGTGGTGGAAAAGTAATAAGAGATGGTATGGGCCAATCTCAAATCAGTAGAGAAAAAGGAGCAGCTGATACAGTTATTACCAATGCTTTAATAGTTGATGTAAATGGAATTTATAAAGCTGATGTAGGTTTAAAGGATGGAAAAATATTTGAAATTGGTAAAGCTGGTAATCCAGATACTCAATCTAAAGTAAATATAATTATTGGTCCAGGAACAGAAATAATTGCTGGTGAAGGAAAAATTTTAACAGCAGGGGGTTTTGATAGTCACATTCATTATATATGTCCCCAACAAATTGATGATGCATTGCACTCAGGCATTACAACTATGCTTGGAGGAGGAACTGGACCGGCTCATGGAACACTTGCAACAACGTGTACACCCGGACCATGGCACATACAAAGAATGATTCAATCTGCTGATGGTTTTTCTATGAATTTAGCTTTTGCAGGAAAAGGAAATTCTTCATTGCCAGAAGGTCTTGAGGAACAAATTCTAGCAGGAGCTTCAGCTTTAAAATTACATGAGGATTGGGGAACCACTCCTGGAGCAATTGACAATTGTTTAAATATTGCTGACAAAAACGATGTGCAAGTAATGATTCACACAGACACTTTAAATGAAAGTGGGTTTGTAGAAAATACTATCAAAGCAATTAACAAAAGAACTATACATGCTTTTCATACAGAGGGTGCTGGTGGCGGACACGCGCCAGATATAATCAAAGTTTGTGGAGAAGAGTATGTTATTCCTTCTTCAACAAATCCAACCAGACCATATACCATCAATACGATAGAGGAACATTTGGATATGCTAATGGTGTGTCACCATCTCGATAAATCCATTCCAGAGGATGTTGCATTTGCTGAAAGTAGAATAAGAAGAGAAACAATAGCAGCAGAAGATATTCTCCATGACATGGGAGCCTTTTCAATTATTGCATCAGATAGTCAGGCAATGGGTAGAGTTGGAGAAGTTATAATTAGAACTTGGCAAACTGCACACAAAATGAAAGTTCAAAGAGGTAGTTTGCCTGAGGAAAAAGGAGACAATGATAACTTTAGAGTTAAAAGATATCTAGCAAAATACACAATTAATCCTGCAATAGCTCATGGAATTTCAAAACATATTGGTAGTATTGAAAAAAATAAACGTGCGGATTTAGTTTTATGGGATCCAGCATTCTTTGGTGCAAAGCCAGAAATGATATTGATAGGAGGTAGTATAGCTTGTGCGCAAATGGGAGACCCGAATGCATCAATTCCAACTCCTCAACCAGTATACACTAGACCAATGTTTTCATCATTTGGGACGTCGTTAGAGAAATCTTCAGTAATTTTCACAAGCAAACTAGCTCTTGAAAAGAATTCATTAAAAGATGCAAGTATTAGAAAAGACTTATTACCTGTAGAAAATACAAGAGCTATTTCTAAAAAAGATATGATTTTAAATAACAAGTGTCCAAAGATTGAGGTTAATCCAGAGACATATGAAGTAAAAGCTGATGGTGAAATAATTACCTGTGAACCAGCCAAAGAACTTCCTTTGGCACAAAGATATTTTATGTTTTAGCTTATGGATAATTGTTTTTTAATAGTTAATAAAATAGCCAAAAATAAAGCAAAAGATCACATATCTTTATCTTATGATGAGCGATTTTTAAGAAGAAAAAAACTTGTTTCAGATAATGGTTTTGAATTTTTAGTCAATTTACCAGAGACAAAATCACTGTCAGAAAATCAAGCGTTTAGACTTCAAAGTGGAAATTTGATTTTAATTAAAAACAAAAAAGAAAGTTTACTAGAAATAAAAGGAAAAAATTTAATGCAACTTATATGGCATATTGGAAACAGGCATATGCCATGTCAAATTGAAAAAGATAGAATTTTTATTCAGTATGACGAAGTAATAAAAAAGATGATATTAAAATTAGGAGGAAAGGTTAAGAAAGTTTTAAGACCTTTTAAACCAGAGGGAGGAGCATATGGAATTGGTAGAACCCATAGCCATAGACACTAAAATAAAAGGTAAAAAGGATTTAAAAGAATCGTTACAAATTCTTCAAACTTGGTTTTCACCATCATTTCCTGTAGGAAGTTTTTCATATTCTCATGGTTTAGAGGCAATGATTAATGATAATTTTATTAGGTCAAAAGAGGATATTTTGGATTATTTAAAATGTATCTTAAAACATGGAACTGGTAAAAATGATGTAATTTTAATTAAACATACTTATCAAGGAGAAGAGTTAAATGAACTGGCTCTATCTCTTTGCCCATCCAAAGAAAGAAAAATTGAGTCTATTGAAATGGGTAATGCTTTTAGAAAAGTGTTAGCTGATAGTTGGGATTTTAAAATTCTTGAAAATACTGCTTATCCAATTGCAGTTGCTAAAGCAGCTAAACATTTTGATATACCACTTAACTTAACAATTGTATCTTATCTACAATCCTTTGTATCAAATCTAATAAATGTTTGTATTAAACATATACCAATTGGGCAAAAAATTGGGCAGGACTGTATTATTAAAACGTATGAATTAATAAGAGAAATAGAAAAAGAAAGTGAAAATTTAAATTTAGAAGACTTAGGTGGAATTTGTTTTAATAGTGATATCTACAGTATTAAGCATGAAAATTTGAAAACACGAATTTATAAGACATGAAAAATATAAATGGACCTTTAAAAGTTGGAATAGGTGGACCTGTTGGTGCAGGGAAGACAAGTTTAACAGCTGAATTGTGTAAATTTTTATCAAAGAAAATTTCTATGGCTGTAATATCAAACGATATTTATACAAAAGAGGATGCTGAATTTTTAATGAAAGTTCAAGCTTTACCTCTTGAGAGAATTAAAGGAGTTGAAACAGGAGGATGCCCACATACAGCAATACGGGAAGATGCTTCAATTAATATGCTTGCTGTAGAAAATATGAAAAAAAAATTTCCTGATCTTGATTTGATTTTAATTGAGTCTGGTGGAGATAATTTAGCTGCAACTTTTAGTCCAGAATTAGTTGATTTATCTATTTATGTTATTGATGTTGGTATGGGTGGAGATATCCCTAGAAAAGGCGGCCCTGCCATTCAAAAATCAGACTTGTTAATTATTAACAAGACAGATTTAGCTCCTCATGTAGAAGTTAATCTGGAAACTATGAAAGATGATGTGAAAAAGGCTCGAAATGGTTTGCCTTATGTTTTTTGCCAAATGAAAAAGCAAATTGGCGTTGAAGACGTTGCTAAATTTTTATATTCATCAGGAGGTTTATAATCAATTTATATATAATAAAGTGTTTTTATGAAAAAAATATTAATTACTCTTATTGTATTAGCATTTGCAAATAATGTTTATGCAAATAAAAAAGATATAACTAATATAAATTTCAAACCATCTGTTCACAAAGGAAAAATAGGAAAGGCTTACGAAATAGTCAAAGCAGAATCAGGAGAGCCTGTTATAGGTAAAAGTGCGTATAAATTTGTTGCAATTCCTTTTGATTGTGGAAACGATGGAGCTAAACATACTGATTGCGGTGACTTTAAAAGAAATAAAAATACCTTTACATCAAAAGGAGATAGAGTTCGTAGTGAGCTTGGAGGATGGGATAGTACCTTCAAGGGTGAACAATGGCTGACATTTAGTATTTATATTCCAAATAATTATAAAACTATTTCTCCAACCATAACTTCATTCTATCAAATTTATGAAAAACCCAGTCTTGGGCCCGCATTAAAAATAGAGGATTATTATGGAGTTATGGTTGCTAATATTATGATTAGAGGAAAGTCAATTTCTTCAAAAAAACTTTTAGAAATTGAAAAAATGAGAGGCAAGTGGACTCATATCGTTATGAACAATAATTACTCTAAAAATAAAGAAAAAGGTTTTTATAACATATGGGTGAATTCAGAATATAAAGCATCTTATAGCGGACAAACTAATGGTGGAGCTCCAAATGGCATGTATGTTAAAGCTGGAATTTATCAATCCTTTATAAGTAGATACCTTAAGACAATTGGTATGAACCCCAATTGGCAAAAAGGTCAAGTTGCTGGAGAATTTCCAACTCAAATTATTTTTATGGATAATATTTTTAAAGCTAAATCAAAAGAAAAATTAAAAAAAACAATAGCAAAAGTTTATAAAAATATGGAAATACCAAAAGCATTTGATTTAGATAATTTGAGAGTTGAAAGTATTTCTGATGAAAATAAAGGAAAATTTTTTGCTATCGTTCTATCAAAATCTAACCCTGCAACTGAATTTAAAGCATTTGATGAAGACAAAGGTAAAGCAAAAGTAAAAGCTATGAGAAAGTGCTTTGAAAAACATGATGATTGTTCGATTAAATCATCAGGTGTAGTTAAATAAAGATTAAATTAAGCTCTAATCGTTGGTAAACAATAAAAATCAGCCGTATCAATTTTAGAAGAATACTGTCTTCTCATATTCCATTTTTTATGAACTCCAGCACTTGCAACACTTAAAGTTGATCTTCCATATCGATGGTTAGTGTTATCAATGGATCTCATTAAACTATTTATCTTTTCATCTTTTTCAGAAGTAAATAAATTTGTTTTATCACTAGCATTAGAAAGTCCTGTTAGCATGACACCTGCTTTTTGATAACGGTAACCATTTTTAAATATACTCTCAAGTATTGAAACTGCTGTCTTAACTGTTTCAATACTGTTGTTTGTTGCAATTGGAAAATCAACTGTCTTTGCGTTTGAATAATATCCAAAGTTTCTTTGAAAGGGACTAGTCCTAACAAATACAGTAATTGCTTTTGCAACTAAAGACTCTGATCTAATTTTTTCAGAGGCATTTAAGCAATAATTTGCAACTGCTTCTTTTAACTCTTGGAACGTTTCAATTCTTTTTCCAAATGATCTTGAAACAACACAGCTTTTTCTTTTAGTAGTAGTCGTCTCTAATCCAATACAAGAAACTCCTCTAAGCTCCATTGCAGTTCTTGAGCTTAAAACATTTGAAGATTTTTTGATCCAAGTATTAGACTTATTTTTTAATTGCTTAGCATTGTAAATTCCATGTTTTTGATAAAACTTAGTTAGCTGTCTTCCAACACCCCAGACATCATTGATTTCAACTTTTTCTAAAATAGGATCTAAATTTTCTATCCCAATTAAACTTGTCACCCCTGATTGTTTTTTCTTTGCAATATGATTTGCAACTTTGCTTAAAGTTTTTGTATTGGCTATTCCAATACTGGTTGGAATACCGGTCCACTGCAAAACAGTTTCTCTAATTTCTTTTCCAACTTTTTCTACTTCAGTATCAGGAAAGTTTGATAAATCTAAAAAAGCTTCATCAATGGAGTAAACTTCTATTTCTGAATTAAATCTTTTAAGAGTTCGCATCACTCTTCTAGATAAATCTCCGTATAAAGAATAATTAGATGAGAAAACTTCAACTTTATTTCTAATAATAATATCTTTTGCTTTAAAATAAGGTTCCCCCATCTTAATTCCCAAAGCTTTTGCTTCATTCGATCTTGAAATAATACAGCCATCATTATTAGATAAAACGACAACTGGTTTTCTTCTTATTTTTGGATTAAATAATCTTTCACAAGAAACATAAAAAGAATTACAATCAATTAATGCTATTTTTTTAGTACGTTGAATGGATGACATAGGTAACAACCCCCCAAATAAAAATATCTTGTTCTTCGTTAATTAAAATTCTGTCAGAAAACTCTTTAGATCCAGAAGTTAAAAATTTTTTATCTCGTTCTTGAACTAAAGTTTTAACTACAAGTTCATCATGAACATTAGCAATCACTGTTGAAAAGTTTTTTGGCTTTAAACTTTTATCGACAACCAATAAATCACCATCATTAATTCCAACATCAACCATGGATTTACCTTGAACTCTGATGATGAAAGTTGCTGGAACATTTCTTATTAAATGCATGTTTAGATCAATATCTTCTTCGATATAATCAGTAGCAGGGGAAGGAAAGCCAGCGCCTGCTTTATGTAGATAATAAGGGATTGTTAGTTTCATGTTCTTGTTTTGTTCTAATTTATAGACCATTTATACAATACACTCAAGAGGTTGTATTTTGAGTCCGTAATTGAATCAAAAGTGAATCAAAACGTGAACATCGAAACTACATTTTGTGTGCTTGTGGATAACTCCAACCAAGGATAGTTTAAAATTCTAGTTTAATTATAAAAGGAGAAAAATAATGAGTTCAATTGAAGTCAAAACTTTTGACAATCCAGACGAAAGTAACACTAATTTTAAAAATGCCAAAATAGATATTGTGAAAGTAGGAGATCAAAGAGTTATGAGATTAGTTTTACAACCAGGTTGGAAATGGTCACAAGACATTAAGCCAACAGTTGGCACAGATAGCTGCAAAGCAAAACATCTTGGCGTAATTGTTTCAGGGGCAGTTTGCGCAAAACATGATGATGGAACTGAATTAACTTATAAAGCTGGTGATGCATATTCAATTGAACCAGGTCATGATGGTTGGGTAGTAGGCGATAAACCTGCGGTAGTTTATGAGTTTCATGGAAAATGGGGAGAATAGTAAATAAATATAAATCATGAATATTTTAGATTTTGTAATGGTTGGTTCTAATGATTATAAAAAATCTAGTGAGTTCTATGATGCTATTTTAGAGCCATTAAAATTAAAAAAAACTGTAATAACAGAAAAATATATTGGTTACTCTCATTCAAGTGATCCTGACAAAACTCTATTCTATGTAACAAACCCAGTGAATGGTGAACCAGCAACTTTCGGTAATGGAACACAAATAACTTTACTAGCAGACTCCAAAGAATCAGTAGAAAAATTTTATGAAATTGCAATGTCAAAAGGAGCTACTGACGAAGGAGGTCCAGGAGTAAGAAGTGATGGAAATTATTATGCTTATATCCGTGATTTAGATGGAAATAAGATTGCAGCTAAAAGAAATTTAAAATAAAAAAAGGAGATATATGAAATTAAATTGTCATTGTGGAGCTGTTGAAGCAGAAATTAATGCTACAATTAATGAATTAGCAAAAATTGTAAGATGTAATTGTTCAATATGTAAAAGAAAAAATGCAACAATGGGAATGGTTAAAAACGAAGATTTTAAAGTTACTAAAGGACAAGATAAATTAAAACTTTATCAGTACCATACTAAAGTTGCTAACCATTACTTTTGTACTGATTGTGGAATTTATACTCATCACAATCCAAGAAGTGCACCAGCCATGACTGGTTTTAATTTAGGATGTGTCGATGAAGTTAAAGTAGAAGATTTAAAAGAAGTAGCAAACTTCGATGGTTTAAACCATCCGATGGATCAAGAAAAATAAAAGTCTAATGAAATTATCTGAAGAGTGTTTTAAGAAAGTTAAAAAGGATTGTTTTAAATTTATTAAATCACAGGAAACATCAACAGAAAAGTTTGGCAACAAACAGGGGATGATCAAAGATTATTTAATCCCAATATGTTTTTGGATTGCAAAAAAATCAGATAACAAAAAACCTTACCTTGTTGGACTAGCTGGCGGTCAAGGAACCGGGAAAACAACTATAAGCTCAATAATTAAGATAATTTTAGAAAAATATTTTAAATTAAAAGTATTTAAGATTTCTATTGATGATTTTTATAAAACTAGAAAAGAAAGAATGGCTTTATCAAAAAAAATACATCCAATGTTATTAACTAGAGGTGTTCCAGGTACACATGATATTAATATGATGCTAGATTTCTTTAAAAAATCTAAAGCAAAAAAATTTAAAAGTATGAAATTACCAAATTTTAATAAGGCGATTGATGACAGATTTCCTAAAAACAAATGGAACAAAGTTAATATAAGACCAGATATTATTATTTTTGAAGGTTGGTGTGTTGGAGCAAGAGCGGAAGCTAACAAGACGTTAAAAAAATCTATTAACTCAATGGAAAAAGCTAATGACCATAAATTAGTTTGGAGAAAATATGTTAATCAACAATTAAAAACTAAATATAAAGAGCTATATTCCCAATTAAATTGTATGATTTACTTAAAAGCAAAAAACTTTAGTTTATTACAAAAGTGGAGATTAAAGCAGGAACAAAAACTATGGTTAAAAACAAAGAAAAAAGGTGGTCATAAAATAATGAGTAAAGGGGACGTAATAAATTTTATGCAAACTTACCAAAGAATTACTCAAAATATGTTTAAAAATATGTCCAAATACGCATCTATAATTTTAAATTTAAACAGTAACCATCAAATTAAAACTGCTGTATATAAATCAAAATGAAAAAAATATTTATAATAGTAATTGCATCAATATTTTATTTTAGTAGCGCTTTTGCAGTTACTCTTCTTGATGCATTAAATCATACTTATCAAAATAATATTCAGCTTAATGCGGAAAGAGAAAATATTAAAGTTTCACAAGAAGATGTAAACATTTCAAAGTCTGATTACAAACCTTCTCTAACTATAAAAGGATCAAAAAGTTTTGAGAATACAAACAAACTAACTAATCAAAGTGGTGGTGATGCAAGTGTCAGCGATGTAGACCCGTTTACAACTTCAATTAAATTAGAACAAACATTGTTAGATTATGGAAGAGATCTTACACTTGAAAAAAATATTACTGCTTTAGACTTAGCTAAAGCAAATTTAATTAAAAAAGAACAAGAAATTTTACATAAAGCAATCGATGCTTTTACAAATCTAATTTTAGCCAGAGAAACTTTAGATATTAACAGAAAAAATTTAAATCTTTTAATTAGACAAGTTGAAAATGATAAAATTAGAAGAGATAGAGGTCAAATTACAAATACTGATTTGGCACAATCGGAGTCATCACTTGCAGGTGCTCAAGCACAATTTGCTAAAGCAAAAAGTGATTTATTAATCAGCAAACTAAATTATGAGAATATAATTGGTAAAATCAGTGATCCAAATCAATTACAAAAAAACTCAAATGCGATAGTCAGTATTCCAAAATCTTTAAATGATGCAATTAATCTTTCAAAACAAAATAACCCTGATATCCAGATTGCAAAATTAGATTTATCAAAAGCAGAAAAAGAATTAGCAATTTCAGAGTCAGACTTGAAACCAACTGCTTCTTTATCTGTAGAAAGATCATATACGGATGACCTAAGTTCTACTTATGCTGAAAGAGAAAAAGATATTTTAAAAGCAGAGATTAGTTGGCCTTTTTATTCAGGAGGAAAAAAGAGATCAACTATTTCCAAAAATTCAAATTTAACTACAAGAAAAAGATTATTTTTAGATGATGCTATAAAATCAAACGAAACAAATGTTGCAAGTGCTTGGTCAAGTTTACAATCATCTGAAAGTTTTTTGAACTCAGTTAGAGTTCAAGTAAAAGCAGCTGAAATAGCTAATGAAGGAATAGCAGCAGAATACGAAAGAGGATCTAGAACTACTTTAGATGTTATTCAATCAAATGCTTTATTACTATCTGCCCAAATTTCTCTAGCAAGTTCTGAGAAAAACTATCTAATGGCCCAATACAATCTGCTTAAAGCAGTAGGCTTGCTTAATAGCCAATATCTAAAACTTAAGTAATTATTTGATTTTTAGGGGTAAAAAATAAATATATTGCCAATGAGAACAAAATGTGTACATTTATTTTATGATTCGAGTGTTAAAAAATTTAAAAAAAGAGGCAAAAAATGACGAAAAATAACCTAAAAGTAGTTAAATCTACCAAAGATCAAGAAATGGATGTTAAAGAAAAGAACAAAGCGTTAGACGCTGCGATAGCTCAAATTACAGATAATTTTGGAAAAGGCTCTGTAATGAAGCTTGGTGAAAAGAGAGCGATGGATATCGAGTCTGTTTCAACAGGTTCTTTAAGTCTTGATTTAGCTTTAGGTATTGGTGGATTACCAAAAGGAAGAATTATTGAAGTTTATGGACCAGAGTCATCTGGAAAAACAACATTAGCATTACAAGTTGTTGCTGAAGCTCAAAAATCTGGAGGCATTTGTGCATTTGTTGATGCAGAGCATGCATTAGATCCAGTTTATGCAAAAAAATTAGGTGTAAATACTGAAGAACTTTTAATTTCTCAGCCAGATACTGGTGAACAAGCTTTAGAAATCGCTGATACACTAGTAAAATCAGGCTCTATTTCAGTAATCGTAATCGACTCTGTTGCAGCTTTAACTCCTAAAGCTGAAATTGAAGGTGAGATGGGAGATCATCACGTTGGTCTTCAATCAAGATTAATGAGTCAGGCTTTAAGAAAATTAACTGGTTCAATATCAAACACAAACACAATGATGATTTTCATAAACCAAATTAGAATGAAAATTGGAGTTATGTTTGGAAGTCCAGAGACAACATCGGGTGGTAATGCACTTAAGTTTTACTCATCTGTAAGAATGGATATTAGAAGAATTGGTGCGATCAAAGATAAGGATGAGATAATTGGTAACTCTACAAGAGTGAAGGTAGTTAAAAATAAAGTAGCGCCACCATTTAAAGTTGTCGAGTTCGATTTGATGTATGGAAGAGGAATTAGCAAGATGGGTGAACTAGTCGATCTTGGTTCTAAAGCAGATATAATTGAAAAATCAGGTGCATGGTATGCTTACAAGGGTGAGAAGATTGGTCAAGGTAGAGAGAATGCTAAGACTTATCTAGCTCAAAATCCTAAAGTTGCTGCAGAAATTGAAATGGCAATTAGAGAAAAAGCAGGTGTGATTTCTAAGAAAATAGAAGGAAATCCAATCGATCCTGAAAAATTGGAAAAAGAAAAGAAAGTAGCTGAAAAAGAAGAAGCTGAAAAAGCAGAAGCTACTCCTCCATCTAAAAAGAATTAATAAGTCATCTTTATTAATAAAAGGCGCTTAATTTAAGCGCCTTTTTTCCCAGTTAATGGATAAGAATGCTATAATTTATTCAAAGACAATATAATTTGAATAATATATATAACTTTTAAAGTTTAAAGAGATCTTCTGAATCTAATTTTTATTTCTTTTGACACCAAAATTGATACATCCCAGAGAAAGACTTAGGATTGTTATTCTCGTACTGATGCCAAAGAGCAAGATCACAAATATCTTTGTCTTTTCTATGAAACTCTCTAAAACTCAACATTTGTTTTTTATTTGTAAATCCACAGAACTTTAACCCCAATTTATCAAGACATTTTTTAATCTGTAAGAGTGTAAATCTATGTTCTTGAACATGAAAAATTAAATCCCTCAACATACTTAAACTATAAAATTCACTCGACTTAGTTAATTGCTTATGATCCTCCTTATTAGATTCTGCTATATATTGTCTGAAATTTTTAATTTCAATTTTAGACGTTCCTATTTTCATTGATTTAATTTCATTTCGTATCTTTAAAATATGTTGTCGACCTATTTCACTATACAAACCTATCTTCATTAAGCCTCCAGGCCTCAGAAGCTTAGTGAGAATTTCCCATCCTAACATTGGATCATCCATATGATGAAGAACACCCACACTTTCAATAATATCAAATTTTTTTTGCAGCTGATCTAAGTTTAAGATATCTGCTTGTAAATATTTTAAGTTGGTAATTCCAAGTTCGGTCGTTTTCCTTTTAGCGTAAGAAATACTGGCAAGACTTAGATCTACAGCAGTAATTTGGCAATTAGAGAAATGAGAAGCTGCAACTATAGAGTGTTGTCCTGTACCACATCCAGCAATTAGTATTTCTGGAGCAATTATGTTTTTTATACTTTTTGAATGAAGATTAAGATTTGCCTCAAAACAAATATCAGAGATTGATTTAGTTGTCGTTGGTATTCCTGTTTTAACCCATCTTGGATATGGGTTTTCTTCATACTGAGCTCTTACTTTTTGAGATACATCGTCTGATACTTCTTTCAGTTTAGGAATTTCTTTAACAATTGCTTTTTCAGTATAAGGTTCTTCGATCAATCTTGATTTTACTTCCTGTAAGTTATTTAGTGTATCTAATTTTTGACACCAATTGTATTTATGTAATGAACGATAAGATGCTAGACATAGTATCTTTTTGGTTTTAGGTTGTTCTGATTTTTCTAAGGTTTGAAAAATTTCATTTTCTAATTTTTTTACTAATTCAGTCTCTTTACTTTTCTCAATATAGATATACTCATTAGTAAAACAATGAATAGAAAGTGTAGATAAAAAATAGATTAACTCAGGAGACTCCTCAATATCATCTAAGTTTGTAAGTAGGAAACTTCGCAAAGCTTTAAAGTATCTTTCAAATTGAAGGTCAGGAAGAGGACACAGACGCATAAGAAGATGAAGAAGCTTGAGTTTATGTAAATTACCAATTGTAGAATTTATCCCTTTAATGCTAGTAGGAAAATTTTTCTCAAGTAGTAAATTCTTGATCAAAGGATCATGCTTTAGGAGACTTACAATACTATTAGCAACGTCGTTAGGGCGCACAAAATTTCCATTACTTAACATTTTAATTAAAGGTGTATAAAGATTAATATTTGATGAATTAAATCTCACGTCCTTAATAACAATACTAAGATTTGTATAAGCATTATTAAAGTTTGGATTTAAATTAATTGCTTGAAAAAAAGCAGAACAAGATTCGCCTAATCTTCCTAAATCTCTGAGTAGTACACCTAAATTACTATGAACTTCAGCATCTTGTGGAAATAACTTTACAGTTTTTTGACAAATGATTAATGCTTCATTTATTTTTCCATTTTGTCTAAGAGCAGCAGTAAGTAGTTTTAAAGTAAAATGATGCTGAGGAAATTCTTGAGTAATAGATAACGCCAGTTTTTCAGCATCTAAGTATTTTCCAGTTTTATAAAGTTCTAAAAGATTAACCAATTGTTGCTTAGGTGGTTTTAATAAATTATTATGGCTATTGTTCATAAAGAATATCTTACAAAACCTCTTCCTAGCAGTCTAGCAAATCTAATTAGCTTACTAGACATAGTATAAAAAAACTGTATTTTAAAATTATGGCTCAAAAAACTTTAAATCAAATAAGAGAAACATTCTTAAAATATTTTGAAAAAAATGATCATAAGATTGTTGAGTCTAGCAATCTAGTTCCCAATAATGATCCTACTTTGATGTTTGCCAACTCTGGAATGGTTCAGTTTAAAAATGTTTTTACTGGATTAGAAAAAAGAGAATATGTAAGAGCTACAACATCACAAAAATGTGTAAGGGCAGGTGGTAAGCATAACGATTTAGAAAATGTTGGTTACACTCCAAGACACCATACATTTTTTGAAATGTTGGGAAACTTTTCTTTTGGTGATTACTTCAAAGAACAAGCAATTCATTATGCTTGGAATTTAATAACGAAAGATTTTGGAATAGATAAAAACAGACTATATGTAACTGTATTTCATGAGGATGATGAAGCCTTCAATTTTTGGAAGAAAATAGCGGGTTTTAGCGATGATAGAATTATTAGAATAGCAACCTCAGATAATTTTTGGTCAATGGGTGAGACAGGGCCCTGTGGCCCTTGTTCTGAAATATTCTTTGATCATGGTAATCATTTACCAGGTGGATTGCCTGGAACAAAAGATGAGGACGGAGATAGATTTATTGAAATTTGGAATTTGGTCTTTATGCAATTTGAACAAGTTACAAAAGATAAAAGAATAAATCTTCCAAAACCATCTGTTGATACCGGTATGGGACTTGAGAGAATTGCAGCCTTACTACAAGGTACTCATGATAACTATGAAACAGATCATTTTAAAAAAATAATTAATTCTGCCTCAGAAATTGTAAAAGTTAAATCAGATAAATCTAATCTTTCAAGTTTTAGAGTTATTGCTGATCACTTGAGAGCTAGTTCATTTTTAATTGCTGAAGGTGTTTTACCTTCAAACGAAGGAAGAGGATATGTTCTTCGAAGAATTATGAGAAGAGGGATGAGACATTCTCATTTACTTGGATCTAAAGAACCAGTTTTTTATAATTTGTTTGACACTCTTAAAAACGAAATGTCAGGAAACTATCCAGAATTAGTTAGAGCAGAATCTTTAATTAAAGAAACTTTAAAAATGGAAGAGGAAAAATTCTTAGTTCTATTAGATAGAGGAATAAAAATTTTAAATGATGAAATATCTAAAATAGATAAAGTATTACCCGGTGAAGTAGCTTTCAAATTATATGATACCTATGGTTTCCCATTAGATCTTACTGAAGATATTTTAAGAAATAAATCAATGTCAATTGATACTGAAAAGTTTCAATCTTTAATGAAGGAAAGTAGAGAACTTGCTAAGAAAAATTGGAAAGGTTCTGGTGATGCAGCTGTTGAAGATATTTGGTTTAGAATAAAAGATAAAATTGAGCCAACTGAATTCTTAGGATACGAAACTAATCAAGCAGAAGGTGTTGTATTATCTCTTTTAAAAGATAACAAAGAAGTAGATCAATTAAAAGAAAATGATGAAGGGATTGTTATAGTAAATCAAACCCCTTTCTATGGTGAGTCCGGTGGACAAGTTGGTGATACTGGTGAAATAGTATCAAATGATTTTAAATTTGAAGTAACTGATGTTCAAAAAAAACTGGGAGATTTATTTGTCCATTATGGAAAGGTTAAGAGTGGATCTATAAAATTGCAGGAAAACGTAGAGTTAAAAATTAATGTGGAAAGAAGAGACAATACTCGTGCATATCATTCAGCAACCCATTTATTGCACGAGTCTTTACGAAGAGTTCTTGGCACGCATGTCACTCAAAAAGGATCTTTAGTAGAGCCAAGTAGATTAAGATTTGATTTTAGTCATATGAAGCCAATTTTGAATGAAGAAATTGACAAAATAGAGGAATTTGTAAACAAAATGGTGTCTAAAAAATCTGATGTAAAAACCAGATTAATGACACCTGATGAGGCAGTTGAAAATGGTGCTTTAGCATTATTTGGAGAAAAATACGGCGATGAAGTAAGAGTTCTTTCGATGGGGGATGAGGATGGTAAGTATTTTTCTACTGAATTATGTGGTGGAACGCACGTAAAAAACACTGGTGATATTGGTAAATTTAAGATTGTAAGCCAATCGTCAATTGCTGCAGGGGTTAGAAGGATTGAGGCTTTGAGAGATAAGCAATTAGAGGAATATTTAAAAAATAAAGAAAAATTATCAAATCTATCTGCGGAAAAAGATGAAGAGACAATCAAAGATTTAAGTCAGCAAATTATTAAATTGGGAGGAAAACCAAGTTTAGAAGAAGCTGACCAAAAAACTTTAATAAAAAATTTAACTAAACAATTAGAGACTATCTCAGTAAATGCAATTTTAGAGGATAAATCAAAAAATATTATTAAAGATGAAGAAATTAATGGAGTTAAGTTAAGACTTCAAAAAATAGATGGATTGCCATCAAAAGAATTGAGAAAACTTGTAGATAAAGGTAAAAAGGATTTAGGCGAAGGTATTGTGGTTGTGTTTGCAAATAAAGATGACAAGGTTGGGTTAGCTGTTGGAATAACAAACAATTTAACAAATAAGTTTGATGCAGTTCAATTTGTTAAAGTTGGATCTGAAATAATTGGTGGTAAAGGTGGTGGAGGAAGAAAGGACTTTGCTCAAGCTGGTGGGCAAGATCAATCAAAAATTGAGGAGGCTTTCGAAAAGCTTAAGAGTTTAGTTTAATTTCTTTTTTAAATTAATATCAATTTCATCTAAAAATTGATTTGTAGTTAAGAATTTACTATTTGGACCAACAAGAATTGCCAAATCTTTTGTCATTGATCCACTTTCCACACATTCAATACAAACTTTTTCCAAAGTTTGTGCAAATTTGATTAGTTCTTCATTGCTGTCTAATTTGCCTCTGTGAGCTAATCCTCTTGTCCAAGCAAAAATAGATGCAATAGGGTTTGTAGAAGTTTCTTTTCCTTGTTGATGCATCCTGTAGTGTCTAGTTACTGTTCCATGTGCAGCTTCTGCTTCCATTACTTTTCCATCTGGAGTTAGCAATGTACTTGTCATTAATCCTAAAGATCCATAACCTTGAGCCATAGTATCTGATTGTACATCTCCATCATAGTTTTTACACGCCCAAATATACTTACCACTCCACTTCATTGCACATGCAACCATGTCATCAATTAACCTATGTTCGTAAGTCAAATTATTTTTTTCAAATTCACTTTTATATTCATTGTCAAAAATTTCTTGGAAAATATCTTTAAACCTTCCATCGTATTGCTTTAGAATTGTATTTTTTGTAGACATATAAACAGGCCATTTTTTAATCAATCCATAGCTAAAACAAGATCTTGCAAAGTCTTCAATAGACTTATCTAAATTATACATTGATAAAGCCACACCAGGACCTGTAAAATTAAATACTTCATATTTAATTTCATCTTTTCCATCTTCTGATGTCCACTTCACTTCCATTTTTCCTTTTCCAGGAACTTTAAAATCTGTTGCTCTATATTGATCACCAAATGCATGTCTTCCAATAATCACTGGATCAGTCCAAGAAGGAACAAGTTTTGGAATATTTTTACAAATAATTGGTTCTCTAAATACTGTTCCACCAATTATATTTCTTATGGTTCCGTTTGGAGATCTCCACATTTTTTTTAAATCAAATTCTTCTACTCTTGCTTCATCAGGTGTAATCGTTGCACACTTAATTCCAACACCAATTTTTTTAATCGCATTTGCAGAGTCGATTGTAATCTGATCATCAGTATTGTCTCTGCTTTTCATACCTAAATCGTAATACTCGATACCAAGATCTAAATATGGGAGGATTAATTTATTTTTGATGAACTCCCATATAATACGAGTCATCTCATCGCCATCCAGCTCTACAACTGGGTTTTTTACCTTGATTTTGCTCATTAAATAAAAATTATCTTAATAATTGAATTTGATCATTTTATATACATATTAATCGAAAATTAGCAAATAGAAGAATATGTTTAGTAAGATATTTCCAAAGATTCATACAGAAGGATACAAGTTTATAGTTATAGCTGTTTTCATAACTATCATTTTTTTAATTATTAATAATTTTTTAGGGTTAATAGGAATTTTACTAACTGTCTGGGTTTATTATTTTTTTAGAGATCCAGAAAGAACAATTATAGGAGACGATAGTTATCTTGTAAGTCCTGCAGATGGAGAAGTAATTAAAGTTGAAGACGTGGATGGACCTAAAGAACTTGGACTAGAAAATAAAAAATTTAAAAAAATAAGTATTTTTATGAATGTCTTTGATTGTCATGTAAATAGAACACCGTGCTCAGGTATTGTTCAAGAAATTTTATATAAACCAGGCAAATTTTTAAATGCATCTTTAGATAAAGCAAGCGAAGATAATGAGAGAAATTATTATAAAATTAAAGATAAGCATGGGAATGATATTGTAGTTGTTCAAATTGCAGGATTAGTTGCAAGAAGAATAGTTTGCGAAACAAATAAAAATCAAGAATTAAATCAAGGTGATAGAATTGGGATGATTAGATTTGGTAGTAGAGCAGACGTTTATTATGAAAATTATGAACCACTAGTTAAAGTTGGTCAAACAGCAATTTCAGGAGAAACACTGCTGGCAAAAAATTAATTTATGGAACAACCAAAAAACAATTTAAAAATTGTTACAGATAAAAAAACCAACGCAAGAGTGATTTTACCTAACATGTTAACTCTTATTGGGGTTTGTATAGGTTTATCATCTATAAGGTTTGCTTTGGATGGAAAATTTGAATTTGCAATTATAGCAATTATGTTTGCTGCTCTTATTGATGGATTAGATGGAAGAATAGCAAGATTAATTAAAGGGACATCAAAAGTTGGTAAAGAACTAGATTCTTTAACAGATATGATAAGTTTTGGAGTAGCCCCAGCATTTATTATGTATTTTTGGAAACTAAATACATTAGGAAGATTTGGATGGTTGTTATGTTTAATTTATGTAATTTGTGTTGCATTACGTTTAGCTCGTTTCAACGTAAATACAGGTCAAGCACCTTCTTGGAGAGATAATTTTTTTGAAGGGGTTCCATCTCCAGCAGGAGGCATCTTGGTTCTAACTCCATTAATTTTTAGTCTTACAAGCTTCGATTTTGTAAATATAAATTATAATATCGTTGTTCCAGTTTTTTTTATTGCAACTTCTTTATTGCTGATCAGTAAATTTCCAAGCTATTCATTTAAAAAAATTGTAATCCAAAGAAAAGCAACTATTTTTTTACTATTTGGAATAGTTTTATTTTTTGGATTACTTCTAATATACCCATTTAACGTTATATCAATTAGTGCAATTATATACTTAGGTATGCTCCCAATAAGTTTTTTTCATTATCAAAAGTTAAAAAAACAAAATGAGGATCAAAACTTTAAAGATGATGAAGATGATCTTGAAGATGTACTCTAATGAAAGAAAATGTAATTATATCTTTAGCAGATTCTAATTATTACGATTTATTAGATGAATTAATTGACTCTGTTAAACGTTTTAAAGAGAGTGAAAATACTGCTATTTGTATTTTAGATGCCGGATTAAAAGATGATCAAAAACAAAAACTTTCAAAAAAAGTAGATGATATAAAATTTGCTGATTGGGATATTGATGTTCCAGATTTCAAGGTTAGAGGAAGGGAATGGCTTAAAAGCCAGGTATCAAGAGCCTTTTTGCCAAAATATTTTCCTGGCTATAAAAAATATTTATGGATTGATGCAGATGCGTGGGTTAACTCCTGGAGTTCAATTAATTTGTATTTTAAAGGATGTGAAAATAACAAACTTTCAATTGCTACTTCAGCAGATAGAGCTTATGGAAGAGTTTTAAGAGCTGAATGGGTGTTTGGTAGTTTTGCTAGAATTAAGTCCCAGAATTATAAACATGCTAAGTCCTCAGGTTTTTCTGAAAGAATAGCAAGAGAAGTAGCCTTAAAACCTCACCTTAATATAGGAGTATTTGCTCTTGAAGCAAACGCATCTCATTGGGAGGTTTGGCAAAAAAATTTAAGAACTGCATTAAAATCTGGAAAGATTTGGGGTTCTGAGCAAATAGCAATGAATATTTCAATTTATCATGATGGCTTAGGTGTAGAGATATTGCCAGCTTATTGTAACTGGACTTTAATTGAGGCATTAAGATTTGATAAAGTAAGAAATACCTTAGTTGAACCTTATCTTCCAAACCATCAAATAGGTATTGTGCATTTTGCTGGAAAAAATAATGATCAAATAAGAAATAACAAAGATTTTATTTCAAAAGTAAAAACTACTGAAGGTGATTTAATTGAAATGAAACTTAGGTTTGATAAATAATTGAAAAAAAATAAAATCTCTAAAAATTGGGTAAATAAACAACGTAGAGATATCTATGTTAGACAATCAAAAGTGGATGGCTATAGAGCCAGATCAGCTTATAAATTAATTGAAATTGATGAAAAATTTAAAATTTTTAAAGGTGGTTTATCTATAATTGATATTGGTGCAGCTCCAGGAAGTTGGTCACAATATGCTATTAAAGCATCGAAAAGTGGAAAATTGATATCTATAGACTTAAAAAAAATGGAACCTATAGGTAGTAGTGTTCAAATCCAAGGTGATTTTACTGCAGAGAAAACTCAGGAGGAAATAAAAAAGAATATAAATGGCAAAGTTGACGTTGTAATGTCTGATATGGCTGTAGACACAACTGGTATTAAAAATATCGACTCAATTCAAACTGGAGAGCTGTGTAAAGAAGCAATGTTTTTTGCTAAGGATTTAATGAAAGATAATGGATATTTTATTTCAAAAATTTTCATGGGAGGAACATTCAACGAAATCGTCGCAGAGGGAAAAAAATTTTTTAAAGAAGTTAAGGTTTTTAAACCAAAATCTAGCAGAAAAGATTCAAAAGAGAGTTTTATAATTTGTAGAAAAATCCGATAGGGACTTTTAATTTAAAAGGAATCGTATATAAAAGATTATGGTTCCCATAAAAGAAGCACTTACCTTTGACGATGTTACATTAGCTCCAAAGTACTCAGAAATATTACCTTCTGATACAGACACTAGTATATCTTTAACAAAGCATTTGAGACTTAAAATTCCACTTTTATCATCTGCAATGGATACTGTCACAGAGAGTAAAATGGCAATAGCTATAGCTAAAGCTGGCGGTATTGGAGTAATTCACAGAAACCTTGATATTAAAAAACAATTATCAGAGATAAAAAAAGTTAAAAAACAAAAACTAATTGTTGGAGCAGCTGTAGGTGCAGCACCAAATGAATTTGTCAGAGCTAAAGAAATAATTAAAGAAGGTGTAGATTTAATCGTAGTAGATACAGCACATGGCCATACTAAGAAAGTTGCAGAAATAATCAAATATATTAAAAAATTAAAAACCAAAAAAATTGCATTATGTGCAGGAAATATTGCAACTCCAGAAGCTGCAAAATTCCTAATAAAATTAGGAGTAGATATAATTAAAATCGGTATAGGACCAGGTTCTATTTGCACAACAAGATTAGTTGCTGGAATAGGAGTTCCTCAATTAAGCGCAATTTTAGCTGTAAGAAGTGGTTTAAAGAATAAAAATATTAAAATAATTTCAGATGGGGGAATAAAATATTCTGGTGATTTAGCAAAAGCTTTTGCTGCAGGAGCTGATGCTGTAATGATTGGTTCGTTATTTGCGGGTACAAACGAAACTCCAGGTAAATTAATTAAGAAAAATGGACAGCTTTTTAAAAGTTTTAGAGGCATGGGGTCTGTTGGAGCTATGAACAAAGGGTCAGCTGATAGATACTTTCAGAAAAAACAAAAAGACTCCTCAAAATATGTGCCTGAGGGTGTTGAAGGTTTTGTAAAATATAAAGGAGATGTGGGGAGTATTATTTATAAATTAATTGGTGGATTAAAATCTTCCATGGGTTATCTTGGATCAAAAACAATCATTAAATTAAGAAATAAACCACAATTTGTGAAAATTACAAAAGCTGGATTTTACGAAAGTATGGTTCATAATGTAGATGTGGTAAAAAAAGATAGTAAATATTGATGAGCAAATTTTTCAAATTAATAGTATTAATACTTTTAACTGTTTCTTTTAAAAGCACGTCTTTTAGTAAAGAAAATTTTTTTAATGAAGCTTTAAAATTGTTTAAAAAAGAAAAGTATGAAGATGCACGTTTTTTATTTGAGAGAAATATAGTTTTTAACCCAAAAGATGCAAACTCATATTTATATCTAGCGAAAATTTATAACCAAGAAGAAAATCAAAGAAAGGAAGAATACAATTTAGAAACAACACTTTTAATTGAGCCTGATAACGAGGAAGCTTTATTAATGTTAATGAAAATTGCTTTAGAAAAATCCAACTATGAAAAAGTTAAAGATCTTTCAGATAAATTTGTGAAAGTTTGTCAAAATTTATGTGATGAAAACAAAGATATTCAAGAGTCATTAAAAAATATAGAACCTGAAAATAATGAGTCTTGATCAAAATCTTAAGAAAATCTTAATAATAGATTTTGGTTCTCAATTTACTCAATTAATTGCAAGAAGAGTAAGAGAATTAGGAGTTTTTTCAGAAATAGTTAGTCACAAAAAAATAAAACTTAAAGACATTAATCACAGTATTAAAGGAATAGTATTATCTGGTGGTCCACTAAATGTTTATCAAATAAACAAATATTCATTTGATAAAAAAATTTTACAACTTGATGTACCAGTTCTTGGAATATGTTTTGGACATCAAATTTTATCAAAACTTAACGGTGGAAGGGTTAAACAATCAAAACATAGAGAGTTTGGTTTAGCTAATGTTTATAAAAAGAATAACAGTCTTTTAACAAATAATTTTTTTGGAAATAAAAAATCAAAACAAGTTTGGATGAGTCATGCTGATCAAGTTTCAAAACTTCCTAAGAATTTTAAAATTGTTGCATCAAGTACTAATTCAAAATTTGCAATTGTTGAAAATAAAATTAAAAAATATTACGGTGTACAATTTCATCCTGAAGTAACTCACACAGAGAACGGAAAAAAATTATTAAGGAATTTTATTTTTTTAATTTGTAAAATTAAAAGGAACTGGTCCTCTAAGGATCAAAAAAATCAGCTTATTAAAGATGTTAGAAAACAAGTTGGAAATAGTAAAGTTATTTGTGCTTTATCGGGAGGCGTGGATAGCAGTGTTGTCGCTCAATTATTTAATAAAGCTATTGGTAAAAAACTTTATTGTATTTTTGTAAACACTGGTCTTCTAAGAAAAAATGAGGAAGCACAAGTAGTTCAAACTTTTAAGAAGCGTTTAAAAATGAATTTAATTTATGTAAATGCTGAAAAAGAATTTTTAAAAAGATTAAAAAATGTTTCTGATCCAGAGAAAAAAAGAAAAATAATCGGTAATTTGTTTATCAAAATATTTGAGAGATACGCCAAGAAAATTAAAAATGTTAAATTTTTAGCTCAAGGTACCCTTTATCCAGACTTAATTGAGAGCAAATCTGTTACTGGTAGCCAAACTTCTAAAATTAAATCACATCATAATGTTGGTGGGTTACCAAAAAAAATGAATTTAAAATTAGTAGAGCCATTAAAATTCTTATTTAAGGATGAGGTAAGAAAATTAGGATTAGAGTTAAATTTAAGTAAAGAAATTATTTCAAGACATCCTTTTCCTGGACCAGGCTTAGCTATTAGAATGCCAGGTATTATAACTAATGAAAAAATTAAAATTTTAAAAGAAGCTGATTATTATTTTATTAAAGCTTTAAGAGATTATGGTCTTTATAATAAGATTTGGCAAGCTTATGCAGCATTGCTGCCTGTTAAAACTGTTGGGGTAATGGGAGATAATCGTACTTATGAGTATTTATGTTTATTGAGAGCAATTACGTCAGAAGATGGAATGACAGCAGATTATTTTGAATTTAAAAAATCATTTATGCAAACTATATCAAATAAAATAGTTAACAGTATAAGGGGTATAAATAGAGTAGTGTATGATGTTACTTCAAAACCACCTAGCACTATTGAATTAGAGTAGTTTTTAATTATAAGTTAATATTATGAAATATTTACACACAATGATTAGAATTAAAGATGTAGATGAGTCTCTAAGATTTTTCTGCGAAGGTCTTGGTTTAAAAGAAACAAGAAGAATGGAAAATGAAAAAGGAAGATTTACATTAATTTTTCTTGCGGCACCTAATGATGAAAAAGCAGAAATAGAATTAACTTATAATTGGGATGGTGATGAACTTGGCGAAGGTTCAAGAAATTTTGGCCATCTTGCCTATAGAGTAGATAATATTTATGAAACATGTCAAAGATTAATGGACATGGGTTATATTATTAATAGACCACCAAGAGATGGTCATATGGCTTTTGTTAGATCACCAGACAAAATCTCAATTGAAATTCTTCAAGAAGGAAATTTAGAACCCAAAGAGCCTTGGGCCTCAATGGAGAATACTGGTACCTGGTAATATTTTTCTAATGTGGATTGCTAAGTTTAACAAACCATATAAGGAAAAAATTAAAAAATTAACTTTTAATTTTGCAGATATTAAGAAAGGTGAAACGATGCTAGTTTCATCCCCAAGTTCAATAGCAAAATATATTCATAAAATTCCTAAAGGTAAAAAAAAGACAGTTATTGAAATGAGAGAAGCTTTAGCTAAAAAAGCCAAAGCTAACAAAACGTGCCCAGTATCTACAGGGATTTTTTTAAGAATTGCTATAGAGGCATCATTAGAGGAACAAATTAAAAAAAAAACTAAAAAACCAAAACTTCCTTTTTGGAGAATTATTGACGAAAAATCTCCTATTGCAAAGAAACTATCTATATCTAAAAAGCTTTTGAAAGCTTATAAGAACCAAGAATTTATAAATGAGTAAAATTAAAAAATTTATTGCAAAAAAAAATAAGTCAAAAATAGTTAGTCTAACTGCCTATTCAAAAAATATTGCTTCTATATTAGATAATTATTGTGATTTAATTTTAGTAGGAGACTCACTTGGTTCGGTTTTATACAATTATAAATCTACAAGAGAAGTAAATTTGAGCACTATGATTGAACACTCTAAAAGTGTGAGAATGGGTATAAAAAAAAGTTTAATGATTGTTGATATGCCACATAAAACCTATCGAACTCCTAAAGAAGCTTTAAAAAATGCAAAACTAATAATGAAAAAAACTAAATGTGATGGTGTAAAATTGGAAGGTGGAAAAAAAATTTACGAAACAATTAAAACTTTAGTTAAAAATAAAATTCCAGTTATGGGGCATTTAGGGCTACTTCCTCAGTCAGATAAAAGTTTTAAATTTAAAGGCAAAAAAAAGCTAGAGAGAGATCACATCTTAAGAGACTCGCAATTGTTAGAAAAAGCTGGAGTATTTTCTATTGTTTTAGAATGTGTTGAGACTTCTTTAGCAAAACTTGTAAGTCAAAATATTACAGTTCCAACAATAGGGATTGGAGCTTCTAAATATTGCGATGGTCAAATATTAGTTTTTGATGATTTAATTGGCTTAAATCCAATGAATTATAAGTTTGTAAAAAAATATGCTAATATTAGAAATTTCATTTCTAAAGCTGTTTCAAATTATTCAAAAGAAGTAAGAAAAATTAAATTTCCTAATAAAAAAAATTCTTTTTAATTAAAAGTATTTTTTAAATTCTTCATTAATATTTAATATTTCAAGATCAACCAATCCACCAATTACTAATTGCAGACCAACGATTAAGATAAATACTAATCCTATATAAGCTATCCAAATATGTCTTTGAATATAATTAGCCATATATGTCGCTAAAGCGCCAGTTAAAACAACTGACAACATTAGTCCAAATATCATAAATCCAAAATATCCTTTTGCTGCTGCAACTACACCAATGACATTATCAAAACTAATCATGATATCTGCAAATAAGACTTTTCCAATACTACTAATGTATGAAGGCTCTTTCCCTTTTTTAATTGTGGGTTTTACTTTTTTTATGTCTAGTAAATCTTTTCTTAAATCATTTACAATCCAAATTAATAATAAACCACCTAAAATTTTTATAAAATAAAATTCAAATAAAAAAGTTGCAAAAATTGCAAAAAAAATTTTAAAAACAAAGGCTCCAATTACACCCCAAAGAATTATTTGTTTTCTATTTTTTGGAACAAAATTTGAAGCAATAGATCCAACTATCACTGCGTTATCTGCTGTTAATATAATTGTGATAAAAATTATATTGGTTAATATTATGAGCTCTTCAATCAAGATAACATTATAATAGTATAATCTGACAATTTTTCAATGAGGCCATAATGATAATTTTATTGATTTAACCTCTAAGAGATAATTAAATGTTAATTTTAAAAAGGAGGATAGATGAAATTATTCAAATTATTTATATCTATAATTACTTCAGTATTACTATTTGCAAACGTTTCTTTAGCTGAAAAATGGGATATGGCACTAGCTTATGGTGCTGGGAACTTTCATTCTGCTAATGCAACAGAATTTGCAAAGAATGTAACTGAAAAAAGTGGTGGAAAACTTACAATTGTTACTCACCCAGGTGGTTCATTATTTAAAGGTGGTGAAATTTTCAGAGCTGTCAGAACAGGTCAAGCACCTATTGGTGAAAGATTTATGTCTGCTCTTGGAAAAGAAGATCCTTTATATGAAATTGATTCATTACCTTTCTTAGCAACTACTTATGATGATGCTATGAAATTATATGAAGCTTCAAAGCCATATATTGTTAAGAGTCTTGATGAAAAAGGACTGGTATTTCTTTATGCAGTACCATGGCCTGCACAAGGACTTTACAGTAAAAAGCAAATTAAAAAAGTTGGTGATCTAAATGGATTAAAATTTAGAGCATACAACTCTGCAACAATTAGAATTGCTGAGTTAACAGGAATGGCGCCAACTAAAATTGAAGCAGCTGAAATTAGCCAAGCTTTTTCTACAGGTGCAGTGGAAAGTATGATTACTTCTCCTACAACTGGAAAAAATAGTAAGATTTGGGAAAATGGTGTTAAATACTTTTATGATATAGCAGCATGGTTTCCAAAAAATATGATCATAGCTAATAAAGCTGCTTGGAATAAACTTGATAAAGCAACTCAAGATCTTGTCATGAACCAAGCAGCAATTGCAGAAGAAAAGGGTTGGGAATTATCTAAACAAGGTAATACTGGAGACAAGAAAGCTTTAGCAGATGCCGGAATGGAAGTAGGCGAAGTTAATTCAGCTTTGAAAAAACATTTTGAAAAAGTTGGAGCAACAATGTCTGAAGAATGGAAAGCAAAAGCTGGAGACAGAGGTGCTGCAGTTTTATCTGCTTATAAATAAATAGTCTTAAAAAAAAGGCCAACTTGTAGTAAGTTGGCCTTTTTACTAAATGTTTCAATCAATAAATAATAATTTAAATAAACTCTATAAATTTTCAGGATATTTAGCTGCTTTTTTTTTAATTCTTGTCGCAGTTTTTATTTTAATTGGAATTTCCTCAAGGATATTTGGTTTTTACATAAGAGGTTTAGCTGAGTACTCAGGTTACTGCATGGCTGCAGCTTCCTTTTATGCTTTAGCATTTACTTTTGTTGAAGGTGGACATATTCGAATTACTCTTTTTTTAGAAAAAGCCTCTTCATCTTATAAGAGATTTTTAGAAATATGGTGTCTGATCGTAGCAACAATTTTTTCAGGTTATTTGTCTTTTTACCTATGGAAAATGTTATTAATCTCATATGATTTTCAAGAGAGAAGCGAAGGTGCAGATGAGATCTTAATTTGGATACCTCAAACTAGTGTTGCTATCGGATCTTTAATTTTTTTTATAGCTGTTTTACATAAATTTATTTTAACAATTTTAAGCAAGAATGACTGAAATATTTCTCATAATATTTTTTATAAGTGTACTTTTATTTTTTCTTGGATCTGGCATCTGGGTAGCAATAAGCATGATAGGAGTTTCAACAATTGGGATGATGTTATTTACTTCAAGACCAGTTGGGGATGCCATGGCAACTACGATATGGGGAACGTCATCATCATGGACATTAACAGCTTTACCATTGTTTGTTTGGATGGGTGAAATATTATTTAGGACCAAATTATCTGAAAATTTATTTGCTGGCCTATCACCATGGATGCAAAAATTACCCGGTGGATTAATTCATGTAAATGTTGTTGGTTGTGCACTTTTTGCAGCAATATCGGGCTCTTCAGCAGCTACTGTTGCAACAGTAGGTAAGATGTCTATCCCGGAACTAAGAAAAAGAAAATATCCAGAAAAAATTTTGTTAGGTAGTCTAGCAGGCTCAGGAACTTTAGGGCTTCTTATTCCTCCTTCAATAATATTAATAATTTATGGAGTAACTGTTCAAGAGTCTATAGCAAAGCTATTTATCGCAGGAATTATTCCAGGGATAATGATTGCACTTATATTTATGTCTTACGTGATTATCTGGTCTTTAATAAATAAAAAAAGCATGCCAAAATATGTTGAAAATTTTTCCTTTCTAGAAAAAATAAGAAAATCAAAACAATTACTACCAGTAATTATTTTAATATCAGCTGTGATAGGATCAATATACACTGGAGTTGCAACAGCAACTGAGGCTGCCTCTTTAGGTGTAGTAGGGGCTTTAATTTTATCTTACTTTCAAAAGAGCTTAACTATTGAAACATTTAAACAATCTTTGTTAGGAGCAACTAAAACATCCTGTATGATTGCTTTTATTTTAGCTGGCTCTACATTTTTATCATTAGCCATGGGATTTACTGGTCTTCCAAGAAATTTAGCTATTTGGATACAAAACATGGAACTATCTCCTTATGTACTAATTTTTGTTTTAATGATTTTTTATATTATTCTTGGAATGTTTCTTGATGGAATTTCAGCAGTAGTACTTACAATGGCAATTATTGAGCCAATGATTAGACAAGCTGGTTTTGATATGATTTGGTTTGGTATATTTTTAGTTATAGTAGTTGAAATGGCTCAAATCACACCACCTGTAGGATTTAATTTATTCGTATTACAAGGAATGGCTAACAAAGATATGGGATTTATTGCAAGGAGCGCATTCCCATTGTTTATGTTAATGATCCTTGCAGTAATTCTTGTTGTTATTTTTCCAGAGATAGCTTTATGGATGCCACAACAAATGGTTCAAAATATTAATTAATATTTTGATTTTTTTGTACCATCAATAATTTGTTTTAATTCTGTATATTCTTCACAATTACAGTTTTCTAATATTTTTAATCTCTCTTTGGCTAAATCTAATCTGTTTGTCGCAACATATAATTCACCCAAATATTCATTTATACCTATATGATTAGGTTCAATTGCTAGACCCTGTAAATAATACTTTTCGCCATTCTCGTAATCACCAAGTTTTCGAGTAGTAAAACCTAAATAATTCAAAGTATCTGCTTTGTTAGGTTTTTCTGAATTAGACTTCAAAAGTAATTTTTGAGCTTTTGCATATCTTTTTTTTGCTTTCTCAAGCTTCCCCTTTGCTTCATATTTTTTTGCAAATTTTATTGATTGTACTGCCTTATCATAATTAGATTTTACTTTTGTAGAAGTAGAGTCTGATCCCGCAGAAAAAGAGTTTGTTGCAAATAACGTCAAAATCAAAAATACAAATATTTTTTTAATCATTTAAAAATTTCTCCATTTTATTTAAAGGTTTTAGTTTTAATCCGTTCTCTATCAGGTTTTTTCTAATTGATATTGCTGTAGATAACGAACTTTCGTTATCTCCATGTATGCATACCGAGTCTATTTCACAAGGTATCTGCTTTCCACTGTGACAATTAAGTGACTGATTTTTAACCATATTTAATACGTGTTTTTTGGCTTCTTCTGGATCAGTAATAAGAGCATGTGGTTTTTTTCTAGAAACCAAATTGCCATCGTCCTCATAATTTCTATCTGCAAAAATCTCACAAGCAATACGCATGTTTATTTTTTTGGCCGCTTCTTCCATTTTAGATCCTGTAGGAACCAGATAAATTAAATCTTTACTAATCTCGTTTATGACTTTTGCCAAAGTAGTAGCTAAGTCAATATCCTCACATGCCATATTGTTTAAAGCACCGTGGGGTTTTATATGAGTAACATTCTCTCCATGATCTTGAGCAATTTTTTGAAGAATTTCATATTGATCTATAATCAATTGTCTTACTTCAGTAGGCGAAAGATTTATTCTCTGTCTTCCAAAATTTTCAGGATCATTAAATGAAGGGTGGGCTCCAATACTAACACCATTTTTTTTTGAAATTTGAACTACTTGATTCATGGATTCTTCATCACCTGCATGATAACCACATGCGACATTTGCAGAATTAACTATTTCTAGTAAGTCTGGATCATACTTATTTGAATGATGTTTTGATTTTTCACCTAAATCACAATTTATATTAATTTCCATAGTGTCCAATGTTAAGTATAACATGTCATGATAAAAAATATATCAAATCTTGGTGACGCAGCTTTGTACTGTGATTTTGGTGATGAAGTAAATAAATCAATTAATTCACAAGTAATAAAATATTTTAAAACTATTAAAGAAAAAAAATTTGAAGGGATAAATAATTTAACACCTTCTTATAATAAATTAATTATTTCTTATGATCTAAAAAAAACAAATTTTAAAGAAGTTAAAAATTATGTTGAGAATATAAATGCTGAAGAGTCAATAGATATAAATTCTAAAAAATTAGAAATACCAGTTTGTTGTCATGAAAATTTTTCAATGGACATTAAAAGATTAGAAGAAATATTAAAATTAAGTAGAGAAAAAATTTTAGAGAATTTTTTAAATAAGGAATATTTTTGTTACATGACAGGCTTTATTGCTGGCATGCCTTTTCTTGGTGACTTAGATGAAAATATGCGAGCTCAACGTTTGGAAACTCCAAGAGTAAAAGTGCCCAAGGGATCTGTTGCATTAACTGAGCAATTTGCAAACATTTATACATTTGAAAGTCCAGGTGGATGGAATATTTTAGGAAATACCCCTTTGGATGTTTTTGATAGCTCAAAAGAAGATAAACCAAATCTAATTAACCCTGGAGATACAGTAATTTTCAAGGAAATTACTTTAGATCAGTATAAAAATTATAATGAGTAGCAATTATTTAGAAATAATTAGACCTGGAATTAATACCACCTTTCAAGATAAAGGTAGGGATCATCTTTATCATATTGGCATTCCGTTTAGTGGCGCTATGGATAATAGAAATTATCTTATAGCTAATAAACTTGTTAATAATAATTTAGACTCTGCAGTGATAGAGTTTGCATATCAAGGTCCCCATATAAAATATTCAGGAGAAAAAATTAATTGTGCCATCACTGGAGATGTAATTTTTTCAATTAAAAAAAAAGATACTGAAATTGAGGGAAATTGTTACGAAAGTTATCAAATTGAAAATGGAGATGAGATAAATATCATATCTACAAATAAATCAGTTTATGGATATTTAGCATTAGGTGGAGAGTTCGATTTAAAATTTCAATGGAATAGTTGCTCTATAAATACAAAAGCAAATATTGGATCTAATGATGGAAAAAAATTAGATGTAGGTCAAAGAATTAATTTAAAAAAAATAAATTCAAATAAGGATATTAAAAAAACTAATTACATTAATACCAAAATAGAAAACATAAGGGTGATCAAAGGCACTAATTTTGATTACTTTTCTGAAGAAGGTAAAAAAATATTTTATGAAAAGGAATTCACAGTATCCAAACTTTCAGACAGAATGGGTATGAGACTAGAGGGACCTAAAATTGATAATATAGTGAATACCAACATAAAATCAGAGGGTTTGATTAAAGGTGTAATCCAAGTACCGGCAGACGGAAATCCAATTATAATGCTTTCAGATCATGGTACTATTGGCGGTTATCCAAAAATTGGAGTTGTGGCTAGTGTCGATTATGACCGATTAGTACAGATGTCTCCTGGTTCAAAAATAAAATTTAAAGAGATTAATTTATCTGATGCAGAGACTTTATTTAAGTTATATGAAATGGAAACTCAAAATTTACTTTCACAAATTTAATGAACTTTTTATCAAAAATACCAGGCCCTTTTTTAGTTTTTTTGGGAGCATGTGCACTAAGTTTTGGTGGTCTAATAGTAAAATCTTTTGAAGGATCTACCCTTTGGCAAATATTATTTTGGAGATCACTTTTCTTTATTGGAGTAATTACAATTTTTTTAATATTTAGCTACAAAGGAAAAGTTTTCAGTGCTCTTTATAAATCTGGAGTTCCAGGTTTAATTGGAGGTATAATTTTATCCATTGGATTTGCTAGCTACGTATTTGCTATGTACGAAACAACAGTAGCTAACGCAAACTTTATAATACAAACTCAAGCTTTGTTCTTAGCAATATTTGGTTATGTTTTTTTAAAAGAAAAAATTTCAAAAGTTACATTAACCTGTATTATTACAGCGGTAGTTGGCATCATTTTAATGTTGGGAAGTTCACTAACAACAGGTCAAATGACTGGAAATTTAGTTGCATTCATTATGCCGATATCATTTGCGATCTTAATTTTAATTGTTAGAAAATATCCTAAAGTCGACATGATACCTTTACAACTAGTAGCTGGAATTTTTGCAACATTAATAGGTTTGTTCATGTCGCCAAGTGTTATTGTTTCAACAAACGATATTTTTTTAGGTTTTATAGCAGGATTTTTTCAAGTTGGACTTGGTTTTATACTTATAACAATTGGAGCAAGATCAACTCCCTCAGCATTTGTTGGAATAATTATGTTAACTGAAGCTGTGCTAGGACCTATGTGGGCATGGATGTTTGCAAATGAAAACCCACCACTTACTGTACTTTTTGGGGGAGCCGTAGTTATTACTGCAGTAGTTATACAATTTTTATCTCCATTACTTGTCAAAAAGGTCGCTAAATAAATTTCACATAAACATTTTAAATGTGCTATATATTTACTCACGGGAGAGACTACTTTTGTAGCGCCGAAGGAGCAACCACCCCGGAAACTCTCAGGCAAAAGGACCGTACATATTAACTCTGGAAAGAGAATTATTCTCGCCGAAGGAGCAAATCTCTCAGGCACCAAGACAGAGGGGGCAAAGAAGAGTTAATATGGAAATTAAAAAAACATCGCTAAACAAACTTCATCAAAGTAACAACGCTAAGTTTGTTGAATTTGCGGGATACGAAATGCCCATTCAGTATAGCAAAGGTATTATTGAAGAGCATAAATTCACAAGATCGAATTCTGGAATATTTGATGTATCTCATATGGGTCAATTATTTATATATGGCGATGAAAGCTTGACAGAAGAATTAGAAAAGATTTTTCCATTAGATTTAAAAAATCTTAAACAAAACTGCTCAAAGTATAGTTTTTTAATGAACGAGGATGCTGGAATTTATGATGATTTAATTATTACTAAAATAGAGGAGGGGTATTTAATTATCTTAAATGCTGCATGCAAAGATAAAGATTTTGAGATTTTATCTAATTTACTAGGTTCAAAATTTAAAATGAATTTAGATAACAATAGATCTTTAATAGCAATTCAAGGACCTAAATCTGTTGAAATTTTAAACTCAATTATAAATGGGGTTGATCAACTAAATTTTATGACAGGAAATTGGTTTGATTCTGATAATCAAAAATTATTTGTCACAAGATCAGGTTATACAGGGGAAGATGGATTTGAAATTTCAATTTCTAACGATAAAGCTGAAAAATTCGTTGAAAATTTAATAGAAAAGGGAGCACAACTTATAGGACTTGGGGCAAGAGATACCTTGAGATTAGAAGCTGGATTATGTTTGTATGGTCACGAATTAGATATTAACAAAACACCAGTTGAGGCAAACCTTAGATGGGCAATCTCAAAATCTAGATTATCAAAAGGAGGTTTTATTGGATCGAAAAAAATTATGAACCAAATGCAAGATGGAGCAAGTCAAATAAGAGTAGGGATTAAACCCGAGGGTAGATTGATTGCTAGAGAAAAAACTAAAATATTTGATGATACAGATACACAAATCGGTGAGATAACTAGTGGCACGTTTGGACCAAGTGTAAATGGTCCTATAGCGATGGGTTATGTTAATAAAAAGTTTTCAAAAGTTGATACTAAAATTTTGCTTGAGGTAAGAGGGAAAAAACATCCAGCAAATGTTTGCGCATTACCATTTTATAAAAAAAATTACGTGAAAGGAGTAAATTAATGAGTGAGGTAAAATTTTCAAAAGAACATGAGTGGATCACTTTAGAGGGAGATGTAGCCACAATAGGAATTACAAAACATGCAACAGAAATGCTTGGCGACATCGTTTTTGCAGAACTTCCTGAAAAAGGATCTAATGTTGAAAAAGATGGTACCGCAGGAGTAGTAGAGTCTACGAAAGCTGCTAGTGATGTTTATACTCCAGTTAGTGGTGAAGTAGTAGATACTAATCAAGCTATTGTAGATGATCCATCTAAAATAAATGAAGATCCAGAGGGTTCAGCATGGTTTTTTAAACTTAAAATGAAAGATCAATCTGAATTGGATAGTCTTATGAACAAAGAAGAATACGATAAATTTGCAAAGGAGAGTGCTAGCTAATGTTACATAATTCTCAAAAAGATTTTTTAAAAAGACACATTGGACCTTCAGATGAAGATCAAAATAAAATGCTTAAGGAACTTAATTACAAATCACTAGATGATTTAATCAAAAGTACAGTTCCAGAAAAGATCCAATTGAAAGATGAATTAAATATTGGTGAGTCTAATTCAGAATATGAAGCATTAAGAAAATTAAAAGCAATTTCTAAGAAAAATCAAATTTACTCTAACTTTATAGGGATGGGTTATTATGGCACTTATACGCCATATGTAATTTTAAGAAATATTTTAGAAAATCCAGGTTGGTACACTTCTTATACACCCTACCAACCCGAGGTAGCTCAAGGAAGATTGGAAATGCTGCTTAATTTTCAACAAATGATAGTTGATTTCACAGGAATGGATATTGCAAATGCATCTTTATTGGATGAAGGAACAGCAGCTGCAGAAGCAATGGGATTAAGTCATAGATTAAATAAAAAGGATAGCAATTTAGTCTTTGTCTCAGAAAATTGTCACCCACAAACAATTGATGTAATCCAAACAAGAGCAGAACCAATGGGATTAAAAGTACTTGTTGGTAATGAAGATAAAGTATTAGATCAATTGAAAGAAGATTTAGTTTGTGGCATATTGCAATATCCGGGAACATTAGGAGATATAAAAGATCCTAGCGAAGCAATAAGTAAAATTCATAAAAAAAATGGTAAATCAATTTTAGCTTGTGATTTATTAGCACTTGCTAAGTTAAAAACACCAAGAGAACTAGGAGCAGATATTGCTGTAGGAAGCTCTCAAAGATTTGGAATACCAATGGGCTACGGTGGACCTCATGCAGCCTTCTTTGCAACTAAAGACGAATATAAAAGATCTATGCCAGGAAGAATTGTCGGTGTCTCTGTTGATAGACATGGAAACAAAGCATACAGATTATCATTACAAACTAGGGAACAACATATAAGAAGAGATAAGGCTACAAGTAATATTTGTACTGCCCAAGCCTTATTAGCAATTGTGTCAGCAGCATATGCTATTTATCATGGTCCAGAGGGTATCCGGACTATTTCTGAGAGAGTTTCTCAATTAGCTAAAAACTTTGCAGATAAATTAAAACAATCAGGATATGAAATTTATTCAGATCATTTCTTTGATACGGTTACAATCGTCACTAAAGATAAAACTGATCAAATCTACAAAAATGCTTTGGATCAAAAGGTAAACATTAGAAGAGTAAATTCTGAAATGTTGGCAGTTTCTTTTGATGAAAAGAAAAATGTTTATAGAGTAAATCAATTGTTGAAAATTTTTAATGCAGCTGAATCGATTAAAAAAGAAGATCCAACTGTAAGTTTACCTAATTTACCAAAAAATTTATTAAGAACTTCAAAATATTTAGAACATCCTGTTTTTAATTCATATCACTCAGAAACTGAGATGCTTAGATATTTAAAAAAGTTAGAAGATAAAGATATAGCTCTGAATAGAACTATGATTGCACTTGGTTCATGTACTATGAAATTAAATGCTACCGCAGAAATGATACCTATTTCGTGGAGAGAATTAGCAGAGCCTCATCCATTTGTACCTATTGAGCAGATGGAAGGATATAGAGATTTATTCACTGATCTTAAAAATTGGCTTAGATCAATTACTGGTTTTTCTGGTGTTTCACTTCAACCAAATGCAGGCGCCCAAGGCGAATATGCGGGATTAATGGTTATTAGAAAATATCATTTAGATAGAGGTGAGGAAAATAGAAATATATGTTTAATACCAAGTTCAGCACATGGAACCAATCCTGCTAGTGCACAAATGGTTGGAATGAAAGTTGTCGTTGTCGATTGTGATAAAGAAGGAAATGTTGATTTTGAAGATTTAAAGAAAAAAGCAGAAATGCATTCTGAAAATCTTGGAGCATTAATGGTCACTTATCCGTCTACTCATGGAGTATTTGAGGAAAAAATTACAGATATATGTGAATTAATTCATAAACACGGTGGCCAAGTTTATATGGATGGTGCAAATTTAAATGCGCTTGTTGGTATAGCAAGACCTGGAAATTTTGGTCCAGATGTTTGTCACATAAACTTACACAAAACATTTTGTATTCCACATGGTGGCGGAGGACCAGGAATGGGACCAATTGCATGTAAAAGACATTTACAAGTTTATTTGCCTAATCATCCAGTTGTTAAGGACTGTGGACCTGCTACAGGAATAGGAGCAGTTTCAGCAGCACCTTGGGGAAGTTCAAGTATTTTATCAATTTCCTGGATGTATATTAAAATGATGGGTTCTGAAGGTTTAAAATTAGCTACTCAAATTGCAATATTAAATGCAAATTATATAGCTCATAGACTTAAAGATCATTACCCAATTCTTTATAAAGGTTCAAACGGTAATGTAGCTCATGAATGTATTATTGACATTCGATCTATTAAAACTGAAACAGGGATTACTGAAGAAGATATAGCTAAAAGATTGATCGATTATGGTTTTCATGCACCAACAATGTCATGGCCAGTAGCAGGCACAATGATGATTGAACCAACTGAAAGTGAAAGCTTGTCCGAACTAGATAGATTTTGTGATACTTTGATTAGCATTAAATCAGAAATAGATATGATCAATTCAGGAAAATTTGATAAAGTTGATAATCCAATTAAAAATGCACCTCATACAGATATTGAATTAGCTTCAGATGAATGGAATCATAAATATTCAAGAGAGCAAGCCGCGTATCCTGCAAAATTCTTAAAAGCAAATAAATTTTGGCCTCCGGTTGCAAGAGTTGATAACGTATACGGAGATAAAAATATTTTTTGTACTTGTCCAAGTATGGATGAGTTTAAAGAAGATGCAGCATAATAATTAATGAAAATTGCTGTTGTTGGCTCAGGTATTTCCGGATTAAGTGCTGCTTATTATTTATCTAAAAAACACCATGTAGATCTTTTTGAGCGAGAAGATCATTTTGGTGGACACTCACATACAATAGATATTTTTTTTGATGAAAAAAAAGTTTCTGTAGATATTGGTTTCATTGTTTTTAATTTTCAAACTTATCCAAATTTAATTAATTTTTTTAAGGAAAATGATATTCAAATTGAAAAAAGCAATATGTCATTTTCAGTTTCAGTAGATAATACAAACTTTGAATATTGTGGAAAAGGATTAAGTGGAATTTTCTCAAATAAATCAAATTTATTAAACATAGACTTTTTAAAAATGTTTTTTGACATAATTAAATTTTATAAAAAAAGTGATCAAGCAAATATATCTAATGATAAAATTACACTAGGTGAATACTTAAAAATCAACAAATTATCCAAAACATTTGTTGATTATCATATAATACCAATGGTATCTGCAATTTGGTCTATGCCTCCTTATGAAGCGAGCAAAATGCCAATTAGTTTTTTTCTTAGATTTTTTCAAAATCATGGTTTATTTAAATTAAAAAACAGACCACAGTGGTACACGGTAACTAATAGAAGCAGAACTTATGTAAATAAAATACTTTCTCAAATAAGTGGTGAACATTATAAAAATTATAAAGTGACAAGAGTTAAAAGAAAATCATCAGGATTAGATTTATATTATGGTGGAGAAAGTGAATTTTTCGATTATGAAAAAGTAGTTCTGGCGACACATGCTGATGAAGCCTTAAAGCTAATTGAAAATCCAACTGATGATGAGAAAAATATTCTATCGAATTTTAGCTACAAAGAAAATATAGCTTATATACATACAGATCAGCGGGCTATGCCTAAAAACAAAAAAGTCTGGTCCTCTTGGAATTCTTCAATAGATAATAAGAATTTAGAGAAAAATTCAATTACATATTGGTTAAATTTATTACAAAATTTAAATTGTGATGAAAATATTTTCTTAACATTAAATCCTTACTTCAAAATTGATGAGAAAAAAATATTGAGAAAAATAAAATTTACACATCCTTATTATGATCAAAAAGCATTAGATGCACAATCAGAGCTTATTAAAATACAAAATCAAAAAGATTTACTTTTTTGTGGCAGTTATTTTGGTTACGGATTTCATGAAGATGGAATAAAATCATCTATTGAAATGCTGAAAAACCTTAATGATTAATTCTTGTATATATAATGGAAATGTAATCCATAAGAGATTTAAACCGAAAGAACATTTTTTTAAATATAAAGTATTTTCATTATTTATAGATCTATCAGAGCTAAATGAGCTTAATGATAAATTAAAATTTTTTTCATTAAATAAATTTAATCTTATTAGTTTTTATGAGAAAGATCATGGAGATCGTGATGGGTCATCTCTTTTTGAATGGGTAAAAAAAAATCTAATTAATAATGAAATCAGTACAGACAATATAAAAGTTAAACTTTTATGCTATCCAAGAATATTTGGTTATGTTTTTAATCCACTAAGTATTTTTTTTGTATATGATAGAAATGATAATTTAATTTCTATTTTATATGAAGTTAAGAATACATTTGGTGAGCAACACACATATGTTTTTAAAGTAGAGGGACAAAATAAATTAATTCAAAATAATTGCTCGAAGAAATTTCATGTCTCACCATTTATTGAAATGGATTGTAATTATTTTTTTAGGATATTAAATCCAGAGCAGAAGTTGTCAGTTGTAATAGATCAATACGATCAAGAAGGAAAAATTCTTTTTGCATCTCAAGATGGTGAAAGATCTGATTTGACAAGTAAAAACTTAATGAATTCTTATCTTAAACACCCTTTAATGACATTTAAAATTATCTCTGCGATACATTTTGAAGCGTTTAAATTGTGGATTAAAGGAATTAAATTTATTAAGAAAAAATTTAAAACAAAAAATAATATAACAGTAGAAAATTAATGTTTTTAGATAACGCTGCAGATAAATTAGTTTTTAAATTTCTTAATAAAATAAATCATGGTTATCTAGAGCTAACTACACATAATGGAAAAGTTTTAAAGTTTGGAAATCCAAATGAAAAATTGCATGCAAGTATTTCAATCAAAAAACCAGATTTTAACTATAATTTAATTAGAGGAGGTAGCATTGGATTTGCTGAGAGCTACATGAGAGGTGAATTTGAGACTGATAATTTATCAAATTTAATTGAATTAACTGCAAGAAATATAGAAGTTATATATAAATTCTCAGGCCTTCTTGATTTTCCAATAATTAATTTTGTAAAAAATAAAATAATAAAAAATACAAAAAGTAGAAGCAAAGAAAATATTGCTAAACATTATGATCTTGGGAATGATTTTTTTTCTCTTTGGTTAGATGACACACTTACTTACTCTAGCGCTATTTTTGATTATAAATCGAAAAATCTTTCTGACGCTCAAAATAATAAATATCAAAAATTAATTGACCTAATTAAACCAAATAATGGTGACAAAGTTTTAGAAATAGGATGTGGTTGGGGAGGTTTTGCTGAGTATTTAGGTAAAAAATACGATGTTAAACTAGACTGTATAACAATATCAAAAAAACAATTTGAATACGCAAAAGAAAGAATTTTTAATTGTGGTTTAAACGAAAAAGTAAATATTGAAATAAAAGATTACAGAGATCTTAAAGGCAAATACAATTCAATTGCCTCTATAGAGATGATTGAGGCAGTTGGTCAAAATTATTTAGAGGGTTATTTTAAAACTATTAAAACTAACTTATCTGATGGTGGTAACGCAGCTATTCAAGCAATTACTATCGATGATAGGTTGTTTGATAGATACAAAAACAAACAAGATTTTATTCAAAAATATATTTTTCCTGGTGGTTTTTTACCAAATAAAAATAGTATTAATCGTTATGTTTCTGATAATGGCTTAACTATAAATTCATACATTTCTTATGCTGACCATTATGCAAATACATTGGCTATATGGAGAAATGAGTTTTTAAAAAAATGGGATTTGATAAAAAATCAAGGTTTTGATTTAACATTTAAAAGAATGTGGGAGTTTTACCTTTCTTATTGTGAAGCTGGATTTAAGTCAAAAAATATTGATCTGATACAATTTTCAATGCAAAACAAATAAAAATAATGGAGATATTTATGCGACATATAAAAATAATTAAGTCAATTTCATTGATAATTTCATTATTCTTAATTACAAGTTGCTCAAATAATAGCGCTATGAAACCAGAAGACTTTAAAAACAAAGAACCAAGATTAATTATTGAGGAATACTTATCTGGAAATGTTAAGGCTTGGGGCGTTCTACAAAATAGATCAGGAAAAGTTACAAGACAATTTTCTGCAGATTTAAATGGAACCTGGGATGGAAAGCAATTAATTCTTAAAGAAAAATTTAATTGGGACGACGGTGAAGTTCAAGACCGTGAATGGACAATAAATAAAATTGATGAGCATAATTATGAAGGAACAGCAGGAGATGTTGTAGGTAAAGCAATAGGATATTCTTACGGACCAGCGTTTAAATTTGAATATGTTTTATTAGTTCCAGTTAAAGGCAAAGAATTAAAAATAACTTTCGATGATTGGATTTTTAAACAAGATGATAGAGTTGCAATTAATAGAGCAACAATGACTAAATTTGGTTTTAAAGTAGCTGAATTGACAGTTGTATTTGTAAAAGATTAACTATTTTTTTTGATATTTAGTTAGTTTTCCGACTAAACCAAAATAAATTTTACTCGGTAAAAAACTCAATAGTTTTAATGTAATTGTAAGTGATTTTGGAAAATGTATTTCAAATATATTTTTGTTAACTAAACCTTCATAAATTTGATCTGCAGCATACTCAGGAGTTTTTAAAAAAGGCATTTTAAAATCATTTTTATCTGTCATTGGTGTTTTAATAAATCCAGGAGATACTAAACAAACACGTACGTTGTATCTTTTAAAATCAAAGTACAAACTTTCAGCTAAGTTATTTAATGCAGATTTAGATGGTCCATAGCCAGTTGAATTAGGTAACCCCCTATATCCTGCAATTGACGAAACAATAGTAATTATACCGTTTTTTTTATCTCTAAAATATTGTTCAACTGCTTTGATGCTATTCACAGTTCCAAAAAAATTTACTTTAAAGACATCTTCCATTTGTTCGACATCTATATCTTTTTCTTTTTTGGGATCCCATGTTCCAGTTGAAAAAAAACAAATATCTATATTTTCATATTTGTTTTTAATTTCATTAAATACTCCTTTGCATTTTTCCTTATCTGTTACATCTAAAGGAAAACTTGAAATATTTTCATAAGAATTTGAAAGTTCATTTAGTAATTCAGCTCTTCTCGCAGATATAGCAACGTTCCATCCCTTACTTGCAAATTTAATTGCTAAAGCTTTTCCAATACCAGTGCTACCGCCAGTAATCCAAATAGTTTTTTCACTCATTTTTTGTTATGTATATATCTAACATGTTTAAAAATAAATTTTTAACATTTATATTGTTTCTTGCTATTACATTCTCTGCTTCATTGATTGGCGGTTTAGCTACTGTTACTTTTAAAGAGCCATGGTACTCATTACTAAATAAACCATCATTTAATCCACCGGATTGGATATTCGGACCTGTTTGGACGACCTTGTATACATTGATGACAGTTGCAATATGGCTTTATTGGCATACAAAAAATAGAGATATGAATACTGTTTATATTTATTTTATACATTTAGTATTCAATACAACTTGGAGTGTAGTTTTTTTTGTTTTTCACAATATGGTTTTGGCTTTTTTAGTATTAATCATACTTATAGCATTGATAATTAATCTTATTTTAAGGTTTAAACGCGTCAAGATGTTGAGCGCCTATCTAATGATTCCATATTTACTTTGGTGCAGCTTTGCACTAATTCTGAATACAAGCTTAATTTTGTTAAATTAGATATGGATGATGTTGTAGTAATTGGTGGTGGAATAATAGGGACGGCAACTGCTTATTTTTTATCCAAAGAGGGCAGAAAAGTTAAAGTTATTGAAAGGGATCCTACTTATAAAACAGCTTCATTCCCATTATCTCTAGGTGGTTTTAGAAGGCAATTTTTCCAAAAAGAAAATATTTTATTAGGAAAATTTGCAAGAGAATTTATTTTCCAAATACCAGAATTATTAAAAACAGAAAAAAACCCTAACCCAACAGCCAGTATGGTAACCAATGGATATCTTTTAATGTTTGGTCCTGAACATGCTCAAGAACAATATAGAGCATTAGAAAATCATAAAGTATGTGATGCAGGAACAAAAAATATTAAAGGGTCAGAATTATCTAAGGTTTTCCCTTATGTGAATAGCGAAGGGATAGAGACAGCAACTTTTACGGATAATCAAAGTGAAGGATGGATTGATCCATTTATGTTTCATAGCGCTCTTAAAAGTAAAGCAATAGAGCTTGGAGCAGAATTTATTAAAGGTGAAGTTAAAAGTATTTCTGAAATAAATGCTAAAACAATAGTTTCCGCAGCTGGTTGTTGGACAAAGGAATTGTTAGAAGATATTCCTGTTGTTCCTCAAAAGCACACTGTGTTTAGAGTAAAATGTCCAACATATATAAAGGAGATGCCACTCAGTGGAGACTTAACAACTGGCGTTTATTGGAGACCAGAAGGAGGGGAATATTTAGCAGGATCACCTATTTCTGTATTTGATGCAGATGATTTGGAACCAGCTTGGAATGATTTTGAGGAATTAGTTTGGCCAGCTCTTGCTAAGAGAATACCTGCCTTTGAAGAATTAAAGTTAACTGGTGGATGGGCAGGTTACTATGATTGTAATAGATTAGATAATAATGCAGTTGTTGGTAAGCATCCAAAATATGACAATGTTTACATGGCTTCTGGATTTACGGGCCGGGGATTAATGCAAGCACCAGGTATCGGTAGAGCCTTAACTGAATTAATTACAACAGGATCATACCAAACAATTGATATAAGTGATTTTGCAGTTGAGAGAGTTTTGGATAAAACTGCTAGGCCAGAGCCCTACGTTCTATAAATTAAGTTCCACAAAAAGTTTGATATTTTTTGTTGCTTGATGGAGCAGGTGCTTGATATTCCTCAATATTATTCTGATTGTCATAAGGATTTTTTAAAATATCTAATAACTTTTTCATTTTATCTAAACTTCCTTTGTCAGCTTCAGCTAAAGCTTCTTCTACTTTATGATTTCTAGGAATTACAATTGGATTATTTGATTTCATAAGTTTGCTTTGTTTTTCCTTAGTTGAATTATTTAACTCAGATCTTTTTTTCCATTCATTTTTCCAATTGATAAAATCATTATTTTTATAAATTTCATCAGAATTGATATCCATTAGATTACAAAAAGTATTTGTGTAATCTGCTTTATTTTTCTCCATCCAATTAAACAAATCATTAATTAATTTTTTATCATTTTTATCCTCACCAAATAGACCAAGTTTATCTCTCATCATATTTAACCATTTGTCTTCATAAATATTTTGGAAATTATCTATTAAATCTGTTGCTAATTTAATTGCAGTATCCTCATTTTTATCAATTAGAGGGATTAAACATTCTGCAAATCTTGCTAAATTCCACTTTGTAATTGGTGGTTGATTAGAAAAGGCATATCTCCCAAATTTATCTATTGAGCTAAATACAGTTTTTGGATCATAATGATCCATAAATGCACATGGACCATAATCAATGGTTTCACCTGAAATTGCCATGTTGTCAGTATTCATTACTCCATGAATAAATCCAACTCTCATCCAATTGATTACTAGCTGGCATTGTTTTTCCATTACAAGATTTAACAAGTCTAATCCTTTTGAATTTGATGTTTTAATTTCTGGATAATGTCTGTTTATTGTGTAGTCGACTAAAGTATTTAAATTTTCAATGTTTTGAGTTGCAGCTATATATTGAAAAGTTCCAACCCGAAGATGACTTGATGCAACTCTTGTTAATATAGAGCCCTGTAAAAGATTTTCTCTTACAACTTTTTCTCCTGTTTTAACAACAGCAAGGCTTCTTGTAGTTGGAATATTTAATGAATGTATCGCTTCACTGATAATATATTCTCTAAGCATAGGTCCTAGTGCAGCTCTTCCATCACCACCCCTAGAAAAAGAAGTTCTTCCTGAACCTTTAAATTGAATGTCAAAACGATTGTCATTGTCTACTAAATGCTCACCCAATAAAACTGCTCTACCATCTCCCAACATAGTAAAGTGTCCAAATTGATGACCTGCATATGCTTGTGCAATGGTATTGGTTTCCTCTGGTATGGAGTTTCCAGAAAATATTTCTGCTAATTTTTTTTTGTCTGTTTTTGAAAAATCTAAATTTAAAGTAGAGGCTAGTTCCTCATTTAAAATTACTAATTCAGGATCATGAACAGGAGTTGGTTTAATATTTTCTTTAAAAGTATTTGATAACTTTGAATACGTATTATCAAAATGCCAACCAATGGTCATTTTAATTAACTAACTTCAGCTTGATTTTCTTTTGGTTTTACTTCTGTTTTAAATTGATTAGAGATTTTTTGCACTTCAACAGAAGATACTTTGTATTCTGCACACATTGTTTCTTCATCTTTACCATGACCTGTAACCATATTAACCATATGTTCTGGGAAATGGAACGTAGTAAACACAATTCCTTCTTTAACTTTATCTGTAACTTCAACTTTAAGTGCAACCTCACCTCTGCCAGAATAAAGTCTTCCGATATCACCAGTATTTAGATCTCTATAAGCTGCATCTTTAGGATGAATTAATAAAACATCTTCATCAACAATATTTATATTCTTTGTTCTTCTAGTCATTGTTGCTGCATTGTAATGTTGTAAAACTCTACTAGTTGTTAAAATCAAAGGATAGTCTTTTTGATTAGCTTCTATTTCTGATGATTCTTTCCAATCAAAGTTTTTTAGTCGACCTTTACCTAATTTAAATGTTTCTGTATGTAAAATTTTTGTATCAGTTCCATCTTCTTGGACTGGCCACTGTAATCCTAATTTTCCGAGTCTCTCTCTAGTAACTCCCTTAAAGAAAGGAACGATATCAGCAATTTCAGCTAGAACTTGATCTGCATCATAAGTTGGCTGATCAAATCCTAATTTCTGCATCATCTCGGTTACAATTAATCCATCAGGTTTAGTGCCTGGTAGAGGAGGTACAGCTCTGTTTACTCTTTGAATTCTTCTCTCAGTGTTTGTAAAAGTTCCATCTTTTTCTAAGAACGTTGTACCTGGCAGAACAACAGTTGCTAATTTTGCTGTTTCACTCATAAATATTTCTTGAACAACTAAAAGTTCTAAAGAGTTCATAGCTTCAATTACATGAGCACTATTAGGATCTGTTTGAACAATATCTTCTCCAATGATCCATAAACCTTTTAATTCCTTGTTTATTGCAGCTTCAAACATTTGAGGAATTTTTAATCCTGGCTTAGTTGGGTGAGTTACCCCGTATTTTTGTGTGTAGAATTCTTGATGTTTTTCATCAGCTACAGGAAAATAACCAGCACCTTGGTGAGGCTGACATCCCATATCTGCTGCACCTTGAACATTGTTTTGACCTCTTAAAGGATTAACCCCAACTCCTTTTCTTCCAATGTTTCCAGTGATCATTGCTAGATCTGCAATTAACATTACTGTTTTAGATCCTTGTTCGTGTTCAGTAACTCCTAAACCATGGAACTCCATTGAATTTCTTGCAGTAGCATATGCAATTGCTGCTTCTTTAACTAATTGTTTATCTACACCAGCTACTTTTGCTAAATGATCAACATCTTGTCTTTCAATTTCTTTTAAGAAATTATCAAAACCTTCAGTTCTATCTCTAACAAAATCTGCATTATAAAGTTTTGATTTGATAATAAAGTGCAACATCATATTTAGAACTGCAACATTAGTTCCTGGTCTTAGTTTAATATGATAATCAGCAAGTTTCGCTAGTTCAGTTGTAACTGGATCAAGCACGATTAATTTTTTACCTTTCATCACTTGCTGTTTTATTTTTGCACCTGTTACAGGATGAGCATTAGTTGGATTAGCTCCAATTACCAAAAATAAATCTGCATGATAAATATCTTCTGTAGAGTTAGTTGCTGCCCCAGTCCCAAAAGTTTGTTGCATTCCCCAAGCTGTTGGTGAATGACAAATTCTTGCACAACAATCTACGCTGTTAGTTCCCACAGCAGCTCTAATCATTTTTTGAAAAACATAATTTTCTTCATTAGTACATCTTGCAGAAGAAATTCCAGCAAAGGCATCTGGACCATTATCTTTTGTAATTCTATTCATTTCTTTTTTAATGAATTCATAAGCTTCATCCCACGAAGCTTCTTCAAACTTTCCATCTCTTTTAATCAAAGGTGTTTTTAATCTGTCCGGATGATCATAAAAACTAAATGCATATCTTCCTTTAATACAAGTATGACCAGCATTTACCTCAGTTTGTTTTGGAGTATCTATTGCAACAACTTTATCATCTTTTATTGATGCTTCTAAATTACATCCAACACCACAGTATGAACAAGTTGTTCTAACTTTTTTATCTACAGCTGCAGATTTAGATTGAAAAACATCTGAAATTGCATCTGTTGGGCATGTATGTGCACATGCACCGCAAGATACACATGAACTATCTCCAAACATCATATCATTATCAGTTGTTATTCTAGATTCAAAACCTCTTCCGCTCATTGTTAGTACAAATGAACCTTGAATTTCATCACAAGCTCTGACACATCTTCCACAATTAATACAATTGTCTAAATTCATTCTCATGTAATCGTGAGAAGTATCTCTTGGTATACCTTTGTGCTGTTTAGGACTGTTGTATCTGTGATCAGCAACTCCTAAATCGTTTGCTACTGTTTGTAATTCACAATTATTATTTACCTCACAAGTATCACATTCCATTGGATGGTCAGTTAAAACCAATTCAACAATATTTTTTCTTAGATTTGTTAAAGCTTCATTTGAAGTAAAGATATGTTGGTTTTCAGCAACTGGAGTATGACAAGATGCGACCACTCTTGTTGGACCATCTTTTTCTAAAGCAACTTCTACAGAGCAAACTCTGCAAGCACCATAAGGAGCTAGGTTTGGATCATCACATAATGTAGGTACTTTTTTTTCACCTACATAGCTTTTTACAAATTTTAAAATAGACGTGTGTTTAGGACCAATTTCGTATGGTTTTCCATCAATATAAGCAATTTTTCTTTTTTCAGAGCTCATTAATTATCTTTCACCATATCATTTTTCATTTCATCACCAAAGTATTTTAGGATGTTCTGAATTGGCGTTGGGATTGCTCCACAAAGAGCACATAAGCATCCTTTTTGCATAGTAACCAACAATTCTTCAAGTAATTTTAAAGGAATTTTAGCTGTTTTCTTCTTAGCTTGATCAAACATCTCTTTACCTCTGTAAGATCCAAGTCTTCCTGGGAAGCATTTTCCACATGATTCTTCAGCTGAGAATTCAAACAAGTGATGGATATATTCAGCCATTGGAAAATCTTTTGGAATACTTACTACACTTGCGTGACCTAACATAAAACCTTTTGCTGTGAACTCTTGAAAATCTAAATTTAAATTTTCTATTTCACTTAAAGGAACAACGCCTCCTAATGGACCTCCTATTTGAAAAGCTTTAACAGGTTCTTTGTATCCACCACCAATTTCATTAAATATTTTTTTCATTGGTGTACCCATATCAATTTCATAAACACCTGGATTGTTAAAGAAACTATCTAAGCAAACTAATTTTGTTCCAGCTGATTTTTTATTTCCAACTGAAGAAAATTTTTCTGATCCATTTAATAAAATTCCAGTTGCAGCAGCTAATGTTTCAACATTATTAACTACAGTTGGTTTTTTATACAACCCTTCAGTAACAGGGAAGGGAGGTCTTACATCCACTTCAGCTCTTCTTCCTTCAATAGATGCAATCAAAGCTGTTTCTTCACCACAAATATAAGCACCTTGTCCTATACAAATTCCAAGATCAAAAGAAAAATTGGTTCCTAAAATATTTTCACCTAGTAAATTTAATTTTTTAAGTTCATTGATGCAGCCATTAATTGCTTCAATAGATTTAGGATATTCACCTCTAATGTATAAAACCCCTTCATTACTTCCTATCACATAACCACAAATTACCATTCCAAAAATAACTTTTAAAGGTTGGTCCTCTAATAAGTATCTGTCTGAGAAAGCACCAGAGTCACCCTCATCCGCATTACAGATAACATATTTTTTATCTCCTTTTGCTTTACTACAAAAATCCCATTTCATTCCTGTTGGAAAACCTGCGCCACCCCTTCCTGTTAAATTTGAATCTAATAATGATTTTACTATTTCTTTTTTATCTATTTTTAAAAATTTACTTAATTGCTCATTGAATTGATCTGTTGAGGATAACTTGTCATCCATTAAAAAACTTGTTGTAGCATAACTCTTAGAGAAAAACTTATCTTGTTTAATTTCTTCACCCTTTAAAATTTGATCTATTTTTTCAATATCTTTACCAGCATAATTTTCTCCATCATAATGGAAAGCATGATTTTCATAACAATGACCTAAGCAGAACATTTCTCCAACTTTATCGTCACCTAGTTTTTCCTTTAGTTTATCTTTTAATTTGTCTTGAGTACCCGCACACATGCATGCACTACCATTACAAACAAAAGCTTTTTTTTCTCTATGAGAAGGTCTTAAAAATTCATAAAAAGACTCTGCGCCATGTAGAGTTGAAACACCGAGGTTATGTTTTTTGGCAATTTCTTTAATATCTTGTGGATTATCGCTTAAGGTATTTTCTGAGATTTGCTTAAATAGGTTATCTTTTAAGCCTATTCTGCCTGATAGATTGCTTATATTTTTTGACACAAATACCCTTTTATTAATTTAGTCCACAATAACTTTTTTGTTATTTGTGTAAATATTAAAACTGTCCCTCTTTACGAAACCAACAAGGGTAATGTCAAATTTATTCGCTAAATCGATAGCAAGACTAGTTGGCGCACCAACGCCTATCATTATACCTATATCGGTCATCAAAACCTTTTGAACCAATTCAAAATTAAGTCTGCCTGAGCATGTTATAAATTGGTTTTTAGGATCGATTTGATTGTTCTTTAATGCACAACCAATAAGTTTATCTAGAGCATTATGTCTTCCCACATCCTCTCTAACAGTAACCAGCTCCCCATTGCCAGTAAAAAGACCACTTGCATGAATTCCACCGGTTTTACCGAATTCTGACTGGCCTTCTCTCAATGTATCTGGTGATTTAACAATTACCTCTTTTTTGATTTTGGGCTCTGATGGATTTGTTTTATCTTTTTTAATTATTTCTAGAGCATCAAGTGAAGATTTTCCACATACACCACAGGATGAATTAGTTAAAAAGTCTCTTTTTATTTTTGAAATATTTATATTTTTAGAATTATTTAAAGTTACTAAAATTTTGTTTTGAATATTGTATTGACCAACTTTATCTCCATAACTTTCTATTGAATCAATATCACTAATATTTGTTATAATTTGTTCATTATATAAAAATCCTCTTACAAGATCTTCATCATCACCAGGAGTTCTCATTGTAATAGATAAACTTTGATTTATCCATTTATCAGTTTCTTTATACTTTAATGAAATCTCTAATGGTTCTTCAATTGAAATTAAATCATCTATATTTTCAAACTTGTTAGATGAATATTTTAAAATTTTGTATTTAGAATTCATTAAATTATTTTAGAGGATAGTTTTTTTTTAATAAATATTTGTTAATTATAATTGCTAATAACAATATAATTATACAACCAAAAATTATTGGATTAATTAAATAATCATAAGAGGCACTACCAATAATAACTATGATTGGATTTCCACCAGCAGGTGGGTGAACAATATTAAATACAATCATTAAAAAAACTCCAGCTCCAACAGCGATTGCAATACTGATATAAATAGGGAGCGGAATATAGTTTACAAAAATTACTCCTACTAAAGCGGTAACTAAATGTCCAAAAAAAACATTCTTTGGTTGTGCAAATGGACTTTCAGGAAAACCAAATAGTAAAACCATTGAAGAACCGAAAGAGGCCGCAATAAAATATCCGAGTGCACTTTTATAAGTAAGGACTGTTAGCACGCCAATTGTAAATGCTGAAAGAAAACCTGCAATTAATGCTTTTTGTAATAATGGTTTTGTAATTTTGATCATTTATATTTTTAATGCTTTCGCAATAGTTCTTAAAGGTAAAAGCAAACACTCTTTCCTTGAAAGATTTTTTTTATCTAAAATTTCTTTAAAATCTTTCCAATGTTTTTCCATACTTACTTTTGCGTCCTCAAAAAGTTGCTCACCAACTTTTATAAATTTTTTAACATCATCAACTTTTTTTTCCTTAATTTTTCTTGATAATAGACTGACTGATGCCTGACAATAAACACACGATTTACACTGATAACCCATATCTTTTACAACATCTTCTTTGACAATTAAGCTTATTTCCATCTCATCACCACATAATGGATTTTTGTGTTTTGACTTATGAGTATAGTTTTCAACAACTTTATTATTTTCAGTATGTGCTGCTATTTCTAAAATTCTTAAATCCATTTAATTTCTTTAATTCAACTTTGAATGTTTTATATTTTATAGATGGATCATAACAATATTTTAGGCACTGTGCTAGCAGGCGGTAAGTCACAAAGGTTTGGAGAAGATAAATCCCAAGTAAAGTTAGCTGGTAAATTGTTAATTGATCATATGTTGACTGAAATTATTGATGAATTCAAAGAACTCTTAATAGTATCAAATAAAAAAATTAGTTTTCATAACTCAAAAAAAATTTCAATAATCGAAGATTATGAAAAAGGTCTTGGTCCGTTAGGTGGAGTTTTATCAGCTATGAAATGGATAAAAGAAAATCAAAAAGACTACAAATGGATAGCAACTTTCCCTGTTGATACACCTTTTTTTAAGAGACAAATGCTTAAAGACTTTATTCAAAATATTAATTTCAATGAAAGCGATTTATTTTTTATTAAGTCAAACAATACACGACACAATATATTTGGCTTATGGTCGATTAATTTACTAGATAAGTTAGAGAAGGATATAAACAATGGAGAAAGAAAAGTAGAGTTGTGGGCTAATAATACTGGGGTTAAAATAATTAATATGGAGTTTTCAAATAATGATCCTTTCTTTAATATAAATACAAAAGAAGATTTAGAAAAGGCTGAAGAAATACTCAAAAATGATTAGTTACGAAAAATCAAAGACAATTTTAAAAAAAGCCAAAATTAAAATTAAAGAGGAAACCATAAAGAGTATAAATTCTTTGAATAGAGTAGTTTCTAACAATATTCATTCTAATATAAATTATCCAGCAGGGAATAATGCAGCATTTGATGGGTACGCAATTAATTCAAAAGATACTAATGGATTAAAAAAAAAATTTCCAAAAAAATTTAAAATTATTAGTTCAATTGCTGCAGGTATGAAACCATTTAATAAAAAGATAAAAAAATTTGATACTGCAGAAATAATGACTGGAGGAATTATTCCAAAGGGTTTTGACACAATTATTCCTATAGAACAAATAATTTTTGCACCTAATAAAAAATATATTTTAATCGACCAGAAAATAAAAAAATTTGATCACGTTAGGTTTGCAGGTTCAGATTATAAAAAAGGGGAGATTGTAATAAAAAAAAATACAATTGTTCAACCAAATCATATTTTAGCTTTTAAAAGTTTAGGTATTAAACAAATTAAAGTTAAAAAAAAGATTAATATATTATTTTTTTCAACTGGAAACGAAATATCAAACAAAGACAATATTCCAAATTGGATGGTAAGAAATTCTAACACACACTATATAAAAAACTTAAATCAAAATTTTTTATTTAATTTTAAAAGTGGAAGTATATTAAGAGACAATCATCAAAATATTTTTAAACAAAAAATAAATAAATTAATTAAATCTAAAGATGATATTATTATTACGTCAGGTGCAGTCTCTGCAGGTAAGTTTGATTTTATACCTGGTGTTGTTAAAAAATTTAAGTTATCAAGCTACTTTAAAAGTGCTGCAATAAGGCCTGGAAAACCAATAATGTTTGCAAAAATTAAAGGGAAAGAAAAGGCAATATTCGGACTCCCTGGAAATCCAATTTCTTCAGCTGCATGTTTTAGATTTTTTGTAATTCCATATATTTTAAATGCCTTAGGATTATCTGAAGAAAAATCAATTAAAGCTATTTTGACGAATGGTTTTGATAAAAAAAAGAATTTCACAAGATTTGTAAAGAGCCAATTAAGCACAACTAAAAATGGAAAACTAAATGTTGAAATTTTAAAAGGTCAAGAGTCTTTTAGAATTAAATCATTTGTAAAATCAAATATTTGGGTTTTGTTACCAGCGGGTAAATCAAAATTTAAAAAGGGAGATATCGTAGATTGCTTTTTCCCCAACCTTTCAAATCAAAATTTAGTTTAGAAACGTATTTTTGTTGTAGAAAATTCTATTTACAATTAGATTTCTCATTATGTTAGAGTTAAGAAATCCAAGAATAGCCATTCCTGTTGTACTTTTTGCCGGTCTATTATGGTCGTTTGGCCCATTAGTAGTTCGATACATGGATAATCCTCAAATGGTACCTTGGCAGTATATTTTTGGTAGAGGTTTAACAATTTTCATCTTATTAAACCTTTATTTATTTTTCGAGGAAGGAAAAAATTTTTACAAAAACTATTATAAAATAGGTTTATCTGGAGTAATCGGTGGATCTGGATTGGGGATCGCTATGATTACATTTATTTATTCAATTACAAATACTAGCGCTGCAGTTACTTTGCTTTGTTTGGCAGCAATGCCATTTTTTACAGCATTATTGGCATTTTTATTTTTAAAAGAAAAAATTTCTCTTAATGTGTGGATATCAATAATAATTGCAACAGTTGGTATTATTATTATGGCACTAGGAAACACCGGTGAAAAATCACTAATTGGTTTCGTATTTGGTTTAACTTCTTCAATTGGTTTCTCAGTTTTTTCTGTAACTCTAAGATGGAGAAAAGAAACACCAAAATTCACAACTGTAGCTTTTGCAGGTTTCTTTTGTTTTGTGTTTGCAACAATTATGATTTTATCAAACAATTTAGTTTTTTTTTCATCTAGCTATAACGGAGCTTTGTTTTCTTTGCACGGGACACTAGTTTGTTTTGGTTTGATTTTATATTCAATAGGATCTAAAGCGATACCAGCAGCAGAATTGACTTTATTATCTTTAACTGAAGTTGTAGGAGGAATTTTTTGGGTTTGGCTGCCATTATTTGGAATTAATGAAGCACCATCCACAAATACTATAATAGGCGGTTTTTTTCTTTTCGTATCTATATTTTATTACAGTTTGATAATGAGATGGAACAAAAGATACATAGCATTAAATTAATATGGAACGACCAGATTTTTTTGAACTTAAAAATGGTGAGAAAGTAAAATTACCTTTCACAGATAAAGAGTATAATGATCGAGTAAGTAAACTTAGATCAGCGATGGATCAAAATGGTCTTGATATGGTTATCCTAACCTCAATGCATAACGTTGCATATTACACAGGTTTTATTTATTGTTCTTTTGGAAGACCATACGGATGTGTGATCACTCAAAATAAAATCTCAACAATTTCAGCTAATATTGATGCAAGCCAGCCATGGCGTAGATCTCATTGTGATAACGTTATTTACACTGATTGGAAAAGAGATAATTTTTTAAGAGCCATTGTTTCAATTATTGGGAGAGATGAACCTCCAAAAAAAATTGGAATAGAAAATGATCATGTCACTTTAGATATGCGAGAAAAAATAGGGTCTATTTTTACTTTCTCTGTGTTTAGCGATGTTTCAAAAGATCTAATGAAACTTAGAATGATTAAATCAAACGAAGAAATTGAGATCATTACAAATGGTGCAAGAATTGCAGACATTGGTGGTGAAGAAATAGTTAAAAATATAAGAGAAGATAATACAGAGATCGAAGTAGCAATAGCAGCAAGAGATAGAATGGAAAGAGAGATTGTTAAAAGCTATCCAGGCGCAGAGTACATGGATACTTGGGTATGGTTTCAATCTGGTATCAATACAGATGGAGCTCACAATCCAAAGACTAATAGAAAATTAGTTAAAGGAGATATTTTATCTTTAAATACTTTTCCAATGATCTCAGGATACTACACTGCACTAGAGCGAACTTTATTTTTAGATCATGCTGATGATGCTTCACTTAAAGCTTGGGAAGCAAATGTTAAAGTTCATAAACGTGGATTAGAATTGATTAAACCAGGTGTTAAATGTTCAGACATTTGTCATGAGCTAAATGAATTATTTGCTGAACTTGGTTATCTTCAGTACCGAACTTTTGGCTACGGTCATTCATTTGGTATGCTTTCACACTTTTATGGAAGAGAAGCAAGTTTAGAATTAAGAGAAGATATTGATACTGTTCTTGAGGAAAATATGGTCGTGTCGATGGAGCCAATGATAATGATCCCAGAGGGTAATCCTGGTGCAGGTGGATATAGAGAACACGATATTTTGGTGATTGGTAAAGATGGAGCAGAGAATATTACAAAATTTCCTTTTGGTCCTGAGCATAATATTATAAAAAACTAATCTTTATGAGCGAGAATAAAACTATTGTTAATAGTTGGAACGAGTGGGATCCGTTAAAACATGTTATTGTTGGAAGAGCGGATGGCACTTGTATTCCAGCGCCAGAGCCTGCATTAGATGCAAAAGTTCCAGAAGACAGTGATATGCGAGGTCAGTTTGGACCAAGAACCAAAGATACTGTCGATAAAGCAAATGAATTATTAGATAACTTTTCAAATATGCTTCAAAAAAGAGGTATTAAAGTTGATCGACCAACACCAATTGATTTTAATCAAAAAACTTCCACTCCTGATTGGGAAGCAGAAACTATGTTTGGCTGCATGCCCCCAAGAGATGTTTTGTTAACAGTGGGTAATGAGATCTTAGAAGCTACAATGAGTTATCGTTGTCGTTGGTTTGAATATTTATGTTACCGACCACTTTTAAAAGATTATTATAATCAAGATCCTAATATGAGACACGAGTCTGCTCCAAAACCAAGATTAACAGATGCAGATTACAGAAAAGATTATTTATCAGATAAAATTGGTGTTCAAAAAAGATTAGAGTGGACCGAAAAAAAATATTTTGTAACCACTGAAGAAGAACCGCTATTTGATGCAGCAGACGTATTAAGATTTGGTAAAGATTTAGTTGTTCAACATGGTTTTACAACAAATTTAAAAGGAATTGATTGGCTAAAAAGGCATTATAAAGATCACAGAGTTCATGCAGTTAACTTCCCAGGTGATCCTTATCCAATTCATATTGATGCAACTTTTACCCCAATTAAAGAAGGTTTAATTATCAATAACCCACAAAGAAGACTTCCTAAGGAACAAAGAAGACTTTTTGAGGAGAATGGTTGGGAAATTGTAGACAGCGCACAACCAGCACATAACGAACCACCACCATTATGCTATTCATCAACTTGGCTATCAATGAATGTTTTAGTTTTAGATCCTAAAACTGTATGTGTGGAAAAAAGTGAAAAATATCAAGCTGAACAATTAGATAAATTAGGAATGGAAGTTATACCAGTAGAACTTAGAGATGCCTACGCTTTTGGTGGAGGTTTACATTGTTGTACTGCAGATGTTTACCGAGAAGGTGAACTTAAAGATTACTTCCCAAAACAATAATTAATTTGGATTTTGTTTTAAAAATTCAATGTATTTAATAACATCATTATATTTTTCATCAGGAATATCTTTGTAGCTTGCATTGAATTTACTTTTTACACATATAGCAACATGTGCGTATGGGTTTCTTCCTTTAGGATGGTTTGGATGGTCAGGTAATTGTCCCACCAAATAATCGCCAGCTTCCTGAATAATTTTCCAGAGTTTACTTGCGTTTTCTTTGTTCATACAGTTTAGTTTTATCTAAAAAATAAACTTTTTCTAATATCTATAATTTCTCTGATTTGTTTGTCTTTAATAGCATTCCAAGAAACAAATAATGTACACAATTGATATAAGGCAAATATCTCATTTTTTTGATTTTGAGACAAATCACTATCTGCCTCTACATAGTTTTCAAAATAAGAAATATTATTTTTCGCACAGTTTAAATAATATTTACAAGCGTCTGTTACTGTAGCAGTTGACCACCAGTTTGAGTCTCTGAAAAGATTAGATATTTCTTGGTAGAAAGAACTTGTTTCAGAAATAGCTAAATCCTTTTGAACATTTTCAGAAAATTGATCTAATTCAAATTGGATTAAAGCTAATATCTTTTTTTCGCTACTTCTCTTTACAAGTAGTTCAATGACGTTTTTATACGACATTGATTGGATTTTATTCCAATTATTAAAAAAATCATTTGGTGCTTTGTTGAGATCACTCATATTTTATAAAATTTTTAAATTTACTATTGAAATTACACTAAATTAACTATGCCAATATTAACAGTTTTAATTTTAAATTTTTAGTCTAGTGAAAATTAAATGAAAAGATTATTTATATTTTTATTTATATTTTTAAATATTGTTAATTATTCCAAGTCAGACGATTTCTTTGAAGATATAACTTATCAAATATTAGAAAATCAACCTAGATTAAGTTATGGTGTGTCTGTTTCGGACGTAAACAATGATGGTAGCTTTGAATTTATAGTTACTGGATTTGGATTTAATAATTTAGCCTTAGCTCATAAAAAAGGTATTTTGTTTAATTCAATTGACCAAAGTATATTTGTAGACAAAAATCGTAAAACAATAGGAGTAGCATCTTGTGATATTGATCAAGATGGTTATGAGGAAATTTATTTTTTAAACACAGACACTTATAGTGGAAACAAAAGATATTCTGACAGATTATTAGATTTTGATGGAAATAAATTTTTCGATTTATTTGAATTAGAAATAAACAAGAAAAATTTAAATCTTACAGCAGGTAGATCAGTTGTATGTGTAGACAGAAATGGAAATGGAGCTTATGGAATATACGTTGCAAATTATGGAGGACCAACAAGATTTTATGAAAAAGATGGAAATGAAATAATAGACAAAGCTTCGAAGCTAGGTATTGATAAAATTACTGGAGGAAGAGCAGTTATTTCAGGTAATATTTTATCTGGAAGATCAGATATTTTTGCTGCCAATGAGAGAGGAGAGAATTTTTTATATTATAATAATAGTGGAAATTTTGTTGAACTTGCAAAAGATTATGCTGTTGATGATACATTTCAAAATGGGCGTGGAACAGCACTAAGTGATATTTATTATAGAGGTAGATTAGATATATTAACTTCAAATTGGGAAGGGCCTCATCGAGCATTTGTTTTAAAAAATGAACAGTTTGTAGACATAGCTGACAAACCATTTAGCGCCCCATCGAGAATTAGAACAGTAATCTCTGCTGATTTTGATAATGATGGTTATGACGAAGTATTCATGAATAATATTGGTGAGCCAAATAAATTATTTAAGATTTTAGATAATGGTGAGTTTAAAGAAATAAATATTCGAAATGCTTTAGAAACTAACGGATTAGGAACAGGAGCTGCAGTAGCAGATATAGATGGTGATGGAATACTTGAACTTTTAATAGCTCATGGTGAGTCAGGTTATCAACCTTTAACTTTATACAAGGCAAATTCAAAAAATAATGATTATTTAAGAATAAAACCAATTAATATTTATGGAGCTCCGGCAAGGGGTGCCACAGTTACACTTATTTCAAATTTAAGAAGTCATTCCAAAACAATAGATGCAGGCTCGGGTTACTTGTGTCAAATGGAGCCAGTGGCACATTACGGAATTCGAAAAAATGAGAGAAATATTAAAATTTTGGTCACTTGGACAAATGGTAAAGAAGATATTTTTGAAATTAAAAATTTAAATAAAACATTGGAAATTAAACAAAATAATTAATCTTTTTATGAAAAAATTTTTGTTAATAATATGCACTGCATTTTTAGTTTTGTCTTATAACTCAAGTTTAGAAGCACAAGAAAGAAATTATTATCAAGAATTAGTAAATGAGTGGAGTAAAATATTTCCAGATAGAAATAGAAACGCTGCTGGTCCAAAATTTTTTAAACATATATTAAATAAAGATATTACGTATCAAGAATTTGTAGAGTTTAATAAACTTTATTGTGCTGTATCTGGTTCTTTAATTGATCCTAACGCTGTACCTGAAAAAGTATATTTAAAAGAAGTCAACACAAATAAAAAAATTTGTGGGGATTACTACAGATGCTGTATTCCATGTTCTTGTGATGTAATGAAATATTCAAAAGTTGAAAAAATGAAACATAAATTTAAAGATATCGAAAAAGAGTTTTATGTTTTAACAATTAAAAACCCATGTGGTAAAAAAAATTTTCCAAAACAAGTAAATAGAGATTACTTTTGTGATGGTAAAAGTTTATCAAAAGATCAAGTTATAGAACTAAATAATAGGCTGGTTATTGGCTTATTTCATAAAGCTAAATCTTGCGACAAATCTGAAATTGTCAAAATTGATAATCATCAGGTTACAGGTTTGTTTTGTGAATTTAGAAACAATACGCCTGATGAAGAGTTACAAAGTGGGATGGGAGATATTTTTATAAAATTGGCAAGATAATTTTAGAAAAATGAGTAAAGAAAAAAATATTAAAACGAATGAAATTTTTAAACAAGATAGATTTCTAAGTATTCTTATTCATTTGTTGACTGGATTTGGAATTGTTGCTGGTTTCTTTGCTTTAATTGCAGTTATGAATAACAACCAAAAAGAGGCTTTTCTTTGGCTTGGGTGTGCATTTTTAATAGACAGTGTTGATGGGTCTTTAGCTAGAAAATTTAATGTAAAAAAAAATCTACCACATATTGATGGTAAAATGCTGGATAGTATAATTGATTTTTTTAACTATGTTATAATACCATCAATAATGATTTATTGGTTTAGGTATGTACCAGACCAGTTTATTTTATTAATTCCTGTAATTTTGATTTTTATTTCTATTTATTCTTATGTGAATTTGAATATTTTAACAAATGATAATTACTATAATGGTTTCCCTGCTATTTGGAATGTAATTGTACTTTACTTTTATATCTTTGGCACTAGCCAAAATTTTAATTTAATATTTTTAATTTTATTAATATTACTAAAATTTTCTCCTTTAAAATGTATTCATCCTTTAAGAGTTAAAAAATTCAAAAGTTTATCAATTCTTTTTGCAATCTTTTGGTTCACTACTTCAATTTTGCTAATTTTAATAAAAGATTTGAATTTTAACCCAGTATATGAGGTTTTCTTAATGTTGTTATGGGTTATTTCAAATATTTATTTTATATCTGTAAGTATATTTAAAACATTCAGAAATTAATTCATTTATTAGGGGAGCCAGGAATTATAAAGTTTATTTTTTTTATCTATTGGAATTTCAATAATTTTATTTTCTCTAGATGAGGCATAGACAGCAGTAACAAATTCTAAAGAATTTCTAGCATCTAATAAAGTTACTTCATCACTAGGAGATCCATCGAGTTTATTTGCAATTTCTTCAAACATACCTGCGTACCATGATTTTGGTTCTATTACTTTTGATAGCACTTCATCTATTTGAGGTTGAGTTATAGGAGGTCTTGGTAAAAATTCCCATTTATCATCAGCTGGACTATATGGTTTATCTGGTGATGCACCAGACTCAGCTGTTAATCCCTCAAAACAAAATCGAAGTCTACTAGTATCATTTGCAGCTCCAAGTGTTATTGAGCTTGTAACCAATGTCCCATTTTTCATTTCAATAGAAAGAGCAGCACAATCCTCTACTTCAATATCATTTACTTTAGTTGATAGATTAGCAAAAACATTTGAAACAGGGCCTAGGATCATAGTAACTAAATCATGAATATGAATAGCGTGACTTAAAATTGCCCCACCTTGTTCACCTTCCCAAGTTCCTCTCCAAGGTTTTGAATAATAATCTTTACCTCTATTCCAATGCGTTTCTAAAGAAGCAACCAATGGTTTTCCAACTAAACCAGATTTGATTAATGCTTTTAATTTTGAAAATCCAAGACCATATCGATATTGAAATACTGGGAAAATAATCTTACCAGTTGCTTTACTGATCTTTTCTAATTCGTCTACTTCTTTAAGACTTGAAACTAATGGTTTTTCACAAATCACATGTTTTCCAGCTTCCATAGCTTTTTTACAAGCAGAAAAATGTAAATGGGGTGGTAGACAAATATCAATGATATCAATTTCTTTAATTTTTAATACATCTTCAAAGTTTAGAGAAACTCTTGTCTCAGTATTTGATTGTAATATTTTATCAATAGCCTTCCTAGTTAAACCACATAATGTGTGAACATTAAATCTCTTAGATACTTTTTGAAAATCTTCAAAATGTTTTGCACCTATATTGGTTCCAATTATTGCTACTTGATATTGTTTCATTTTTTTTCAGCTTGCTCTTGAGCTTTAATAGCAAGTTCCATTGAAAGATAAGTAAGATCTTGAGGACATGCAGTTTCTGTTCTGTTTAAAACATCATTAATTAAATTTCTAAAGTAGGGTAGTTTAACATTAGAACAATCAATATGTTTCACCTCATCATTATTTGCTATAAATAAATGATTACCTTTTTCTGATTTTGCTAAGTCTGTATATTTTCTTATTTCAATAAAACCTTTGTCTCCAAGGATTAACAATCTTCCATCACCCCAGGTTGGAAGGGCATCTGGAGTAAACCAATCTAGACGAATATAGCCATGCCCACCATTACCAGTAAGGTTCACTTCACCAAAATCTTGAAAACCAGGCATATCTTTCTTTGTGGTATTTTCTACTAATGCATGGTTGATTTTTGCTTGATTTGAATTTGTAAAAACCAAAAATTGATGAACTTGGTGAGAACCAATATCGGTAATAATTCCTCCATAACTTTGACGATTATAAAACCAATCAGGTCTTTCATAGTTACCTTGTCTATGGGGACCTGTACCAATTGTTTGTTTTACTTTTCCTATTTTTCCCTCATTGACTAATTCTTCAGCTTTAGCAACTGCAGCAACGTGAAATCTTTCAGAAAAATTTACAGACCATATCTTTCCAGTTTCTTTGACAGTGTTTTTCAAATTATTTAACTGATCTAAGGTAGTACAGCCTGGTTTATCCACCATAACATCTTTACCAGCTTTTAAGGCATCTATTGAATGACCAGCTCTATCTACAGGGATCGAAGATATTAAAATCATGTCAATAGATGAGTCGTTTAATATTTCCTCTTTATTTTCTTTTCTTTTAATATTTGGATATTTTTTATTAAATTCTTGAAGAGTTAAGGGATTCCCATCTGTCCAAAAGTAATTACAGCTACAACCTTCTTTGATCATTTCATCTAGCATATCGAAAATATGACCATGATCTATTCCGATTACTCCAAGGTTTAGTGCTTTTTTCATAAACTAATAAGATCCTTTTTGTTTTGCACCTTTATAAAAAATTTCTTGCAAGTAATCATTTTCTTTTTTTCGAAGTAAAATACTTTCCTCACTCATTAAAGTATTAGTTCTATTTATTACTTCATGATGATGATAGTTATCCTCTCCTCTTGCAATTTGAACACTATTTTTACCTAAGGTTTGTTTTACGTTTGTCCCTATATAACTTTGGATAACAAATCCTATTCTTCTATCATTACTCTTATTTATTCCTGACCCGTGCACTACTCTTGGGTGATGCAAAGACATTTGACCAGCTTTTAGTTCTATAGATTTAACTTCGTCTTCAGGCACATTTTCTACTGTTTGTCCCCTGGTAAGTAAATTTCCTTCATTAAATTTCTCATTGTGATCTTTAATATTTAAATGTGATTTAGGCCACATTTCCATACATCCGTTGTTTTTATTCGATTCTGTTAATGCCACCCATGCTGTAACCCAATTGTGTGGTTCTAATCCTATGTACTTTGCATCTTGGTGATAGCTTACAAAACCTTGTTCGTTAGGGTTTTTAATAAACAAAGTAGTACTGCAAACTAAGATGTTTTTTCCAATAATACTTTCTACTGCATCTAAAATTTTTGAATTATGAACGATCGAATCAAGTTTTGGTGAAATTAAATGAACATTATATCTTCCCGACTTATCTATTTCATTTGGCATTTTTTTTTCAATTAATTCGATTTCTTTTCTTGCCTCTAAGGCTTCACGACTAGACAAAACTTCAATAGGGGATATGTAACCTTGATCTTCATACTGTTTAAGTTGATTTGATGATAGATAAGTCATATTATTTTAAAAAGATTATATGAGCTCAACTATTTCTTCAATAATTTATGGCCGAAGTATTTAAATTAGGAATTACCGCTAACAACAATCAACCAATCAAGGAAGTAAATTCAATTGAGGTTTTAGCTAATAAAGGAATAGTAGGTGATCGACATTTTCATGATTTTAATGATCCATACAATCAATTGTCTTTAATAGAGGCTGAAAATATTGATGAATATAATATTAAATTTGGGCTAGATATACCTTACATTAATTTTAGACGGAACGTTGTTACAAAAGGCATTCAGTTAAATGATTTAATTGGAAAAAAATTGAAAGTAGGAAATGTTGAATTAGAGGGAATTGAATTATGTAGACCGTGTCGACATTTGACTGAAATGCTTGATCAAAAAAATATTCTTAAAGAATTTATGAGAAAAGGAGGCCTTAGATGCCAAATTCTTTCATCTTCCAAAATTAATGTCGGTGATAAAATAGAAATAATTAATTAAGTTTTTACAGTTTCATTAACTGGATTTTCATCAAGTGTTGCAGGTGTATCGGGGTCTAGTTCTAATCCAGCAGGTGTAATGGTTGCTGGAACAGGTGTAAAAGTAGAGTCTGGATTATCTACAGTTTCTCTAATTCTCATTCTGTATAAACCAAATGCACCAATTAAAGCGTGCGCTAAAATTAAAAATACAAAAAATCCATTTAATCCAAACCATTCCATAAATAATGAACATAAAATTGGACCACTGATAGCTCCAACGCCAAATATTAATTGTAATCCACCTCCAGCTGCAACAAATTTTGATTTAGGAACAAAATCATTTGTATGTGCAAGATTAAGTGAAAATAAAGGCAAACATAAACTTGAATATAGTCCTACAGCAATGAAGAATACTATTTTTTTAAATGCAAGTTCATCCATGTAGTAAATATTTTGGATAGGATCATTTGAAGTTAAAATTGATAGTAATGCTAAAGCAGAACTTCCAAAAGTAGTCACAACGATTACTCTTCTTCTATCGTATTGATCTGAAAAATATCCAATAGGTCCTTGGCCAAGTACACCAGCAATTGTTGCTATAAATAATAAAATTGAAGTTTCAAATAGAGTAAATTTAGCAAGTGTTGCATAAACAGATATTAAAGAAAAAAATGCAGCATGAATAACTCCAGTAAAAAAAGAACTAAACGTTCCAAGAGGGGATATTTCATACAATTCTTTAATACTTATTGTTTCTATTTTTTTAAATTTAGGAGCTGGTCTTTTGGTTAATAAAATTGGAACAAGTGCTAAAGATAAAAGAATAGATACCAAAATAAAAGGCTCATATGCTTTTGGTTCACTTAAGTTAAGAAGCAACATTCCTACTGCTAGTCCAAAATAAATTACCATCATGTAAGCAGATAATAATTGACCTCTATTTTTATTAGTTGCTCTATCATTCAACCAACTTTCTGTTACGACATAACAACTAACCAAACTAATACCAGTTATAAATCTACTGATAGTCCACATAAATGGATTTACATAAACTACTGCAAGCAGCGCGCTAAGTGATGCAAGTGATGCAAAAGCTGCAAATACTCTAATGTGACCTACTTTAGATACAAAGTTTGGAGTAGTTCTAGACCCAATAAAGTAACCAATGTAATAACCTGACATAAATATACCAGTTGTAAAAACACTAAAGTCCTCAAGTACAGAACGAATACCCATGATTTGCATTTGCAATCCATGAGCTATCATCATGGTTCCAATACCTATAAAAAGGGCCCAGGATTTTTTTACTTCTTTTTGCATATTTAGTTTTTAAGTTTAATATTTCTGGCTACGTAGTTTTGGTTTGTGTTTTTTTTATGGCCAGTAAAGAATGAATTGCTATCGTAATAATGATAACGATACCTCCATAGATAGTCTCGTTAGAAGGCTGTTCTTTAATAACCATCCAAACCCATATCGGTCCAAGGATAGTTTCTAATAAGAAAAATAGATTAACTTCAGCTGCAGTTATAAATCTTGGTGCTATGGTGACTAAAACAAATGGTATAGCTACACACATTACACACATTAAAGGAACATAAAATAGATCATTTCCCAATAGAGCAAAATCTTTAACAAAGAAAAAGGCAAATATTGCAACACATGATTTTCCAATTACTGCAGCAGGTACTAAATCAGTAGATTTTGCGTATCTTGCAATGTTTGCGTTACAAGCCAATCCAAATGAGGTTATTAAACCAAATAAATCTCCATAAAAATTACCAAGACTTAAAGAGTCGTAAAAAATATAAACACAAGCAACAAAGGTAATTATTATAGCAACCCAAGTTTTATTATCTGGTCTTTCTTTCAGGAAAATAGCCCCCAATATTGCTGAAAGCATTGGGGCAAGAGCTACCATCAATAAAGTATTTGCTACATTGGTATTTTGTATCGATATAATAAAAGTAATGTTACAAATAGAAAAACTAATTATATAAAAAATTCCTGGGTAACCAATTTTAAACATAGCTTTTAAGAAATTATTTTTATAAAACAAAAGAAGACCAATTAGAACTACCACGAATGGTATTGCTCCTCTGTAAAAAAGCATTCCCCAAGTATCAATATTTGATAATCTAATAAGCAAAGAATCAGGAGTTATAAACATAACTCCAATAAAAGCCATTAATGAACCTTTTTTTTGGTTTGTAAGATTGTGCATGTTAGTTCTTATAATTTAAAATTATATTTGATTTATTTTTAAAAATTTCCCTATATCCAATTTTATCTAAAAATTTAAGTAAATCTTCCTTCCACAATTCTTTACTAGAATGCTCTAAAATTATATTCTTAGGATATAAATTTTTTTTACAATTTTTAAAAAAATTAATTAAAACTCTATCTTCATAACCTTCGATATCAATTTTAAGATTTGAAATTAAATTTAATTTTTCTTCTTTAACAATGTCAATTAACTTTTTACAGTTAATTGAAACTGCATTTTTAATTTTTTTATTAGTTAAGACACCATTAGCCAAACCATTTGAAAAATCTAATTTCATTTTACAATTTTTATCACCTAGAGCACAATTTTTAACTTTAACAATTGAAAATATGTTGGGAATTTTTAATTTAAGTAATTCTAAATTTTTTTGAAGTCTAAAATTATTTAAGGGGTTTGCTTCAATAGAAATAATTTTTATATTTTTGTATTTATGATTTAAAAATGCTATTGTTTGTGTATACAAGCCCATATTAGAGCCTATATCTATAAACACACTATCATTTAGAGAATTTTTTTTAACAAATTCAATTTCTTTAGTTTCATTTCTGCCAAAATAGATTTTTATACCTGTAAGTTTATCGTTGTAGAAATTAAATGGAATTCCATTTACATTACAAATAAATCTAGATTCTTTTATACCCCCACGACCAATATAGTAATTGATAAAATTTATAATTTTTTTTCTAAACTGACCTCTACCAATAAAAGTTTTTTGTCCTAAAAATATAATTAATTTTACTAGATATATTTTAAACAATGAGATCTTTATTGTTTTCATGCCTTAAGCTCTTTCCAAAAAATCTCAGCTAAATTTTTTCCCGATAGATCATAAAGAGTTTTAAGTCCGGTTGGCGATGTAACATTTATATCTCCATTAAGTTGTTGATCTATAAAATCAATCCCAGCAAAAAAAATATTTTCTTTTTTAAGATTTTTTGCAATTAGTTTTGAAATTTTAATTTCTTTATTTGTCAATTTGACATTAGTCGGTTTTGCTCCTTTACTCATATTACTTAAAATTGAACCTTTCTTTGGAATCCTTGAAATTGCACCACATACTTTCCCATTAATTATAAAAACCCTTTTGTCTCCTTTACTTATTTGAGGAAGAAATTTTTGGCACATGATATAATCATGTTTTTTTATAAATTTATTAATTAATTTTGAATTAAATTTAGTTAGTAAATGAATATCATTTCCACTGAAACTATGGATTGGTTTTAAAATGACTCTTTTGTTTTTTTTGAAAAATTTTTTTATTTCATCCATATTTTGAGTAAATATAGTAGCTGGCATATATTTTGAATATTTAGATGAATACAACTTTTCAGAAATATTCCTTACAGAGGTAGGGTTGTTAATTATTTTAACTTTTGTCTTAATTGTATCTAAAATGTATGTTGTTGAAATATACTCAAGATTAAAAGGTGGATCTTGGCGAATAAGAATAAATTTACATTTACTTAATTCTAGATTTTGTTTTTTTGTGATTTTATAGAATTTTTTATTGTTATAGTTAAATTTAATAAAAAAACCTTTAGCTGTAACTTTCGAATTAACAACTGACAAGTCTTTTGGATCGTAATAGAAAATTTTATATTTTTTATTCTGAATTTCGTTTGCTAAAAAAACGCTTGTATCCGTTAAAGGATTTAGTTTAGAAGGATGGTTTCCTTGAACAGCAACAATTTTATTTATCATATAATTCGTCTAAATTTTCGTTTTTTGAAAATTTACTAATCATATGATCTGCGTTTGTTGTCTTATTATCAATTACTTTTTGTAGATGGTTAAGGAATATAGTCTCGTTATTACCTTTTTTACTTAAAACATCTCTGTTCTCTAAACCTTTTCTTGAAAGATTTAAAAGTGTAGATGACCAATAAAGAAGATCTTTACCCATTAATTGAGTATTAAATCCCTTTTGTGGCGCTTCTAGATAAGCGTTAATTATTTTATCATTGTCCCATTTCAAAATTAATTCATGAACTTCATCTAAATTTCCATAAAGCATACCTATATTGAAAGCTGGTCCTGCACATAAACAATCCCAACCACATGTATCCATTGATCTTAATTCAATATACTTTTTAACTCTGTTTTCAGTAAATATTGTGCTTAAGTGAGTTGCTAAGTCCACTTCAGTTGGAAGTCTAATTCCAATTTCTTGAATTTTTCCCTCCATAAAATCCTTAAAAATATATTTCCTACCCGAAATATACTGATCTTTATTTTGTATAAATAATATAGGAAAATTAATTATAAAATCTGCATATTTTTCAAAATTCATATTTTCGAAAAATAATTTAGGCAATCCACCTCTTGAAGTGCTTTGCCATACTTTAGATCTATAAGATAAATAGTTACTATTTTTTTTCTCAACAATTGAGGAATTAGCAAATAAAGCAATTGCAATGGGTACAATTGAGTTTGCTACTCTAAACTTTTTAATAAAATCTTCTTCAGAACTATAATCTATATTTAACTGTGTGCCACATGTTCGATACATCATATCTAAACTAAGTTCACCACCTAGAGGCATATCTTTAGTCATCAATTCATATCTTTGTTTAGGGTTGTTTGGGATTTCATTTAATTTAGATATAGGATCGAATCCTGCACTAACAATTTTTATATTTAGTTTTTTTGTAACTTGTTTTAATTCAAACAAATAGTCTTGTGACTCTGCACAAGCTTCATGCATATGATTTAATTTATCTCCTGATAATTCAATTTGATTACCTGGTTCAAGAGTTATATTTTTTCCACCTTTATTTAGAGCAATGATATTTTCTTTTTCAAAAACCGGATTCCAGCCAAATTCAAGCAGGGCTGTAAACATTTCTTTTATTTTTGAATAATCAATCCTTCTATTGTCCAAATTATTAAATAAAAACTTTTCATGCTCGATCCCAATTTTGAAATTTTTGGGTTCTTTAATACCTGATTTAAAATAATTTATAATTTTTTCTTTTGAATCAATCATGCGCTGTAAGTAGTGATTTATATCTAAATTTAAAGATAATAATAAGGTTCTTTTGCGAATATTTTTTTAACTAATGGTTTAAAATCATCCAAAGTCATACTTTTATAATCAGGGTCAAAAGAGGATTGGTCATATTTTTCACAAAAATCTATAGTGTCTTGATAATATTTGTGGTCTTTGAATTTATCTCTTGCGTTTCTATCACCACCTAAATGATGGGCGCTGTAGTAAGTTTGAAAAAGACCATGATGTAGAATAATCCAATAGATTCTTTCAGAAACATAAGGTCTAAGTATGGATGCAGCATACTGAGAATGATTCATTGGTGCTAAATCATCTCCAATATCATGTAGTAAAGTTGCAACAACCATTTCATCACTTTCTTTATTTTTAAAAGCTCTCGTTGCAGCTTGTAACGAATGCTCTAGTCTGGTGATTTTGTAACCTTCTAAAGTGGTAGTTTGTTTAGATAAATAATTTAGAACTCTCTCAGCAGTTTGTCTTTCAAATTTTTTCTCAAATTTGTCAAGAAGCTCATAATCCTCCTTAGTTCCATTTTTCATTTCAGTAAAATTTACAGTTTTCATAATTTAAATATTTGATCCAGTGCTTAGTAAAGATAACTGAGTTATTTTATTATCTCCTAATTCATCCACTAATTTTACAGGATATTCACCTGTGAAATAATGATCTGTTAATTGTGGATATGTTTCATTTCTTTTTTCAAAACCAATAGCTTTATACAATCCTTCTATTGATAAAAATTTTAAAGATTTAGCTCCAATATATTTACAAATTTCGTCATTAGTTTTATTTGCTGCTAACAATTCTTTTTTTGTAGGTGTATCTACACCATAGAAATCTGGATATCTTATTTCTGGGCATGCAATTTTAACATGAACTTCTTTTGCACCAGCATCATAAAGCATTTTAACAATTTTATATGATGTAGTTCCTCGAACAAGAGAGTCATCAATTAGAATAATTTTTTTATTTTTAATTGTGGTTTGATTAGCATTTAATTTTAATTTAACACCCAAGCTTCTAATTTTCTGGCTTGGTTCAATGAAAGTTCTTCCAACATAATGATTTCTAATTAATCCATGTTCAAAGTTCATTTTTAATTCTTGAGCAAAACCCATTGCAGCAGCATTGCCAGAATCTGGGACTGGAACAACTATATCAGCATCGGTATCATTTTCTTTTGCTAGCTCTCCACCAATATTTTTTCTATGCTCATATGCTGTTTTTCCTCCAATCAGGCTGTCTGGTCTTGAAAAATAAATATATTCAAATACACATGGTCTAACTTTTTTAGCAGGAAAAGGCTTAATACTTTTAAGTTCATTATTTTCAATCAAAACTATCTCACCATTTTCAACTTCTCTTACAAATTTTGCACCAATTATATCAAAGGCACAAGTTTCAGATGCCAAGACATAACTATTGCCAAGCTTACCAATTACTAGTGGTCTAATTCCGTAAGGATCTCTTACTCCAATTAAAGAGTTTTGAGTTAACATCACTAATGCATAGCCACCTTGAATTTGAAAAATTGCATCAATTACTTTATCAATTGTTTTTGGTCTCTTTGATTTAGCAATTAATTGAACAATAGTTTCAGTATCTGAGGTAGTGTAAAATATAGCTCCATCTTCAACCAGTTTATTTCTCAAAGCTATTGAATTAGTAAGATTTCCATTATGTGCAACCCCAATTCCACCTGCATTGGTGTCAGCAAAAAAAGGCTGTATGTTTCTTAATATATTGTTTCCAGTTGTACTGTATCTGTTATGGCCAATTGCATAATTTCCCTTAAGATTATTAAGCACCTTTTCTTTGTTGAAATTATCTCCAACTAGGCCAAATCTTTTTTCAGAATAATATTTTTCCCCATCAAAAGTAACTATTCCACAACCTTCTTGACCTCTGTGTTGTAAAGCATGCAACCCAAGTGCTGTTAAAGCTGAAGCATCTTTTGCATCGCTTATGCCAAAAACCCCACACTCTTCTTTTAATCTTGGATTATAGATCTTTAATTTTTTCTTTAGAATCTTGATATGTTTTTTCATTAGGAAATTCTTTTATCAGATAACTACTACCTTTTTGTAAATATGGAAAGATGTATGATTTGTCAAAATTTATTGGCCATTTATCGTAATTATAAACGATATGAATACCTGAAAATATACAAACAGAAATAATGTAAGCTCTTATAAAACCAAAAAAAAATCCAAATGTCGTATCTAAGCCACCGATTCCTGTGTACCTGACTGCTTTACTGATTCCTTTATTTACTAATAAAACTAAAAATATAATAACTACAAATATTATTATTCCCAAACCAATATCGAGAACATACTCATTATCAATTATGTCTTTTACATAGGGTTTAATTTTAGGGAATAGAATTAATGTAATTATGTATGCGAGCAACCATTTAGCCATTGAGAGAATACTTAAAATGAAGCCCTTTTTGTAACAATTTATCAAAGAAAGGATTGTTAAAATTAAATAAATTAAATCAATTATTGATATTGCTTTATAAAAATCTTTTATGATGTCTAACATTAAGATGCTTTGCCAAAAGGTTTAATGACTAAGATTAATGCTGGCAATAAAGTTAATACCGATAGCATGGCTAATAACATAGCAAGTCCTGTAAACACACCAAAATAAATTGTTGGGATAAACTTTGATAAAACCAAAATTGAAAATCCAAAAACAATCGTAATTGAAGTGTTTAGTATAGCAACACCAACAGTTGAATGACATGTTTTTAATGTTTTGTTGTAATCCTTTACTTTACTAAATTCTTCTTTGAACCTGTAAATATAGTGAATACTATTATCTACTGCTATTCCTATTGTGATTGCTGCAATCGTTATCGTCATCATGTCCAAAGGTATTCCTAACAATCCAATTATTCCCAGTATAAAAAAAGCTGCAATAAAATTTGGAACAACACCAATTAATGAAAGTTTTATATTTCTAAATAAGATTATGAACATTGATAATATTCCAATCATAACCAATCCCAATGTTAAAATTTGAGATTTAAATAGGCTTTGTAATAAATTATTAAATAATATTAATACACCTGCTAGTTTGTAATCTTTTTCTTCTAAACCAAATTTATCTTTAAGATCAAAATTAATTTTGTTAATTAAATCATTTCTTCTTAAATCTTCCTGCGAGTCTATAATTCTTAAACTAATTCTAGCCTCATTATCTTTGATAGAAAGATAAGGATCGATGATTTCAGTTTTAATGCTATCAGGAATTTTAGAGTAAAGCACTCCCATTTCTAAAGTGCCTAAAGGTTTATTGTTGTTTAATTGGGTAGCAACCTCAATAATAGATGAAAAAGATAGAACTTTACCAATTTCAGGTAAACTATCTAAATAATTATGAACAGATGTAATTAGATTAATTTTATCTTTCGTAAACCAATACTTTTCATCATTAGTATTCTCTTCATCACCCCAATCATCAAACTCGTCATCTTCTCCAGACTTTTTTATTTTTTCTTTCTTTGGAAATTTTATAATAACCTCCAAAGGCGTGGTACCACCTAGTTCTTCATCTATAAGCTTCATACCCTTATAAATTTCAGTATCTTTATCAAAGTAATTTATAAAACTATTTTCAACCTCAAGCTTGCTTATTCCAACAATACTGAAAATTATAACTATTCCTGTTACTAAGAAAATTGAGTTTTTATTATTAAGAGAAATTTGACCAAGTAAATTTGTGATTTTAGATTTTTGTTCCTTTTTAACTGAAATATTATTTGTGGGTGCAAAGTTCAAAAGAGTAGGTAGTAAAGTAAATGTAATTATAAATGATGTAATTAAACCAAAAGTCATCATCCAGCCAAAATCGATAATAGGTTTTATTTCACTAAAAATTAAAGATAAGAAAGCAAAAATTGTAGTTAGAACAGTATAAAGAATTGGCCAAAACATTTTTGAGGTTGTTAAGGAAATAATTTCAAAATTATTTTTTGATGGAAAATCTTTTTTAAGTTGAAGAAATCTAGTGCTCATATGAATATTCATTGCCATTGTTAAAATCAACATTAGTGCAATAAAATTTGATGAGATGACTGTAACTTTCCATCCTATCAATCCAAGTAATCCCATCATTATTATCACAGAAAAAAGACAACTACTTATAGGAACTACAATCCAAAGGATGTTTCTAAAAACAAACCATAAAGTAGCAATTATAAATAACAGAACTCCTAAACCAAAAACTATTATATCGCTTTTGATAAAAGTCATCATATCATCAGCAATCATTGGTATTCCTCCAAGATAAATCTTTCCAACATCACCATAACTTTGAATAACTTGTCTAATTTCTAAAATATTCTGATGATTTTGTTTTTTGATTTGATCTTTTATTAGTTCAACTTCTTCTTTTGATTTATTTTCTTTATCTTCTAATTTTTGAGATTGTTTAATGTTAACAATAATCCCACTAGTTTTACCATTTTCACTAATGACAAAATTTCTAAAAACAGGACTATTTAAAATTTCTTTAAAACCTCGATTTCTATCAACATCTTCATCTTTTAATGTTTTGAAGCTTTCTAGTCTTTCTTGAAGGGGTGCATCAGAATTATTTAAAAGTGGAATATCTAATAAAGTAATTACACTATGAACCCAGTCAAGACTTTGAATTTTATATTTTAAACTTAATAAATTATTAATTGATGAATCAGTTATCATTCCCTCATTTGGTGTATAGGTGAGAATTAAAAATTCTTTAGATCCATATCTTTCGGAGACTTCTTTCAAATAAGCTAAATCTGGGTCACCTTCAATTAATAAGGTTTCTGATGAAGCATCTAACCTAAAATTTTTTGAATAGTATCCAAAACTTATAATAGCAATAATTAACAATACAAATATTACTTTGGGATTTTTAAGGATATTGTTTTGATAAAAATGAGCTATCATTCAAGCTCTTTATATTGGAAATTAACTTAATTGAGTATCCTTAAATTTTGTAAATCTTTCTTCAAATTCAAGAGTTACATTACCAATAGGGCCATGCCTTTGTTTTCCAATTATAATTTGAGCTAAATGCGCAACCTCATTCATTTTTGCTTGCCATTCTGCATGTTCAACTGTTGCTTCTCTTGGTTCTTTTCTTTGCAAATAATATCCTTCTCTATAAACAAACATTACAACATCGGCATCTTGTTCAATAGATCCAGATTCTCTTAAGTCTGCCAATTGTGGTTTGTGATCATCTCTTTGTTCTACTTGTCGAGAAAGCTGCGATAGAGCAACCACAGGAACAGAGAGTTCTTTGGCTATTGCTTTGAGCCCTTGAGTAATTTGTGAAATCTCTTGTACTCTTCCATCTTTATTGAATGTAGTTCCTCTCATTAATTGGATGTAATCAACTACTATCATATCAAGGCCAAATAGCCTTTTAATACGTCTCGCTCTATTACTCAGTGCAGCTATACTTATTGCTGGAGTTTCATCAATATAAAGGGGCAGTTCAGAAATATTTTTTGATGTTTCTAAAAATTTATCAAATTGATCATCTGATATTCTTCCTCTTCTAATATCATTAGAACTAATTCTAGCTTGTTCAGATATAATTCTTGTAGACAATTGTTCTGAAGACATTTCAAGTGAAAAGAATGCTATAGATGATTTCTTACCACTCTCTTGTAGTTTTTGAGCAGCATTAAATGCAATATTTGTTGCAAGTGAGGTTTTACCCATTGATGGTCGACCAGCAATAATAATTAAATCTGATTGATGTAAACCACCGAGTTTATCATCCAGGTCTCTTAAACCAGTTGGAACACCAACAATTCCCTCTTCATTCTTATAAGCAGCTGAAGCCATTTCAATTGTTTGTTTCATTGCCTCATCAAATTTTACTAAAGAAGAATTGAAAGAACCTTTTTCAGCTAAATCAAATAATAATCTTTCAGAATTTTCGATTATAGATTGTCCGTTAGCATCAAGATCATTTAATTTTGCGCTATCAATAGTTTGTTCAGAAATTTTTATTAATTCTCTTCTAACAAACATATCATAAATTATTTTTGAATATTCTATTGCTTGCCTAACTGATGTAGAAAACTTTGTGATTTTTACCAAATATTCTGGAACATTTAGATCATCTTTTTCATCTTCAAAATAATTTTTTAAAGTAATTGGGTTAGCTAACATTCCTTTATAGATAAGACTTTCAACTGCCTCAAATATTTTTTGATGCATTGGATCATAAAAGTTAATACTGGAAATTATTGTATTTATTTCATCAAAAATATCATTGCTCACAAGAATTGATCCTATAACTGCTTGCTCCGCCTCAATATTATTTGGTAACTCTTTAAATTGATTTTTGACTATACTTAAATTGTTCTCCATAAAATAAATTTACATGAAAATTAATTAAATCAAATTGTAAATTGGTGCTGGGGAAAAAAATGTATAATTATTGAATTGTGTCAGCCGAAGAAACATTGACTGTTATTTCAGCATCAACTTCTGAGTGTAAAGAAATTTTAACTTTATATTTACCCAAAGCTTTTATTTCTTCAACTGGTTGTATCATTGAAGGCTTAACATCAATTTTGTTTTCCTCTTGTATAAGTTTTGAAATTTCTGTTGGTTTAACTGAACCATATAATTCATTATTTTCTGTACTAAGTTTTTTTACAGAATATTCTTTACCATTAATTTTTTCAGCAATTTGAGAAGCTTCTTTTTTCTTCTCGTTATCTTTTTTTGATAACTCAGCTTTAATCTTTTCTACTTCTTTTATATTTTCCTTTGATGCGTATAGAGCTTTTTTATTTGCTATTAAAAAATTTCTGGCGAATCCTCTTTTAACATCTATTACCTCACCAATAGATCCAATTCTTTTTACGTTTTCTAACAAGATTACTTTCATTTTATATTAATGCTAAGTTTCTAGCTCTTTTGATTGAAAGAGATAGCTCTCTTTGTTTTTTTTGAGATACATTTGTAACTCGTGAAGGTAAAATTTTACCATTTTCTGATACATATTTTTTTAAAAGTTTTATGTTTTTATAATCCACTTCAGGAGCTCCTTTTGCTGACAGTGGACAAGTTTTTTTAAACTTATATTTATTTGGTTGAAAAATACTTAATTTTGCAAAGTTGCTTTGTTTACCTTTTTTATTTCCACTTTGTCTTTTTGGCATTAGTTTTTAACACTTTCTTTTTTTTCGGTATCTTCTTTTTTTCCAAAATAACTTGTTTCTAAATCAAATTTTTTTACTCTAACTGTTAAATATCTAAGTAATTTTTTATCAATAGCCTCATTTTTTTCCAACTCTTCAATTACATTTCCCTTACCTTTTATTTTAAAGTGTATGTAACTTCCTTTTTTATTCTTTTTGATAAGATAAGATAAGTTTAACAATCCCCAGTTTTCAGTTTTAACAACCTCCCCATCATTTTTTTCAACAATTTTAGAATATTTTTCCGTTAATTGCTTTAATTCACTTGGTGAAGTATCTTGCCTAGCAATAATTGTATGTTCGTATAAATTCATTTAAGTTCTTTAATAAAAAGTGAGGATATACTATTATAAAAGTTCAATTACAATAGTTAAAAAGGCAAAATAATTAGTTTTTTTTATATGTTTTCAGTAATTTTTCCAGGTCAAGGATCTCAAATAGTGGGAATGGGAAAAGAGTTTTATGATAAATTTAATAGTGTAAAAGAGCTGTTTAAACAGGCAGATGACAAATTAAATTTTCCTATTTCTAAGCTAATTTTAGAGGGTCCAAAAGAAGAATTAGATTTAACAGCTAATACACAACCAGCAATATTTTTAATTAGCTATTCAATATTTAATGTTGTGAAAAATGAATTTAATTTAGATTTAAATAAAGCAAAATATTTTGCTGGACATTCTTTAGGTGAATATTCAGCTTTATCATGTGCAGGATATTTAGATTTTTCAGATACTTTAAAAATATTAAGAATTAGAGGAGATGCTATGCAAAACTCTGTGCCTAAAGGGCAGGGAGGAATGGTTGCGGTATTAGGCTCAACAGTTGAAGTGATTGAAAAGATTTTGACAGAACAAAAAGAAAACTTCAAAGCACAAATTGCGAATGATAATTCTGAAGGTCAAATTGTTTTGAGTGGAAAAACAGAGGATTTAGAAAAGCTAATTCAAATTTTAATAGATAATTCAATTAAAAATATTAAACTTCCTGTAAGCGCACCCTTTCACTGTGAATTGATGAATAATGCTACAAAAATTATGAAAGAGGAGTTAAATAAACTTAATTTTAAAGATGGACAAAATAAATTAATTTCTAACGTTACTGCTAATGAGATTAAAGATCCAGATGAGCTTAAAAATCTCTTGATTAAGCAAATAGAGAATAGAGTGAGATGGAGAGAAAGCGTGATTAAAATGATAGAAAATGATGTAGACCATTTTATAGAAATTGGACCTGGGAAAGTTTTATCAGGTTTGGTAAAAAGAATTAATAGAAATGTAAAAATTAATACAATTAATTCTAAAAGTGATCTCGAAGGTCTAAAAATATGAATGATTTAAAAGGTAAAAATATTATTGTTACAGGTGCCTCAGGTGGGATTGGAAATTCTATAATTGAAAAATTAAATAAATCAGGAGCAAATATTTTAGCCTCAGGTACAAGAATAGAAAAACTTGAGGAACTAAAAGGTAAATATGAAAATATTAAAATATTAAAGTTTGACATTTCTCAAAGCCATAAAATTGAGGAGTTTATTGAAAACGCAACCAAAGAACTTGGTGGCAGTTTAGATTGCATAGTTAATAATGCAGGTATTACCCAAGATAATTTAGCAATAAGGATGAGCCTAGATGAATGGAAAAAAGTAATTGATGTTAACCTAACATCAACTTTTTTAATGAGCAAATCAGCAATCAAAAAAATGCTTAAAAATAAATCTGGAAAGATTATTAATATTACCTCAGTTGTTGGACATACAGGTAATTTAGGACAGGCTAATTACACTGCTTCTAAAGCAGGTATAATTGCAATGTCTAAGAGTTTGGCAATAGAATATGCTAAGAAAAATATAAATATAAATTGTATTTCACCTGGTTTTATAAAAACAGCTATGACAGATAAATTAGATGACAAATTTAAAGATGCTATAATATCAAAAATTCCTTCTGCCCGACTAGGAGAGCCAGATGATATTGCAAATGCTGTACTTTTTTTATGCTCCAGTCACTCAAGTTATATAAATGGAGAAACCTTGCATGTTAATGGAGGCATGTATATGGCTTGACAAAATAGGTTTTTAAACTAATAAGAATTTATAACAAAAAGGATCAATATGTCAGAAGACGTTTCAAGCAAAGTAAAAAAAATTGTAGCAGATCACTTAGGTATCGATGAAGCAAAAGTAACTGAAGAGTCTAGTTTTATAGATGATTTAGGTGCTGACAGTTTAGATACAGTTGAATTAGTGATGGCTTTTGAAGAAGAATTTGGATCTGAAATTTCAGACAGTGAAGCTGAGAAAATTTTAACTGTTGGAGATGCAGTTAAGTTTATCGAAGGAAAAGCTAACTAGAAATTTTAATGCCATCAGAAAAAGATGGAGTAATGATAATCTTATCTTCTCCTTCCGGAGCAGGTAAAACAACATTGGTCAAAAAATTATCAGATAAAGATAATTTTGAAATTTCAATATCACATACTACCAGACAACCCAGACCTAATGAAAATCAAAATGAAGATTATTTTTTCGTTGATGAATTGAAATTCAAAAGGTTAATAAAAAATGAAGAGTTCCTTGAATATGCAAAAGTTTTTAATAATTTTTACGGAACAACAAGAACACCAGTAATAGACAAGTTAAATAAAGGTAAAAATGTTCTTTTTGATATTGATTGGCAGGGAGCTGATCAAATAAAGAATAAAAAATTAGATTATAAATTAATTACTTTTTTTATACTTCCACCGAGTAAAGAAGTTTTGTTTGAGAGATTATCTAAAAGACACGCAAGTGATAAATTGATAGCTGAAGAGAGAATGAAACAATTTGAAAGAGATGTTTTGCATTGGATAAATTATGATTATGTAGTTATAAATAACGACTTAAATGAATGTTATTTAAAAATTACAAATTTGATTGATGCAGTTATAAATAATGGCTCTAAAGATTACGACTTAGATTATATTAGAAGCCATGTTGAAAAATTAACTTATTAAATTCTCATACTCACAAGTTAGTTTATAATAAGTGTCTAAACTTAAATTTTGTGGTCTTAAATTTAAATCAATTTTAAGTTTATCTAAAATTTTTCGATCTCCATTAAAAATTTGATTAAAAGGTTTTTTTAGCATTTTTCTTTTTTGACTAAAAAATATTCTAGTAATTTTTTCTAAATTTTTTGGATCTTTAATTTTTATGAAATTTTTTTTTGGATAAAAAAATAACAATGAACTATCTATTTTTGGTTTTGGTGAAAAAGCACCAGGTTTAATATCGCATATTTTTTTTATATTAAGTTTCCAATTACTAATAATTGATAATCTTCCGTAATTTGAAGTATTGAATTCTGCTATTATCCTATCAGCAACCTCTTTTTGGAACATCAAAACCATGGATTCAAACCAAAAGTTTTCTTTTAAATTAACAATCCATTTACTTAGAATTTCAGTTGAAATATTATAAGGCAAATTACCAAATACTATTACTTTATCTTTTGAGAGCACGGTTTCATCTAAGTCAAGAATATCTTGATTAATTATCTTTATTTTATTTTTAAAATAACTTTCAAGATTTTTTGCAAGTGTATTGTCTTTCTCAATAACTATTAATTTGTTTGGATTATTTTTAAGAATAAATGAAGTCAAATTTCCAGTTCCTGGACCGATTTCAATTATATTTTTATTTTTTATAGATGTTACTTTAACGATCTTTTCTAAAATATTTCTATCAACTAAAAAATTTTGGCCTAAACTCTTTTTTGCTTTAATCAATTTTTATCCAAAAATAAAAGTGAATTAATTAAGCTTAATGGATTTGATTTATTTTTACCCATCATTTTTTCATTTGGACCATGGTCAGGGGATACTCTTAAAAATGGCAAACCTAACGTAATATTTATAGCATCATACTCAAATAATGTTTTAATTGGAGTTAAAACTTGATCATGATACATTCCCAATATCACATCAAACTTTTTTCTATTTTTTTTTAAAAAAATTGTATCCGCTGGATATGGTCCATAAACTTTTATTTTTTTATTTTTCAAAAATTTAATTGTAGGTTTTATTATTTTTTCATCTTCATTAAATTTTTTGATACTTTCACAGTGTGGATTAAGACCTAGAACAGCAATTTTAGGCTTAATTTTAAATCTTTTTATATAAAATTCATTAATTAGTAAGACTTTTTCAGCAATAACTTTTTTATCTATTTTTTTTGCAACAGAACTAATTGGCAAATGTGTTGTAACAGGACACACAGATAATTTTTTATTATAAATTAACATCGCATTTTTTTTTACTTTAAATTTTTCAGATATAAATTCAGTAACACCTAAATATTTCCTATTAAAAAAATTTTTTTTTACAATTGGACCATTGATAAGTTTATTTATTTTATATTTTTTTAAAATTTTAAATGCAATATTAAAACAATCAGCAATATACATATTTGATTTAGATGAAATTTTTTCAAAAGGATGGTTAGTTTTATACTCTACATTTAATACATTTATTGATCTATTATCCAACTTTTTATCAAGAAAGTTTTTTAAATTTAAGGTTTTGATTTTTCTATTTATTTTTAATTTTTTCATTTGTAATTTAATTAATCTTATTGAAGCAATCAAAATTAATGGATGCTTTATATTTAATTTTTTAGTCGACTTAAAAAAGATCTCTAAAAAAATACTATTAGGTTCTCCAGCTATTATTAATATTGGTTTATAATTCATTTATCTGAACATCTTTTTTAACTTTATTAAAATAAATATTTGAAAATTGAGTTAATTGATTATTTTTTATTTGCTTTAAAGTTTTTTTTAATTCCTCTTCTAAATTTTTTTTTGTCTCTACTATTTTTATATTATTAATCTTAAGTATCAAAAATCCTCCAGGCACTGCTATAGGTTCTGTTATTTGATTAATTTTTTTATTTTCTATGCTTTTTCTAACCGTATTATTTAATGAAGCTTCTTCAATCCAATTTAATTTGCCTCCCAAATTTGCAGTTCCTGATACACTGTACTTCAGGGCTGCATTTTCAAAACCTTTTTCTTTTATTGTTTGCTTTATTTCTTCATGTATTTTTTTAATCTCATCAGTACTTGGTACTTCAAGAAATATTTCTGACATTAAATACGATTTTTTTTTTATGTTCAAATTTTTTTCAACATTAGTTTTAAGTTTTTGTTCATCAATTTTAATTTTAGATGAAAATTTTGCATAAATTAGTTCGTTCCAAAGTGCTTCAATTTCTATTTTTTTCAGCACATTTTGATAATCTATATTATTATTTTTAAGATAAGACTTAAAATCTTCTAGGTCTTCTATACCTATTTTGAAATATATATTTTTAAGTAATTTTTCTAAAAAAGCTTCATCTATTTTTGGTTCAACAAAAACTTTTCTTATTTCAATTTCTTTTATTTTTTCTTTAATTAGTGATTTTTTCGATATTTTTATAATTTCATCTTTATTTAAATTTTTAAGATTAGGATTTAACGTCATCAAATATCTCATTTCATTTTCTACATCTAAAGAAGTTATAATATTGTTATCAACTTTGAAAATTATTTTGTTCTCAAAAGCATTTATGATGCTTTGAGAAAATAAAATTATCATCACAAAATATATTAAAATTTGTAATTTAATTTTCATAAATGATTCTTTCATATGTCGTTAAAGGTATTAAAGTTAGAGTAAAAAATAAATTTTCAGAAGGTTTCAAGTCGTTATCTTGATAAAATGTTTTGTTGTATTTGACTCCTGCTACTAAGCAGTCATTCTTATATTCATAACTGAAATTGTAGTATTCTGTGAGATCAATTTCTTTATTTCTTCTGGTTGAAAAAGATATAGAATTATTTTCATCAATTTCATAGGAAGTATTGTTATAAAGTATATGACTATTTCCTATATTACCATTCTCTTCTAAATATGTGAATTCTGTTACGAAATTATTTATAGAAAATTTAGAACCTAAAGAATGATAATCTACAGTTTCAAAATTGTTGTCTATTGAAAAATTATATAACAAATCAAAATTATCAAATAATTTATTGTTTAATGATCCAAATATATTAGAGTTTTTTTTGTCTATAGTTGAGCTAGATGGTATTTTCGTTTCAACTTTGTCTCTTATTACTGTTGCTAATTTAAATTCAATATATTTGTCGGGATTTAAAATTTTATAATTCTTTTTATTTTCTAAGACTTCAATATTATCTTTTTTATCTAGTTTGTAATTTATTCCCATTGTCAAAGACTTTCCTGCTTCAAAAGTATCGCTTAAACCCAATCTATTAATTTCAAAAATATTATTTGCACTGATATTTTTATCTGACGTGCTGTAATCTTTCATATTATTTCCAGGATTAGCTCTTATTGAAATTTTTGGGGTTAAAATTTCGTTATATGTATCACTGTTTTTAATCAGAGGGAAACTGCTTTGAATTTCAGCAATACCCATACCTTCTACCCTGGGGGTTGATTTATAGGTTGGATCATTTTTTCCAAGGGAATTTAAATTTTTAAAATATAAATTATATTGATTTTTAAATCCATTTTCTGTGAAATAATTTATAGATTTGAATTCAATATCATTAACAACTGAAGTTCTTAAATTATTAGTATCTTTTAATTGATTACTTCCAGATGATATGAAATTAATTGATCCGTCAATATTTTCTATATTTAGATTTTTGTTAAAATTATATGATGGAAGAACATATTGATATCTATCACTTGATATTTTTCCCAAATCTTCAAAAACTTGAATATCTGCTGACAAATCATAATCTTGATGAGTTAATTCCAAATTTAATTCTGAGAGCATTATATCTTTATTTTTTGGTATAACCGGACTTTCAAATAGATTATTTTGAAAAACTTTTAAGTATGTATCATTATTTACTCTTTCAATCTTGGCTTCTAATTTGCTTTCGTTAAAATTAGGAAGATTTAACTCTTGCTCATAATTTAAGAAAAGATGATTAATATCTTTTTTCTTATCATTTACTGAAGATTGATAACCTTTTGTTAAACTAAAATCAGTTATTAAATACGAGTTATCCGTAATTTTTCTAAATTCATTTTGTAGAATGACTTTATCTTCAAAAATTGTTGGTTTAAAAGTGTAGTCTCTATCATCTCCTAAGGTTATAAAATACGGAATAAAAATTGAAGATCCTAAAGTCCTAGAACTATTTAATTGAGGCCTCAAAAATCCTGTCCTCCTATCTACAGTTGGATCAGGATGAAAAAACTTTGGGAAGTATAAAACTGGGAAATCATAAATTTTTAATAATGCTTTTTCATAAATCATATCTTTCTTAATTTTATCATGGGTAATTTTTTCTGCTTCTATACTCCAAGGAGGGCAATCTTCATTAATTTTGCAGCTGGTAAAAATTCCTTTATTTATTATTGTTTTGTTTTCATCACCCTTTGAAGATACACCATAGATTCTTGGATCTTGCTCAGAATTATTAAAAACTTCTTTGTGTATTTTTATTTTTGTTTCTTTTGATGCAAAACTTTTTTTATTAAAATCAAAAATCCCTTCTGAGAAAAAATATTTATCTTTATTTTTATTATCAACTTTTGAAAATACGTTTACATTTTTACCTGTTAGAATTTTATTATTTATTTTGTAAAGGAAATTTTCTAAATTATAAATATTACCATTGTTGTCTTTGATTGAGGATCTCTCTAAAGATTCAAGAGTATCATCAATATTTGAATATTTTACATTTTTAGACTTAAATTCATATTTTTTTTCTAAAAATGCTGTAGTTTCACCTTCTGTAAAAATAATTTCATCGTTTTTTAAATATGTTGCATTATCAGAAAATATTAATGTTTCTTCTTTTATATCCTCAAATTTAACATTTTTTTCTGCTTTCAAAATATTTTTGATTTTATCAAAATTAAATTTGTAGGCTGTAATCGTATTATTTTCACTTATTGCTTTAGAGTTTCCTTCAGTGAAGATAATCTCTTTATTCTTTAAATAAGTTGCTTTGTCTGAAAAAACTGTGATGTTATCATCAACACTAAATAATTTTACATTTCCAGAAACATTCAAGATATTTGTAATTTTATTATAAACAAAATTCTCTCCTATTATTTCAAAACCATCATTAGTCACAGCTTTTCCACCCTTTGATCCAACAATTAGATTACCATTCTCAGAAATGTTAATTTCGGTAACCTTAAAAACGAACTGCTCTTCAGCATTTAAATAACTAAAAAAATTTAAACATAAAAATAAATAAATGATGAATTTTGATAAATTATTTTTCATTAATTTTTAGTAGCATTGAAATATTAATTAAACTTAGCAATAATAAAGGTGTCCAAATTGCAAGTACCAATGGTATTTTTTCTGTATTTCCCATAACATTAAAAAAATTACTAATATAATAAATTATTACTGAAAAAAATAAGCCTATTACAATTTTTAAAGTGTTACTCTTAAAGTTCTTTGTATTAAACATAATTATTGCAGAAAATATAGTCATTAACATTAAGTATATAGGATAAGTTAAAATTTTATTTATTTGCATATTTACATCTACTACTGAATAGTTAAGTGACTTATAATTATTTCGTAAATTAATTAATTTTAAGATCGATAGTGACGATAAGTTAGAGAACAAAGATCCTATAGTCTCTAAATTAAAATTAGTTTCAAATTCAAATAATTCAACGTTTTTATTAGTGTTATCTTCAATAATTGAAGCATCATAAATGAGCCATTTGTTTTTTTTTATATCAATTTTGTCACTTCTTATATTTCTTATTGGCTTAAAATTTTTGTCAAATGTAGTTATAAAAGTATCCTTTAAATACTCACCTTCCATTGTAGAGGAATTAATTATACTAATTTCTTCGTTTAAAATATCCTTAATCCACAACCCGTTTTTATTTATAACGGCTAAATAAGATTGATCATTTGAATATTGATTTTTTACCTCTAAATAGTACTTCTGCAGATTTGAGGACAAATTATAAAATAAGGTAATTATTAGAATTCCTAATAAAAAGCTAAGAATACTAAGAAAAAATATAATTTTTATATTTTTTAATCCAGAATATTTGAAAATGTTAATTTCGTTGTTGTTAAAAAGTTTAATAAAAAAAAATTGAGCTGATATTAAAAAAATAAATGGGAACATTTCAAAAATTACTGAAGGAGTATTCATAATCGACAAATAAATTGGATATAAAGTATTGACATCTTTATCATTAAAAAATTCAATTTCTTTAATAATATTTAAAATTAAAACTAAACTTAACATTATTAAAAAAATATTAATAAAAGACTTAAAAAAACTAACGGTCAAAAATTTAATGTAAGTTTTCATGTTTGAATTCTAAATTCTTTAAATTTAAATTTGAAGATTATAATCATGTACAGCAGCAAAATTATAATTATTGGAAAAGAAATTAAAAAAATATTTTTAGTAAAAGATTTTTGTATATATCCAAGTGAACTTTCAGAAATAATTATTGCCGATAAACCAAGTGCAAATAGTGAAAACCTATATCTTAAATATCTAATATTTTCTTTTGATATAAAACAATTCATTGCAGAAATTAAAATTAATAAAGGAATATAAAAGGGTGTAATTAATCTTTTAAATAGTTCTTTGTATACGTTTCTTGGATTAGAAATATCGCAATTTAAAATTTTTTTTCCTTTTTGAAAATAAATATTTTCAATACAATCAATCAAACTTCTAGTAGACTGTTCTTGTAGTTTTCTATGAACTATCATGTGTGAGACCATATTTTCTAATCCAAAATCAGATTTCGAGAAATTGAATCTTGTTATTTTACCATCCTTACTGGTTAGATTTTGTCCATCGTATAGAACTAAAACTTTTCTGTTACCTTTATTTTTAAATATACCTTTCTTAGCAAAAGTAATCTGAAATTTATCCTTTGAAACTTTTTTAATATAAATATTTATAAATTCTTCTTTGTCATTTTTATCTTCTGCATATATTGTTAATCCTTTAACAGTATCATTAAATTTTTTTGGTTTAATGAGACCTTCAAAATAATCTACATCAGAACTTCTTAACTGACTTCTTGCTATCTCTTGAGACTTAGGTACTAAAATTGTCAGAAGTAACATTTGAAAAAATAAAATTAATATTGAAAAAATAATAAAAAAATTAATTACACTTATTTTTTCTATTCCATGATTCCAAAAAATAATTAGCTCATTGTTCATCTCGTATTTAATAAAAATATATGAAAAGCTAAAAAAAATACAAAATGGGAGAACTTTACTTACAATTTTGGGTAGATTTAAAAGAGTATACCAAATATAAACATTATAATTTCTACCGTCCTCTATCATAATATCTAAAAAATTTACTGCCTGAAAGACCCATATAATTGAACTTATTCCTAGCAATGTAATTAAGAAGAAAATTACACAGTCAAATAAAAGCTTTCTAAAAATTATTTTTTTCATTGAAATAAGGTATTTTTATCCATATATAGCACTCTACACTTCCAGAGTGTATTTAAAATTTATGAGTATTCAAATTTATTATAAAAACAGAGTTTCAAAAAAAAATAAACCCAATTTGGTTTTATTTGTTGATGAAAAGTTCAATATTTCGATCTTAAAGAAACATATTTCAGCCTCTGAATATAATTTTATATTAGACTTGATCAAAAAAAGAGATAAAAAAAGGAAGATAATACCTTTTGATATAAGTTCAAAAAAAAAAATAATATTAGTTTCATTAAAAACAAATATCACTAATTCTGAAGCAGAAAATTTAGGTGCAAAATTTTATGATCAATTTAAAAGCAAAAAAATAAACGAATTTAACCTAGAATCAGAAACTCTATCAATTCAACAAAATAATATTTTAGGATATTTTGTACATGGTATAAAATTGAAATCCTATACATTTGAAAAATATAAAACAAAAAAAGACAAAAAAAATATTTCAATAATAATAAATGGTAAAAATCAACCATCTGTTAAGGATCAAATCAAATTTAAAGCTATAGAAAATGGAACTTTTTATACTAGAGATTTAGTTTCTGAACCTGGTAACATTTTACATCCTGATGAATATGCAAAAAGACTAAACTCACTTAAAAAATATGGTTTAAAAGTAACTGTATATGACGAAAAAAAATTAAAAAAACTAGGAATGAATACATTGCTTGGTGTTGGTCAGGGTAGTGTAAGAGGATCATATCTAGTAACAATGGAATGGAATGGATTAAAAGATAAATCAAAACCTTTAGCTTTTGTTGGTAAAGGAGTTTGCTTTGACACAGGTGGAATATCTTTAAAACCTGCAAAATTTATGGAAGATATGACTTATGATATGGCTGGATCTGCTGTAGTTGTTGGCTTAATGAAAAGTTTAGCTTTAAGAAAAGCAAAAGTAAATGCAGTAGGTGTGGTTGGGCTTGTTGAAAATATGCCTGGTGGTAATGCACAAAGACCTGGCGATATAGTGAAGTCGTACAGTGGAAAGACAGTTGAAATTTTAAATACAGACGCTGAAGGAAGATTAGTATTAGCTGATGCTTTAACTTATACAGAAGAGAAGTTTAAACCAAAATTTATAGTAGACTTAGCAACTCTAACAGGAGCAATTATTGTTTCTCTTGGATCAGAGTATGCTGGTCTATTTTCAAATAATGATAAATTATCAAATCAATTGATTAAGGCAGGTGAAAATGTTGAAGAAAAAGTTTGGAGAATGCCTCTGAATAAAAATTTTGATAAGTTAATTGACTCAAAAAATGCAGATATGCAAAATATTAATTATGTTGGGGGAGCAGGTTCAACAACGGCTGCTCAATTTTTGCAAAGATTTATTTTAAATAAAACACCTTGGGCACACTTAGATATAGCAGGAATGGCATTTTCTAAATATGGAGGAGCATTAAATTCTGGCGGTGCAACAGGTTACGGAGTGAGATTATTAAACAAACTAATAGAGGATAATTATGAGTAATTTAGAACAAACATTATCAATTATTAAACCAGATGCAGTGGAGAGAAATCTAGAGAACGAAATTAAAGAAATGTTTAAATCTAATGATTTTACAATTTTAAAAGAAAAAAAAATACAAATTGAAAAGTCAGAAGCTGAAAAGTTTTATAAAGTTCATGAAACCAAACCATTTTATAATGATTTATGTGCCTATTTATCATCAGGTCCGATTGTTGTAATGGTTCTTGAAAAAGACAATGCAGTTTTAGGAAATAGAGAATTAATGGGTGCTACAAATCCAGAAGATGCAGAAGAAGGCACTATTAGAAAAAAATACGGGATTTCAATAGACAAAAACTCTGTCCATGGATCAGATAGTGTTGAAAATGCTAAAATTGAAATAGATTTTTTCTTTAAAGATTAAAAACTTTTAATATAGCTTTTGGGTAAAGTTTATGCTCTTCGACTAAAATTTTTTTAGCAAGAGAAGACTCAGTATCTTTTTTTAAAATTTTTACTTTCTTTTGTAGAACAATCTTCCCTGAGTCTAATCTAGCATTTACAAAATGAACAGTGCATCCTGAGTATTTTTCCTTGTTTTTTAATACTCTTTGGTGAGTATTTAATCCTTTATATTTAGGTAGTAAAGAGGGGTGTATATTTAATATTTTTCCTTTAAATTTTTTTATAAAATTTTTTGACAAAATTTTCATAAATCCAGCTAGACAAATCATCTCAATATTATTTTTTTTTAAGATGGAAAGTAGCTTATTTTCACTTAATTTTTTATTTTTAAAATTTAAAACTTTTTTTTTAATTTTAAATTTTTTGGCATAATTTAAACCTTTTGCCTTAGAGTTATTTGAAACAATAAAGTTAATTGATATAGGAGATATTTTAGTTTTAGAAAATTTAGCTAAAGATTTTAAATTACTACCTGTACCTGAAATAAATACAGCTGTTTTAATTCTATTGATACCAGTGGATAGAACCATTTAACTTAACTTTATTTTTACCATTAGAAATTTTTCCAATAACATATGGTTTGTATTCTTTTGAAAAAAATTTACTTATTCTTTTTAAATTTTTACTTTCAACAATAAGACAAAAACCAACTCCACAATTAAATGTTTTAAGCATTTCTTTATCAGAAATTCCATTATTTTTAAGCCAATTAAATATTTTAGAAGTTTCAATTTTATCTAAATTTATATGTGCTGAGAGTTTATCTGGTATAATTCTTTTAATATTATCAGACAAACCTCCTCCAGTTATATTCGCACAGCCATTGATTAAGTTGTTGTTTATTAAATTCATTATTTCTTTAACATATATTTTAGTTGGTTTTAGAAGCTCAGATTTTAAAAATTTATTTTTTTTAATATTTATTTTTTTTTGTTTTAATAAATATCTTACAAGAGAATAACCATTAGAATGTAAACCACTGGAAGGAATTGCAACTATAAGATTATTTTTTTTTATTTTATTTTTATTTAAAATTCTATTCTTTCCTACAACTCCTACAGCAAAACCTGCAATATCAAATTTACCTTTTTCATACGTACCTGGCATTTCAGCAGTTTCTCCACCGACGAGCTCACATTCTGATTGATTACAGCCTTTGTTAATCCCTTTTATTATTGCTTTAAGTTTTTTAAGATCAATTTTATTTATTGATATATAGTCTAAAAAAAGCAAAGGCTTAGCTCCTTGTACGATTAAATCATTTACACTCATAGCAACCAAGTCAATTCCAATGGTATCAAATTTATTTAATGTATTAGCAATTTCAATTTTGGTTCCCACACCATCTGTGCAAGCTACGATTTTAGGTTGTTTAATGTTACTAGGTATATTTGTTATTGAGCCAAACCCACCTATATTTGAAAACTTTTTTTTGCCTCTTTTTTTTGCTGAAACTGTAGAAATGAAATCAACAAACTTGTCTGCAGCTTTGATATTAACTCCACTTTTTTTATAGGTAAATTTTTTTTTATTCATTAATATGTTTTATGAAATTTATTTCTCAACTTTATAAATTAAGGCTTTTATATAATTTTTTTTTATTTCTTGCTTTAATAAATATTTTCTTTTCCACAGAAAATAGTCATGCAAAGACATTTTCTATAAATGATATTGAAATATCAACACCTTTTGAAATAAATTTTAATAAAAATGAAATTATTGATAAAGGATTTTTAAAGGCATTTAATGAACTAATTTTTTCAATTGTCCAAAGTAAAGATCAAATAAAATTAAAAAAAACGCCAATAAATCAAATAAAAGGAATGATAGAAACTTTCTCTATTAAGGAGGAAAAGTTTATAGATGAAATTTATTATCTTACCCTTAATGTTTCATTTAATAAAAAAATTATATTTGATTTACTAGAGTCAAAAAATGTATTTCCGTCTTTACCTGTAAAAAAAGATTTCTTATTCATTCCAGTTTTTGTTGATCAGAATAAAAATCAAGTTTCAATGTTCTCTGAGGATAAATTATTTTCCAGCTGGAATGTAAATAACAAAAAAAAAAATCTTTTAAATTATATCTTACCCACTCAAGATCTTGATGATTTTAGTTTAATAAAAAGAAATATTAATAATTTAGAAACTTATGACTTCAAAGAAATTATAAACAAATACAATATAAATGATCACATAATTATGATTGTGTTTAAAGATGATAATAAAATAAGAGTATTTAATAAAATTTTTTTCAATAAAAAAAAAAATATAAAGAATTTAAATTATACTGAAGTTAATTTTGATGATGAAGAAGAGTTATTTGAATTAATTGATAATATAAAATTAGTCTACGAAGATTTTTGGAAATCACAAAATCAAATCAATACTTCTGTAAAGTTATCTTTAAATATTTCTATTGATAACTCTAATAATATAAAAATTAATAAATTTGAAAAAATTTTATCTGATATGGATTTGATATATAATTTTTCAATTTATAAGTTCAATAATCGAAATAATTTTTATAAAGTTATTTTTAATGGAACACCTGATAAGTTTTTAGAAGTTATGAGTGATCAAAATTATGATTTTGAAATTAAAAATAAAATTTGGGTTTTAAATGACAGATCTTAATCAGCAAATACTTAAATTTGATTATGATCAAAATTTTAAAGATCAGGATTTTTATGTTTCAAACAGCAACGAACACTCTTTTAGCCTTTTAAATAGCTGGCCAAAATGGGATAAAAATTTTATAAACTTAATAGGTGAAAAGTTTTCAGGAAAAAGTCATTTAATAAATATATTTTTAGAAAAGCACAGAGGAATTAAAATTAATGCAGAAGATATTAATAATGACTTTCTTCAAAAAATTAAAATATATGAAAATATTATTATTGAGGATTTAACTGAAAAAATAAATGAAAACTTATTATTTACACTTATAAATATAATAGATCAGGATAATAAGTACTTAATTGTAACCTCAAAAATACCAATAGTTGACTTTAATTTTAAATTAAATGATCTTAATTCAAGATCTAATAATTTTATTTTATCTCAAATTGAAAAACCTGGTGACGATTTAATTTATGCGCTAATATTAAAAAATCTTTCTGATCGTCAAATATCAATAGACCAAAAACTTATTGAATTTATAATTAAGAGAATTGATAGAACTTATGGCAAAATTTCTGATTTCATATATAAAATCGACGAAATTAGTTTAAAAAGAAAGAAACCAATCGATTTTAAAATTATAAAAGAAGCATTAGAGGTTTAATTGAATAAATACAGAACACACAAGTGTAATGAATTAAGAAAAGAGGATGTAGATAAAAAAATTTCTCTCTCAGGCTGGATAAATAAAAAAAGAGACCATGGGAATTTATTATTTATTGATTTGAGAGATAATTATGGAATTACCCAATGTATAATTGATAAAGATAATAAATATTTTTCTGATTTAGAAAAAATGCAATTAGAAACAGTAATTAAAGTTGAGGGGAAAGTTGTTAACAGATCCAAAGAAACAATTAATTCTGAAATTGACACTGGTGAAATTGAGGTTGTTATTGAGCAGCATGAAGTTTTAGGTATTTGTAAAGAGCTACCAATGCCAATCTTTAGCGATCAAGAATATGCAGAAGAAATAAGATTGAAATATAGATTCTTAGATTTAAGAAGAAAAAAAATTCATGAAAATATTATTTTAAGATCCAAGGTTATTTCATACATCCGAAATGAAATGACTAAATTAGGTTTTTTAGAATTTCAAACACCAATTTTAACCTCATCTAGTCCAGAGGGTGCTAGAGATTTTTTAGTACCAAGTCGCTTAAATCCAGGAAAATTTTATGCACTACCTCAAGCTCCTCAGCAATTTAAACAATTAATAATGGTTTCGGGCTTTGATAGATACTTTCAAATTGCACCTTGTTTCAGAGATGAAGATGCGAGAGCGGACAGAAGTCCTGGAGAATTTTATCAATTAGATTTAGAAATGTCATTTGTTGAGCAGGAAGATGTATTTAATGTAGTTGAGAAATTAATGGTTAATACATTTAAAAATTTTTCAACTAAAAAACTGATGTTTGATAAATTTCCAAAGATTTCATACAAGGAAGCAATGCTTAAATATGGTACAGATAAACCAGATTTAAGAAACCCACTCGTTATAAATGATATAACTGAAATTTTTACAAGGGAAGATGTTTCATTTGAAATATTTAAAAAATTAGTAAAATCTGGATCAAAAGTCAGATGTATTATTGCAAAAAATACAAAAGATAAACCTAGAAGTTTTTTTGATAATATTGATAAATGGGCAAAAGAAGAAGGTGCCTCTGGTTTAGCTTATTTTACTTTTGAAAAAGATAAAGATATTTCAGCAAAAGGCCCTATAGGAAAATTTTTTTCTCAGGATGCATTGGCTGAAATTATGAAAAAAACAAACTGTGAAATAGGGGATAGTATTTTCATGGCTTGTGGAAAACAAGACGAATTAGAAAAAATTACTGCATTAGCAAGGGATAAAATTGCAAAAGATCTAGATTTAATCGACGAAAATGTTTTCGCATTTTGCTGGATTGTAGACTATCCAATGTTTGAAAAAGATGAGTCAACAAACAAGATTGAATTTAGTCACAATCCATTTTCAATGCCCCAAGGTAATTTAAGTGAAAAAGATTTTGAAAACCCATTAGATATACTTGCTTATCAATACGACATAGTTTGTAATGGTATAGAATTATCTTCAGGAGCAATTAGAAATCATAAACCAGAACTTATGTATAAACTGTTTTCGATCGCAGGATATGATAAAAATCAAGTAGATGAAAAATTTAGTGGTATGATTAACGCACTTAGTTATGGCGCACCACCACATGGAGGAATAGCACCTGGTATTGATAGAATAGTAATGTTACTTGCTAATGAGAAAAATATTAGGGAAGTTACTATGTTTCCAATGAACCAAAACGCACAAGATTTGATGATGAATGCACCATCTGAGGTAAATCCAGATCAATTGAAAGAATTAAATTTAGCTTTAAAAGCAAAAAAATAACTTATTTTTTACCTTTTAAACTTATTTTTACATCTGAAAGATCAACTAGATTTTTTTTATAATTATTTCTAACAAAACCTTTACTGGTAATGTCTTTTACAATTTTCAATAATTGATTTTGATCTTCAGAGCTTTGATCTTCTGTATTTGTGGCATCATTTCCTCCAATAGCTGGAGTATGTGCTAGATCTTCTCTATTTTGATATGAAATAGCTAATTCTCTGAAAATATAATCCAAAATTGATGTAGCACTTAAAATTCTATCATTACCATGTACTTTGCCTGATGGTTCAAATTTTGTGCCAACAAATGCACTTATAAACTCATCTAACGGAACACCGTATTGAAGGCCTAAAGAAACAGCAATTGCAAAGTTATTCATTAAGGCTTTAACAAGTTCACCTTCTTTACTGGTATCAATAAATATTTCTCCAATTTTTCCGTCTTCATATTCTCCAGTATGTAGGTAAACTTTGTGGTCACCAATAGTAGCTTTTTGAATATATCCTTTTCTTCTGTCAGGCATGCTAAACCTTTTACCTAACTTCTCGTTAGCCATGTTTATACTTGTTATTACACTTTCTTTAATTATTGGGTTTTTTTTATCCGTTTCGGTAACTACATCCACTTTGTTGTTTTCAAGGACTTTATTGTTTTTAGGATCTAAACTTTTTGTTTTTCTATTATCAAGTTTTACGTCTAAAACCTCAAATTTACCATCATCTCTTTTTTCTAAATTTTTTAACTCTGTCTCATTAATATCATCTAAATAATGATTTACTTTAAAGGTACAGGTATAATAAGTTTCAACTAAATACTTTGCCATTTGACCTCAATTTAAATTTTAATTTGAATAATGAATCAATTAATTTATATACATATTCATATTTTAGTCTAATTTAAATTTTACAATTTTTAATTGAATAAATAAAAAAATATTATGTTGACACTCTTAAAGAAAATTTTCACTTGGTGGAATCAAGATACTTTTGGAACAAGATTAAAAACTATTTTTTTTGGAAAACTAGTTGGCGCTGATGAGCTAGGTAATAAATACTATGAAAGTAAAAACGGAAAAAGATGGGTTATCTATTCAAACACAATAGACGCATCTAAAATTCCTGTTGAATGGTATTCTTGGATACATTTTACACCAAATAAAATTGAGAAAAAACATACCTTAGAAAAATATGAATGGCAAAAACCACATCAAGAAAATTTAACTGGGACTGACGCAGCATATTATCCAAATAAAAATAAAGATGGTATTAAAAAGAAATACTCAAGTTGGAAAGAATAATTTTAAATTAATCTATTTAGTTTTTTTATTTTATTTTTGTTTAGTTTTAAACTTAAACGCAAAAAATAATTTAGAGGGAACTTTTACTGATATCAAAATTTTGGATAAAATAAGTTCAAAAAACACTTTACTTAAACTTAAAAATGGAGAATTAGTAAAGTTTAAAGATTTATCAATTAAAAGTCTGAAATGTAAAAATTCAGAATTTGATGATAATCCAGAAATAACTGCTTATATCCAAGTTAGAGATTTGACTAATAAAAATAACGATGAAGTTTTTATTTTTAATGGTTGGATGTTTTCATCAAGTCCATCAATTGCACCTTTTGACCATCCTGTTTATGATGTTTGGCTTGTAAACTGTTATTAAACAATTGAATCTTTATCTAGCCAACTAACGTTAAAATCTGAATTGATAAATTTTTTGTGGTTTAGTAATTTTTTATGTAGAGGTATTGTTGTAGTTATTCCTTCAATTACAAATTCATCTAAAGATCTATTCATTCTTTGAATAGCTTCTGTTCTGTTTCTACCATGACAAATTAACTTACAAACCATACTGTCGTAATAGGGTGTTACCTTATAACCTTGAAATATTGCGCCATCTACTCTAGTTCTAAAACCAGACGGTTGATGACACATGGTAATAACTCCAGGCGAAGGCTGAAAGTTTTTAGTAGCATCCTCAGCATTTATTCTACATTCAATTGCATGTCCTCTAGGATTTATATCACTTTGTTTTAAAGCTGTTTCTCCTGAAAAAGTAATCCAAATTTGCTCTTTAATAATATCAATCCCAGTAACCATCTCAGTTACAGGATGTTCAACTTGAACTCTTGTATTCATTTCAAGGAAATAAAATTTTCCATCTTCATATATAAACTCAACAGTGCCAGCTCCCATATAGCCTATTTTTGCTACCATTTTTACTGTTCTCTCAAATAAATCTTTTCTTATTTTATCATTTAAAACCGGACTTGGTGTTTCTTCTATTAATTTTTGATGTCTTCTTTGAACTGAGCAATCTCTTTCATGAAGGTGAACTACTCTATTTTTTCCAGCTAATATTTGAACCTCAATATGTCTTGGATTTTGAAAAAATTTTTCAATATAAACTTCGTCATTACCAAAGTATTTTTGTGCTTCTGATTTTGCAGTTGAAAACAACGTTTCAAATTCTTTTTCCTCATAAACTATTTTCATACCTTTACCTCCACCTCCACCTGAGGCTTTAATTAAGACAGGAAAACCAATTTTTTTACAAAGTTCTTTTGCTTCAGAAACGTCTTTTACTCCTCCTTCAGAACCTTCAATAACAGGTAATCCATTTTCCTCAGCTATTCTTTTTGCTTGGATTTTATCACCCATCATTTCAATATGTTTTGATGAAGCTCCTATAAAATTAATTTTATTCTCTTCTAAAATTCTTGCAAAATTTGCATTTTCCGAAAGAAAACCATAGCCAGGATGAACAGCATCAGCATTTGTAAGTTCTATTGCTGACATTAAAGCTGGAATATTTAAATAACTATTTGCTGGTTGATGAGAACCAATACATACACTTTCATCAGCCATTCTAACATGCATACTTTCTCTATCTACATCAGAATGAACAGCTACAGTAGGAATTCCCCATTCTTTACATGCTCTAATAATTCTAACTGCAATTTCCCCACGGTTTGCAATTAAAATTTTTTTAAACATTATTTATTCTAGGATAATAATAGTTTGACCAAATTCTACAGGTTGGCCATCTTCAACACAAATTTCTTTTACTACACCATCTGCTGTTGAAGGAACATGATTCATTGTTTTCATTGCCTCAACAATCATTATTGTATCACCTTTTTTAATTTTTTTTCCAACCTCAACAAATTTTTTAGCACCGGGCTCTGGTGCATGATATGCTGTTCCAATTATAGGTGAAGTAATTTCAGTTCCTGATTTAGCATTTTGAGTTTGAATAGGTGTTGAACTTGTTGCTGGTGATGAGGACGAAATAACTTGTGGTTGATTGCTAATTGAAACATTATTTTTTGATACTTTAATTTTTGTATCCTTTTCAGTTATCTCAATTTCAGTAAGATTAAATTCTTTTAAATAATCACTAAGTTCTTGAATTATTTTTTTATCTATTTTCATTTTGCAAAGTCTTTTGTAATGAAATTATGGCCAAAATATATCCTTCAGCACCTAATCCAAATATTCCTCCACTTACGACACCACTTATAAGTGATTTATGTCTAAATTCCTCTCTTTTGTAAATATTAGATAAATGTAGCTCGATAATTGGTTTTTTGAATAAATCTAGAGCATCTCTTATGGCCACAGAGGTATGAGTAAATGCAGCAGCATTTATAATCATACCATCAAATTTTTTTCTAGCATCTTGAATTATATTAACGAGTTCTCCTTCAACATTAGATTGGGCAAATTCAACATCAAGACCAATTTCTTGCGCTTTTTTAGAACAATTTTCTTTAAGTTGGTCAAACGTAGTTGATCCATATTGTGATTGTTCTCTTTCTCCTAATAGATTAAGATTTGGACCATTAATAATAATTATTTTATTATTCATTCAGCATTTATATACGATGAAAAAAATAAAAAAAATAAAAATTAAAATAAATGGTAAAATCAAATCTATAACTCAAAATTCTAACCTTTTTATGGTGTTAAAAAATCTAAAAATACCATTAAATAAAGTAGCAATTGAGCTTAACGAAGAAATAGTAGATAAAAAAAAAATTAATAAAATAAAATTAAATAAAAATGATAAAATTGAAATAGTTCATTTTATTGGAGGCGGTTAATTTGAAAAAAGATAGTCTAATTATTGCAAATAAAAAATTTAATTCCAGATTAATTGTTGGAACGGGAAAATATAAAAGTATGACTGAGTGTGCAAAAGCAATTAAACTGTCTGGGGCAGAAATCGTAACAGTCGCCGTAAGAAGGGTTAATATTTCAGACAAAAACAAGCCTTTACTGATGGATTATATTGATCCAAATAAAATAACATATTTACCTAATACTGCCGGATGTTTTAATTCAAAAGAAGCTTTAAGAACTTTACGATTAGCTAGGGAAATAGGTGGTTGGAAGTTGGTTAAATTAGAAGTTTTGGGAGATAAAAAAAATTTATTTCCTGATATGATAGAAACTTTAAAATCCACAGAAGTTCTTGCCAAAGAAGGTTTTAAGGTTATGGTTTATTGCAATGATGATCCTTTAATGGCTAAGCGTTTAGAGAATTCAGGTGCTGACGCTATTATGCCTTTAGCTGCACCTATAGGATCAGGGCTAGGTATTCAAAACAAAATCAATATTCAAATTATTAGAAAACAAACAAAACTTCCATTAATTATTGATGCTGGCTTAGGTCAGGCGTCGGATGCAACAATTGCAATGGAGCTAGGATGTGACGGAGTACTTGTTAATACTGCAATTGCTAAAGCAAAAAAACCTTTTGAAATGGCGCTCGCATTTAAGAATGCAGTTATAGCAGGAAGACAATCATATAAATCTGGGAGAATAGATAAAGTTTTAATGGGTAATCCATCCTCTCCAACAAAAGGAATTATTTAGTTGTTTTAAAACGTCTTTTTTTCTTAAAAATTTTTTTATTAATTTTCTTCTTCTCTTTATTTTCTGCTAATTTACTTTCTTTATTTTGTATTTCCAAATTTTTCAATTTTTCATAATATTCTATTAACTCAATTGTTTTTTTTGATTTATTTTTAATATCTATGATGTACTCAGGTATAATTAAAGAATTATCACTAATAATGTCTATTGTTATTTTATTTTTTTTTTCAAAATAAGTTAAATCATTGACAAAGTTTTCTTTAAGGAAATCAGAAATTTTCTCGCATACTTTTAATTCAACAAATTTAGCTTTGTTTATTACAGCTTTTAATTCAACAATTTTTAAGAGTTTTTGAGCGAAAGATTCATCTGTTAATGTAACTTTCCATTTTATAGCACTTTCTCTTAGTCTTTGTCTTGACATTTCCAAAAGACCGAAGTTGCTTATTCTACCAATTTGAATTCTAGCTCTATCTGTCCTGCATTTTTCTTTAAGTTTTCTCTCTACCAATCTTCTATTTCCGTAACTAAGCATATCTATAAAATCAATAATTATTAATCCAGATAAATCTCTTATTTTAATTTGTCTTGCTATTTCTTCAGCAGCCTCGATATTTGTATCCAAAGCAGTGCTTTCAACATTTTTTCCTTTTATTGAACTTCCAGAATTTATATCAATAGAAACCAAAGCCTCTGTTGGGTTGATAACCAAATATCCTCCTGATTTAAGTTTAATTTCAGAGTCAAATATTTGATTTAACTTTTGTTCAATATTTTCTTGAATGAATAGTGGAATTTTCCCTCTATATTTTTTTACTTTTTTCACACTTGATGGCATCATAGTTTTCATGAACGATTGAGCTTTTTTATAACCCTCGTTACCTTCTATAATTATATTTTGGGTATTTTCATCAAACATATCTCTTAAAGTTCTTTTAATAATTTCACTTTCTTGGTGAATTAAAGAAGGAGCAATAGAATTTATTGCATTTTCTTTAATTTGACCCCAGGTATTAATTAAAGTTGTTAAATCATTATTTATTTCATTTTTTGTTTTATTGCTTCCAGCAGTTCTCACAATTAATCCCATCTCCTTAGGTATTTCAATTTCATTTAAAATAGTTCTTATTTTTTTTCTATCAGCAGGATTAAATATTTTTCTTGATATACCTCCACCTTTAGGAGTGTTTGGCATTAATACTATATATTTACCAGCAATAGAAATAAAAGTGCTTAAAGCTGCACCTTTTTGACCTCTCTCGTCTTTAAGTACTTGTACAAGAATTACTTGGTTAGGTTTAATTACTTCCTGAATCTTATATCTTTTAAATTTAAATCTATGCTCTTTTTTTTTTTCTCTTACATCATCTAAATTTTCTTTTTCAGAAATATTGTCTTTATTATTTGAATCTTCTTCTATTTGTTCTTCTGATATCTTTTCTAAAGGATCATCAATTTCTAGTTTTCCTTCAGCAATATTTTCCTCTTCTTTAGCCTCAACTTCTCTTGAAAGTTCTTCTCTAGCTTTTTCTTCCTCCTCTTTAATTTTTTCTAAATCTGCTTTCGGTATCTGATAATAATCTGACTGAATGTCATTAAAAGACAAAAACCCATGCCTCTCTCTTCCAAAATCAACAAAAGCTGCTTGCAAAGAAGGTTCAATTCTACTTACTTTGCCTAAATAAATATTATTTTTAATTAAGTTATTTTTTAAACCTTCGTACTCGTAATCTTCAATATTTTCACCTGATTTAAGAACAACTCTAGTTTCGTTAGGATGCGAGGCATCGATATATAAATTTTTTTCCATAATTTTGTAGATGTTAATTTCATTAGTAATTTAATTTTTAAAATTTTGTTTAATATTCTTGCCATATCTTTAACAAATTCCAAGATATAATGAAATTAAAATGAATAAATTTTTAAGAAATATCTTTATTTTAATTACGTCTTTTATTCTATTATCAGCAATTTCGATAATAAGCATCTTATGGACTTATTCTAATGATTTACCAGATTATAAATTTCTTAAAAATTACAAACCTCCTGTTTCCAGTAAAGTTTACTCTGGTAATGGTGATTTGGTGGCAGATTTCTCACAGGAAAAAAGAGTATTTGTTCCATTTAATTCAATTCCAAAAAATGTAATTAACGCATTTTTATCTGCTGAAGATAAAAATTTTTTTAAACATCCAGGTGTTGACGCTAAAGGCGTTATTAGAGCAGTAATAAACAATATTTCAAATATTTTATCTTCTAAAAGATTGGAGGGAGCATCTACAATTACTCAGCAGGTGGCAAAAAACTTTCTACTAACAAATGAAGTAAGTTTAAATAGGAAAATTAAAGAGGCAATTCTAGCTTTTAGAATAGAAAGAGCTTTATCTAAAGAAAGAATTCTAGAACTTTATCTAAATCAAATTTATCTTGGAAGTGGAGCATATGGAGTAGCCGCCGCAAGCTTAGAATATTTTGATAAATCCATTAAAGATTTGAATTATTCAGAAGCTGCTTTATTAGCAGCTTTACCAAAAGCACCTAGTAGATATAATCCTTATAGAGATCCAGATATAGCAAAATTTAGAAGAAATTTAGTTTTAAAAAATTTGTTAGATAATAATTATTTGACTTCACAGTGGTATGAAAAACTTTCACAAGAGGAAATAATTTTAAAAAAAAATAAAAAAATTTATTTAGAAAATGCTCAATATTTTATTGAGGATGTCAGAAAGGGTGTAATTGAAACTTTGGGATATGATAAAGTTTACAAACAAGGGTTTAATATCAATACTCCAATAGATTTAAATTTACAAACAATTGCTACAAAATCTCTACGAAATGGATTGATAAAATACGATAAAAGAAAGGGATGGAGAGGACCACTTACTAATAAGATTTATAATTCAGGATGGAAAAAAGATTTAGAAAAGTATAAATTAGAAAATTCAATCAATTGGAAATTAGCAATAGTTAAAAAAATAAATAAATTTTCAGCAGAAATAGAAACAGAAGATAATATTAAAGGTGTTATAGAATATCAGAGTATTTCTTGGACAAAGAAAGAATTTGATAAATTATTAAAACCTGGTGATGTAATTTACGTTAAAAACGCTAAAGAAAATATTTTTAATTTACAACAACTGCCAAAAGTAAATGGTGGAATTGTTGTGATGGATCCATATACTGGTAGAGTTTTAGCACTAAGTGGTGGTTTTAGTTTTAAGCAAAGTGAGTTTAACAGAGCTACTCAAGCTAAAAGACAGCCTGGATCAGCTTTCAAACCATTTGTTTATGCCTTAGCCTTAGAGAATAATTTTACACCAACATCATTAGTTCTAGATGCACCTCTGGTTTTAGATCAAGGAGATGATTTAAAAATGTGGAAACCAGAAAATTATGGAAAGAAATTTTATGGACCATCAACTTTAAGGGTGGGCTTGGAAAAATCTAGAAATTTAATGACAGTAAGAATAGCCCAAAATCTTGGTGTAGAGAAAATAGTTGATTTTTCAAAAGCATTAAAAATTTATGATAATCCAGAAGAGCTTTTATCTATATCTTTGGGATCTGCTGAAACAACTTTATTAAAACTTACATCTGCCTATTCGGTTTTTGTTAATGGAGGAAAACTTGTTGAACCAATACTGATAGATAGAATTCAAGACAGTGAGGGAAACACTATTTTTAATAATGATAAAAGAAAATGCATTAATTGTGATCAAATTTCTTATTTAACCAACGATTATCCAGAGATTAAAAATAACTACACTCAAATTTTTTCTCCAGAAACAGCTTTTCAAATGACATCCATTTTAGAAGGAGTTGTTCAAAGAGGAACGGCTAAAAAACTAAAAGATTTAAATTTAAATATTGCAGGTAAAACTGGGACAACAAATAAAAATACAGATACTTGGTTTATAGGTTTTACCTCAAATGTACTAGTTGGTGTTTATGTTGGTTCAGATAATCCAACTCCATTAGGAAAATATGAAACGGGATCTAAAACAGCTTTGCCAATATTCAAAAGTTTTATAAGTGATTCTATAAACAAAAATGATGCAAGACCATTTAAGGCTGCTAAAGGCACAGTGATGATGGTTGTTGACCCTTTAACAGGTCAAAAAGCAAAATTTAACTCAAACAATACTATTATTGAGGTTTTTAAAAAAGAAAATGTGGTTGATGGAAAAGTACTTTATACAAATTCAGATAGATTAGATTCAAATAATATATTAAAGTTTTATTAATGGATAATAATTATCAAAATTTAAAAGAAGAGATTAAAAAGATAAATCAAAAAATACAGGAGTATCTTTGAAAAAAACAATATCCACTCAAAACTTCAATCTTTAAATTCACAAATGCTTAGCGCCAATTTTTGGCAAGATAAAAATAATTCTCAAAGAGTAATCAAAGAAAAGAAATTTTATGAAGATTTAACTAATTCTTTAAATAATAATATTGAAAAACTTAAAGATTTAGATGATTTGAATCAACTGGCGTTTGAAGAAGAGAATTTACAAGTTCAAAAAGAAGTTCTCCAAAATATAAAAGACTTAAGAAGTGAGGTTAAAAAAAATGAAATTAAATGTTTTTTATCTAATGAAGCAGACCCTTTAAATTGTTATATAGAAATACATGCTGGTGCTGGAGGCACAGAAAGTCAAGATTGGGCTGATATGCTGAGAAGAATGTATTTAAAATGGTCTGATAAAAAAAATTTTAAATCAAGTTTGATTAGTGAACATAGAGGTGACGAGGCTGGAATAAAGTCTGCAACAGTTAAAATAGATGGTGACTATGTTTTTGGATGGTTAAAAAAAGAATCAGGAATACATAGATTAGTTAGGATATCTCCATTTGACTCTGGAGCAAGAAGGCACACAAGTTTTGCAAGTGTTTGGATTTATCCAGTTGTAGATGAAAATATAAATATAGAAATTTTAGAAAAAGATTTAAGAATAGACACCTATCGTTCCAGTGGAGCAGGCGGCCAGCATGTTAACACTACTGATAGTGCAGTTAGAATAACGCATATTCCATCAAAAATTGTTGTTCAGTGTCAAAATGAAAGATCTCAACATAAAAATAAAGAAACATGCATGAACATGTTGAGAGCGAGATTATATGATTATGAAATTAAAAAAAGAGAGGAAGAAAATCAAAATGTTGAAAGTTCTAAATCTGAAATAGGGTGGGGGCATCAAATTAGATCTTATGTTCTTCAACCTTACAGACTTGTAAAAGATAATAGAAGTAATTTTGAAAGCAGTAGTCCCGATAAAGTATTGGATGGGGATATTGACGAATTTTTGGAACAATCGCTTTATAAATTAAATGAAAAATAATATTTTAAAATATTTTATCCTGCTTCTGTCGGTGTTAGTTATTATAACAGTTTACCTTAGCTTTGTAGGTATAGAGACAAATAAATTTAACGATCAAATAAAAAAAAGAATTTCACTAATAAATAAAAATATAGATATAGATTTAAAAAAAATTAAATTAACTCTAGATCCTTTTAAACTAAAAATTTATGCAAAAACGATCGGTACCACATTATATTTTTCAAAAAGACCTTTAGAATTAGAAAGTATTAAAACGCAAGTTTCGCTAAGTTCTTTAATTAAAAATAAGATTTCATCATCGAATATAGAGATACAAACTAAGTCTATATTACTAAATGATTTAATTAAATTTATTCGAACCATAAATAACAAACCTCAATTATTTATATTAGAAAAAATTGTAAAAAAAGGTCATGTAATTATAGATTTGAGTTTGAACATCGATGAAAATGGCAAATTTAAAAATGATTATAAAATTGAAGGTTTGATAAAAGATGCAAGTATAGATTTTTTAAATAAGGCTAATTTAAAGAATATAAATTTTAATTTTAATTTTCAAAAAGATAATTATCATTTTGATGAAATAAATTTTAACGTAGAAGAAGTAAATTTTATTTCAAAAACATTAAACATAAAAAAGAAAAAAAATAGTTTTTTAGTTGATGCTGTTATTGAAACCGATCAGTCAAGTTTAAATTTAAATATATTAAAATTATTAAATTTAAGTTTTGAAAATATAGTCATTGATGAAGCTAAATTTAAAACAAATAATGAATTTTCTTTAGAAATAGATGAAAAATTCAAAGTTAAAAATATTATATTAAGTTCTGATATAAATATTACCCAGTTAAAATATAAAAACTTAAAAATAATTAAAAACTATTTTCCAGAGGTCGATAACTTAATTTTACTTGATAATCACAAATTAAATTTAAATTATAAGGATAACAATTTGTCAATAAGCGGCGAGGGACAAATTAAGTTAAATGCTAACGAAGCAGATGAAATAAAATATTTAATTAATAAAAAAGATAAAGATTTAAGTATAGATTCAGAATTATTTGTAAAAAATATAGTTTTAGAACAACAAGATTCTTTAAAAATTTTCTTCCCTCAAATCAATAAAAAAATTGATTTTAATAATCAGAAATTAAGAATTAAATTTAAAAATAATAATCTTACTTTTTCAGGTTCTGGAAAATTTAAAATAGATAAAGATTTTGAAGAAATTGATTATATTATTGAGAAAAAAGAAAATAAAATAAACTTTAATACTAATTTAAATATAACAAATACAAAATTTACAATTGATAACATTAATTATCAAAAAAAAGATGGTAGTAACATGAATCTTCAAATTAATGGAGAATTAAAAAATAATAAAAATCTTAATATCAATAGCTTTGTTCTTAATGAAGAAGATAACAATATTAAAATTAAGAATTTATCTCTAAACAATTTTAATCAATTAATTGAAATTGATCAGGTAAATTTTAATTATTTAGATACAGAAAATAAAAAAAATAATTACAATATAAAAAAAATAGAAGGCCAAAAATATTTAATTGATGGCACCTCGTTTAATGCAAATTCTTTAATTTCGAATTTACTAGATGCTGATGATAAAAAAGAAAACAATTTCTTTGAAAACAACATAAGTATAGATCTAAATTTAGATGAAGTTTATTTTGATAAAATATATTTTGTTAAGGATTTAGATGGAAAGATAAACATTAATAATAATAAAGTAGCAGAGGCAGATATTTTGGCTTCTTTTAAAAATTCACAAAATATAAAATTTACAATTAGAACAAATAATCAAGGTGAAAAAATTACTACTCTTACTTCATCTATGGCAAAACCCCTTGTTGACAGATATAAATTTATTAAAGGATTTAAAGATGGTAGGGAGGGATATTTAGATTTTTACTCGCTTAAAAAAAATGGAGTTTCAACTTCTAAATTAGTAATTGATAATTTTAAAGTTAAAGAAATTCCAGCGCTAGCCAAGTTGTTATCTCTTGCATCTCTTCAAGGAATAGCAGATTTACTTACAGGAGAGGGTATTAGATTTACAGATTTTGAGATGAATTTTACTAATCAAGATAAGATTATGAAAATTGAAGAGCTATACGCAATTGGCCCAGCTATATCAATTTTATTGGAAGGTTACATTGAAGAGGATAAATTAATTAGTTTAAAAGGAACCCTGGTTCCAGCAACGACTATTAACAGATCTATTGCCTCAATACCTTTGCTTGGAGATTTATTGATTGGAAAGAAAGTAGGTGATGGTGTTTTTGGAGTCAGTTTTAAAATAAAAGGTCCTCCTAAAGATTTAGAAACTACTGTAAATCCTATAAAAACTTTGACGCCTAGATTTATTACTAGAACTTTAGAGAAAATTAAAAAAAATTAATTTAATTCAATTTTAATATGTCTTTTTTTTCCAAGGGAAAGTTTAAGATAGTTATCTTTAAATAAATTTTTATTGATTTCGAATTTTTCATCTGAAATGACACTGTCATTTATTTTAACCGCATTCCCTTTTAAAAGTCTTCTGATTTCGCTTTTAGAGTTTTCTAGTTTAGATAATAAAACAAGGTCTACTATATTTATTTTTTCTTTTAATTTATTTGATTGAACATTAACTTTAGGCAAGTTCGAACCCAGAGCGTTTCCGGAAAAAGCCTCTTTTGCTGCTTGCTCAGAATTTTTAGCTGCTTTCTTTCCATGTAACATTTCTGTAGTTTTATTCGCAAGGAGTATTTTTAATTCATTTATATCTTTATCTTTAATTGTTTCTATTTCCTTAATTTCGATTTCAGTGAACATTTTTAAAAATTTAATTACATCTCTATCATCTACATTTCTCCAAAACTGCCAATAATCATAAGGTGATAAATATTTTTCATCCAACCAAATGGCCCCACTTTCAGTTTTTCCCATTTTAGCTCCAGTTGCTAGCGTAATTAAGGGCGTTGTTAAACCATAGGTTTGATTATTAGAATATCTTTTTATTAGCTCAACACCATTAACAATATTTCCCCATTGATCAGAACCTCCAATTTGTAATACACAATTTTCTTTCTTATTTAATTCAAGAAAATCATATGCTTGTAAAATCATATAGTTAAACTCCATGTAGCTTAGAGATTGTTCTCTATCTAATCTGAGTTTTACACTATCAAATGTTAGCATTCTATTTATCGTGAAGTGTTTTCCGATATCTCTCAAAAATGAAATATAATTTAAATCTTTAAGCCAAGTATAATTGTTTACAAATATTGGCTTTGTATTCGGATCATCATTATCTAAAAATTTTTTTAAAATATTTTTGATATTTTTAATATTTTTTTCTATTTCTTCTTCACTTAATATTTTTCTAGTTTTGTCTTTACCAGACGGATCCCCAATTCTTGTAGTTCCTCCACCAAGTAAAACTATTGGTCGATGCCCATTTTTTTGAAGAAGTCGTAAACACATTATTTGCAGTAAGCTACCTACATGTAAGCTTTCAGCCGTACAGTCAAAACCTATGTAACCTTTAATATTTTCTTGATCTAATTGTTTAGATAATTCATCTTCACTTGTGCATTGATAGAAAAAACCTCTATCTTTAAATTCTTTTAAAAATTTATTCATAAGTTTATAGTTACAATATACAAATTTTTTTTAAAAAACATATCAATGAAAAAAAAATTATATACTGCAATTGGATTAATGAGCGGAACATCTATGGATGGTATTGATCTATCTATAATTAAGTCAGATGGATATGATGAATTTTCAGATATTTTAGATGATTATTATGAATACGATAAAAATCTTCAAGATCAGTTAGTTCGATTAAGAGATTTAGTCATAACTAAGAATGATCTTTTACAAAATTCGGAAAAATTAAGAGAATTAGAGCGTAATTTAACTCTTTTTCATGCAGATGCAGTAAACCAATCATTAAAAAAATATAGAGATCCAATTGATCTGATAGGTTTTCATGGTCAAACAATCTTCCATAACCCACATGAGAAAATTACTAATCAATTAGGAGATGGAAAATTATTGTCCCAAATAGTCAAAAAAAAAGTCATATACGATTTTAGACAAGCAGATATTCAAAATAATGGTCAAGGTGCACCTTTAACACCAATTTTTCATCATATTTTATCAAAAAAAATCAATCAAAATTTTAATATTAAATTTCCAATATGCTTCTTAAATATTGGTGGTATAGCAAATGTTACAAAAGTTATTAATGACTCAGATAATTTTCAAAATAACCTTTCTGCTTTTGATATAGGTCCTGGCAATTGTTTAATTGATGAATGGGTAAGAAAGAATTCCAATAAAAAATTTGATAAAAATGGCGAAATAGCTAATGTAGGGAAAGTTGATCAATTAATTCTAAATCAGGCAATAGATAATTTTAAAATAAATTCTTACTCCCAGTCATTGGATATTAAAAATTTTGATGTATCATTTGCTAGAGGATTATCTTTAGAAGATGGTTGTGCTACTATAACAGATTTTACATCATATTTGATTGCAGAAGGATTAAAACATGTTAGTCAAAAAAAAAGTATTACATTTTTGCTTTGTGGTGGTGGTAGAAAAAATACTAATTTAATTAATTGTATAAAAAATTATATATCAAATGAAAATAATATTACTTTGGAAATTATAGATAATTATAATTTAAATGGTGATTATGTTGAATCTCAAGCATTTGCATTTTTAGCTATAAGGTCTTTTTTAAATTTACCAATTTCTTTTAGCACAACAACTGGATGTAAAGACTTTACAGTGGGTGGAAAACTTGTAGAAAATTTTTAATATAGTGCAGTTTCTTTTTTTATATATTTATCAAGATGTTTAACTAAAGAGTCACTTGTTTTCGAAAAGAAATGATTAGCCTCTGATATTGCATTAAATTCTACTTTAATTCCTTTTTGAGCACTTAATCTTTTATCTAATTCTGTAATGTATTCTACTGGTACTAATTCATCTTTTTTACCATAAGCAACTAAACCAGAAGTTGGGCACGGAGATAAAAATGAAAAATCATAAACATTTGGTTGAGGTGAAATAGCTATAAATCTGTTTATTTCTGGTCTTCTCATTAATAATTGCATTGCAATCAAAGATCCGAATGAAAATCCTGAAACCCAACATTGTGAATTGTCAAAATTTTCTCTTTCTAACCAATCTAAAGCCGCTGCAGCATCAGCAAGTTCGCCTTGACCATTATCAAATTCTCCATCGCTTTTACCAACACCTCTAAAATTTACTCTGCAAACAGAAAAATCGTTATCCATAAATGTATGGAAAGTATCTACTACAACTTTATTATTCATCGTTCCTCCATATTGAGGATGGGGTTGTAATACTAAAGCAATTGGTGAAGTATTTTTTTTACTTTTATAATATTTAGCCTCAAGTCTTCCTGCAGGACCAGGTATAAATATTTCTAAAATTTTATTATCCATAAACGATATTGATTATTATTCTCAAAAAAAATGTACGTTTATCACAAGTCAGCGACAATATGTTAGTTTTTTTTTATACTCTAAACTTGACCATTTTGGTCAAGTATATATAAAAACCCACAATTTAAGGGTAAAAAATGAAACTTACATCAAAAGGTAGATATGCCGTAATGGCTTTAGTTGATTTAGCTAGGTTTGATAACATCAATCCAGTATCACTAAGAGATATATCATTGAGACAAGGTATATCTTTAGATTATCTAGAGCAAATTTTTTCTAAATTAAAAAAAAACGAAATTGTTAAAAGTATTAGAGGAACTCAAGGAGGATATGTTCTCAATAAAAATCCTAACGATATTAAATTAACAAATATTTTTAATGCTGTTGATGAAAAAGTAAAAACAGTTCAGTGTAAAAAAGAATCAAAAAGAGGATGTAACGGTAAAGCCACAAAATGTATAACTCACAATCTTTGGAATGAATTAGAAATTCACATAAATACATTTTTTGAAAATAAAAGCTTAAAAGATTTGTTAAATAATAATAAAGAAACAAGAGTTTAGAATGGATAAAAGACAAAAAGAGATAAATAATTTAAAAGACTATAAATATGGTTTTTCGACAGATATAGAAAATATTCAAGCCCCAAAGGGTTTGAATGAAGATGTTATTAAATTTATATCTAATATTAAAAAAGAACCTACATGGATGCTTGAGTTTAGACTAAAAGCTTTTGAAAGATTTAAAGTATTAAAAGAACCAGATTGGCAGAAACCTAAATTTCCAAAAATAGATTATCAAGATTTATATTATTACTCTGCACCAAAAAGCATGAAAGATAAGCCAAAGAGCTTAGATGAACTGGATCCTAAACTTTTAGAAACTTATAAGAAACTTGGAATTCCTTTGCAAGAGCAAGCGAGATTAAATGGAATAGCTGTTGATGCTGTATTTGATTCAGTTTCTGTAGCTACTACTTTTAAAGATGAATTAACAAAACAAGGAATTATATTTTGTCCTATATCAGAGGCAATTCAAAATCACCCTGAATTAGTCAAAAAATATTTAGGCTCTGTAATCCCAACAAGTGATCATTTTTTTGCAACATTAAATTCAGCAGTTTTCACAGATGGTTCTTTTGTATACATTCCAGAGGGTGTTAGATGCCCAATGGAACTATCAACTTATTTTAGAATTAATGCATCTAATACAGGTCAATTTGAAAGAACTTTAATTATTGCAGATAAAGGAAGTTATGTAAGTTACTTAGAGGGATGTACAGCTCCAATGAGAGATGAAAATCAATTACATGCTGCTAATGTAGAGCTAGTTGCTCTCGATGATGCAGAAATAAAATATTCAACTGTTCAGAACTGGTATCCAGGTGATCAAGATGGCAAAGGTGGAATTTATAATTTCGTAACCAAAAGAGGTTTATGCAAAGGTAAAAATTCTAAGATTTCATGGACACAAGTTGAAACAGGTTCTGCAATTACCTGGAAGTATCCTAGTTGTATTCTTAAAGGAGATAACTCTGTTGGTGAGTTCTATTCAATAGCTATTACTAACAATCATCAAAAAGCAGATACAGGTACCAAAATGATCCATCTAGGTAAAAATACTAAAAGTAAAATAATTTCTAAAGGAATATCAGCAGGTAGTTCAGATATGACATATAGAGGTTTAGTTGATATTTCATCAAAAGCTAAAAATTCAACTAATTATACTCAGTGCGACTCTTTATTAATGGGTAACAAATGTGGAGCTCACACTGTTCCTTATATAAAAAATAAAAACTCCGAGTCCAATATTGCTCATGAGGCTACCACATCCAAGATTAGTGAAGAGCAGCTACATTATTGTCAACAAAGAGGATTAAATCCAGAGGAAGCTGTTGGCTTAATTGTTAACGGTTTTTGTAAGGAAGTATTGCAACAATTACCTATGGAATTCGCTGTAGAAGCGCAAAAACTTGTAGGCATCAGTCTGGAAGGAAGTGTGGGTTAATATGCTTAAAATAAATAATTTAAATGCAACAATTGATAATAAGTCTATTTTAAACGGACTATCCTTAGATATAAATCCCGGTGAGGTTCATGCAATTATGGGTCCTAATGGATCTGGAAAAAGTACTTTGTCCAATATTTTATCAGGAAAAAAAGGCTATGAAGTTTCAGGGGAAGTTCTTTTTGAAGAAAAAGATTTATTTGAACTTGAAACAGAGGAAAGAGCACACAAGGGTATATTTTTAGCTTTTCAATATCCTTTAGAAATTCCAGGTGTAAATACAAATATATTTTTAAAAACTTCTTTAAATGCTGTTAGAAAAGCTAGGGGTGAGAAAGAGCTTGATGCTATTGAGTTTCTAAAATTGGTAAAAGAAAAGTCTAAAGAATTAAAATTTGATGAGGAAAAATTAAACAGACAATTAAATGTTGGTTTTTCTGGAGGTGAAAAAAAGAAAAATGAAATTTTACAGATGTCGTTGCTAGCTCCAAAACTTTCAATTTTAGATGAAACAGATTCTGGTTTAGATATTGATGCTTTAAAGATTGTTGCAGATGGAGTTAACACATTAAGAGATAAAAATAATTCATTTTTAATTATCACACATTACCAAAGATTACTTGATTATATAAAACCTGACTTTGTTCATGTTTTGATGAATGGAAAAATTGTAAAATCTGGTGGTCCAGATTTAGCTTTAGAATTAGAGAAAAAAGGATATGAAAATTTTAATTAAATGAAAGAACAATTACAAAAAGATTTTTATAATAGTATAAAAAATTTAAGTTTATCTCAAAAAGATATTGAGATAAAAAAATTTTGTTTAGATAATTTTATAGACAAAGGTTTTCCAAATAAAAAAGAAGAAGATTGGAAATTTTCAGATATTAATCAAATAATAAAAAATAATATTGGAGAACTTAGTTTTTATAATGATCAAGCTTCTACTAATAAAGTTGATACCTCTGTATTTGTAGATGGATTAGAGCACAATAAAATAGTTTTTATAAATGGTAGAATTGAAAAAATTGATTTTGAATATGAAAAAAAAGATCAAATAGAAATAATTGATCAATCAGAAACTATAAATGAATTTGAAAATAGCAATTCATTATCTGATTTAAATAATGCCTTTACTAACAAATGTTTTAAAATATTGTTAAAAAAAGGTTATCAGTTAGCAAAACCTCTTATTATCTATCATACAACAAATTCAAAAATTTGGTCTAAAAACATTAATTTACGACTTAATTTTGAACTAGATAAAGATAGCTCATTAAGATTAATTGATTTGTTTAATGATGTATCTGAAAAGAATTTTTTAAATATATTTTATAACTTTGAATTAAAGGAAAATGCTGTTTTAAAAAACTACAAAGTAGATAAATTAGAGAATAAAAATATTAAGTATTCTTTTAATAATATTGATCAAGACAAGAACAGTATTTCTGAAACATTTATTTTATCTTCTGGATCAAATTTTTCTAAAAATGAGATAAACTGTAATTTAAACGGAGTTTATGCATCAGCTTTTGTTAATGGTGTTTTTTCATTAAGTAATGATAAACATCATGAAATTAGATCAATAATAAATCACTCAACTGAAAATACAAAAAGTTATCAATTAATTAAAAGTGTTTTAGAACAAAGCTCTAAAGCAGTTTATCAAGGCAAAATATTTGTAAATTCAGATGCTCAGAAAACTGATGGATACCAATTGAGTAAAGCAATATTGTTAAATAAAGAATCGGAGTTTAATGCCAAGCCAGAACTAGAAATTTATGCTGATGACGTTAAGTGTTCGCATGGTTCAGCATCAGGCAGTTTAAATGAAGACTCTATATTTTATTTAATGTCTAGAGGTTTAAATTATCAGCAGTCAAGGGAGTTATTGATTAATGGTTTTCTGCTTGACGTTGTGGAAAAAATTACTGACTCAGAAATAAAAAACTTAATAAAAAATATGCTTGGAATTAAAGAATGAATATTGATCAGATAAAAAAAGAATTTCCAATTTTTGATGAAAAAATTCAAAATAATGATCTAGTTTATTTAGATAGTGCAAATTCTTCACAAAAACCAAAAATAGTTGTGGATAGAATTAATGAATTTTATACCAAACAATTTTCTAACGTTGGAAGAAGTGTTCATTATCTTGCCGTAGCAGCAACAAATTTATACGAAAACACAAGATCATCAGTTCAAAAATATATCAACGCTAAAGATAAAAATGAAATTGTTTTTACAAAAGGTGCAACAGAAGCATTAAATTTAGTTGCTAATACATTAGGCCAAAGTTACCTAAAGGAGGGTGATGAAGTATTAATTACGGAACTTGAGCATCATTCAAATTATGTGCCATGGCATTTCTTAAGAAAATCAAAAAATATAAAAATTAATTTTGCAGAAATAAATGAAGAAGGTGAAATTACACTTGAAGAAATAGAAAAGAAAATAACTCCAAAAACAAAATTAATTTCTATTACTCATCTGTCGAATGTAACAGGTGCAATTTTACCCGTAAAAGAAATTACCCAGCTTGCACATTCAAAAGGAATAATTGTTGTAGTCGATGGATGTCAGGGAGCACCACATTTAAAACTAGATATGCAAGATTTAGATTGTGATTTCTATGCAATTTCATGTCACAAAATGTATGGACCTACAGGTTTGGGAGTTCTATATGGCAAAAAAAAATGGTTAGAAGAATTACCTCCATACCAAGGTGGTGGAGGAATGATAAATGAAGTTAAAAAAGATAGAATTTCCTATGGTGAACTACCTAATAAATATGAGGCTGGTACTATGGCTACAGCACAAGTAATTGCTTTTGACCAATCAATAAAATTTTTAGAAAGCATTGGTATCGAAAATGTTATGAAACATGAAGCTGATTTAGTTGAATATGGGCAAGAACTATTACAAAAAAATAACTCAGTTAAACTAATTGGAAATCCAAAAAATAAAGGAGGGGTTTTATCATTCACTATAGAAGGAGTTCACCCTCATGATATAGCAACTATCTTGGATGAAGACGGGGTTGCAATAAGAGCAGGACATCATTGTTGTCAAATTCTACATGACAAATTAAATATTTCAGCTAGTGCTAGAGCATCGGTTGGTATTTATAATACAAAAGAGGATTTAGATCAGTTGAATGAGTCAATTAACAACTGTAAAAAAATATTTAATTTATAATGAATTTAAAAGAACTTTACCAAGAAATTATATTAGAACACGGTAAGAATCCTAGAAATCTTAGAAAGACAGAAGGTTTTAATAAAGACGCTAAAGGTAATAATCCACTTTGTGGTGATAATGTTCATGTTTATTTAAAACTAAATGGACAAAAAATTGTAGAAGATGCATCCTTCGAAGGGAGTGGTTGTGCAATTTCAATGGCTTCAGCTTCTATAATGACAGATTTAATTAAAGGAAAAAATGAGCATGAGGCTAAAGAGATAGTTGAGGATTTTTTAGGAATGATTAAGGAAAATCCTGAATTAAAATCTAAGTATTTGAGTGAAGATGAAAAAACTAAACTAATGTGTTTATCTGGTGTTAAGCAATATCCAATGAGAGTTAAGTGTGCAACTTTATCTTGGCATACAATGGTTTCTGCTTTTGATGAAAAAACAGAGGAAGTAAAAACGGAAAATTAAATTATGTCAAAAAAAGAGCAGATAATTGAAGAAATAAGAAAAATTTATGATCCTGAGTTACCTGTAAATATCTACGAATTAGGTTTGATTTATGATATTAAGGTTGAGGACGATAAGTTTGCTAAAATTAAAATGACTTTGACCACACCAAATTGCCCAGTAGCTGAAAGTTTACCTAAAGAAGTTAAAGATGGTGCAATGCAAGTTGAAGGTATAGAGGATGTTGATCTTAAGTTAGTTTGGGATCCACCGTGGAATAAAGATATGATGTCAGAAGCAGCAAAATTGGAATTGAATTTATAATGAACCCTATTATTAAATTAAGTGATAACGCAGCATTACGAATAAAAGAGATAATGTCTAATGCTGAAAAAGATTCTATCGGAGTTAGAGTATCAGTGAAATCTGGTGGTTGCGCAGGGATGTCATACGTGATGGAGTACACAAAAGAGTTAAATCCTAATGATGAGGTTATAGAAGATAAGGGCGTGAAAGTATTCGTTGATTCAGCCGCTATTATGTATCTGCTTGGCACTGAAATGGATTATAAAAAGGAGGAATTGTCCTCATCATTTGTGTTCAATAATCCTAATGAAACTGAGCGTTGTGGCTGTGGAGAGTCTTTTAAAATATCATAAGTTGTATTATCCCAATAATTGCATATCTGTATTGCATTATATGCATATCTAGTATATAGATTCTTTATGAACAAATTTGAGTTTAAAAATCTTGTTAAAAACTTAAAAGACTCTTTAAAGGAAAAAACATTCTTTAAAGAACTACGTAAAGAAGTTGAAACCGGTGCGAACGGCACACAAGATTACGTAGTTAAAAAAGGTGTTAACAAAGATACAATTGCAACAACTAGACAGTAATTAAATTTATTAGCTACTGTAATACATCTCAAACTCTACAGGATGAGGTGCATGTTCAAATTTGTGAATTTCTTCAAACTTAAGAGCAATGTAAGCATCAATCTGATCGTCAGTAAAGACACCGCCTTGAGTTAAAAACTCTCTGTCTTTATCTAAACTTTCCATTGCTTCTCTTAAAGAACCACAAACTGTTGGGATAGCTTTAACTTCTTCAGGTGGTAATTCATATAAATCTTTATCAAAAGACTCACCAGGATGAATTTTATTTTTAATTCCATCAATTCCAGCCATCAACATAGCTGCGAAAGTTAAATACGGGTTTCCGGCAGCATCAGGGAATCTAATCTCACATCTTGCACCTTTTTTGCTTAATGTGATCGGTATTCTACAAGAAGCAGATCTATTTCTTGCTGAATATGCAAGAAGAACTGGAGCTTCAAAGCCTGGAATCAATCTTTTGTAACTGTTTGTTGTAGAGTTAGCAAAAGCATTAATTGCTTTAGCGTGTTTTAGAATTCCACCAATATAATGTAATGCGGTTTCACTTAATCCAGAATACGCATCACCTGAAAACACTGGAGTATCACCTTTCCAAATGGATTGATGGATGTGCATACCTGAACCATTGTCACCAGCAACTGGCTTTGGCATAAAAGTTGCAGTTTTTCCAAATGAATGTGTAACCATTTGAACAACATATTTATATAATTGCACGTTGTCAGCTTGGTTTACTAAAGTTCCAAAATACATTCCAAGCTCGTGCTGACTAGGAGCAACTTCATGGTGATGTTTTTCAACTTTAATACCAACTTCTTTCAAATTTTTAAGATATTCACCACGCATATCTTGTTCACTATCAACTGGTGGTACTGGGAAATATCCTCCTTTAATTTGAGGTCTATGACCCATATTTCCATTTTCATATTCTTTACCTGAATTGTAAGGACCTTCTTTACTATCTAATTTAAATCCACACTCATTCATATCATTTTTGATTCTTACATCGTCAAAAACAAAAAATTCGGGCTCAGGTCCAAAAAAAGCTTTATCACCTATACCTGAAGCTTTTAAATATTCTTCAGCTTTTTTAGCAACACCTCTAGGATCTCTTTCATAAGGATCTTTTTTAATTGCATCTAGAATGTCACAAAACAAAACCACAGTATTATGAGACGTAAAAGGATCCATGAACATTCTTGCATTATCAGGTTTTAAAATCATGTCAGACTCATTAATTGCTTTCCAACCAGCAATAGACGAACCGTCAAAAAATACACCTTCATTCAACATACCTTCATCAACTATTGAAGCATCCATTGTTAAGTGTTGAAGTTTTCCCCTTGGATCAGTGAATCTTAGATCCACAAATTCTGCCTCTTTTTCTTTGATAAATTTTAATACGTTTGCTGCACTCATTTTGTCTCCTATGTAATTTTGTCTGGCCTAATTAGCAAAAAAATACTTAAAAATATTGCTTATTTAATAAATAACACCTATGCAATTTTCACATAAGTAGTGTAATTAGTCACTAAAATAATAAATTAATTAAACTTGTGAATTCAATACTAAATAAAGAGCCAGTTATAAGGGCAGAAAAATCTCTAAAACAATTTAACCCAGATCTTAAAGTGATTGTTTTGGAGCAAACTGCCAGAACAGCTAACGATGCAGCTACAGCTTTAGGTTGCAAAGTAGGAGCTATTGTCAAAAGCTTACTTTTTAAAGCAGGGGATAGTTTTGTTTTATGTTTAGTTTCTGGAGATAAAAGGTGTTCATTAAATAAATTAAAAAAAATTTTAGATGAAAAAGATGTTTCAATGGCGGATCCAGAAGATGTTAAAAAAATTACTGGATATACAATTGGCGGAGTATCTCCAACAGGACATTTAACAAAAATAAATATTTTTATTGATGAAACTTTAAATAGATTTTCTTCAATTTTTGCAGCTGCAGGTCATCCTAATGCAGTATTCGAAATAAATTTTGAAAATTTAATTGCCTTAACCTCTGGTGAGATAAACGAAATAACAGAATGAGAAAACCACAATTAGTTGATTATTTGTTGTTGACATTGTTGTCATTAATATGGGCGTCCGCTTTTTTTAATATAAAGATTGCGACATACTCATTTGGACCTATTACAATAGGTTTTTTAAGATCTTTTTTGGGTGCTATACCAGTTTTAATTTTATGTTTTTATAAAAATATAAAAATTGAAGCATTCTCAAAAGACTGGAAGTGGTTTGCAATCATTGGATTGGTAAATTTAGTTATTCCATTCATACTAATATCTTATGGAGTGAATTTTGTTCAAAGTAACTTAGCAGCTATCTTGATGTCCACAACACCATTAAGCTCAACAGTTCTAGCTCACTTTTTTTTAAAAGGAGAAAAATTTAACTTATTAAAAACAATTGGATTATTAATAGGATTTTCAGGAATAGTATTTTTGTTTTCAGATGACTTTTTAATTAATGAAAATAACTTTGTTGCTGCACTTTTAATTCTACTTGGATCAACTTGTTATGTAATTGGAGGAGTAATAACCTTAAAAATAAGCAATAAAGAAAATGAAAATGTTACAGGTTCAATTTTAATTTGGTCAACAATTATACTTCTTCCATTCACTTTAATTTTTGAAAAACCTTGGATGTTAAATCCTTCTATGGACTCAATTATATCCGTGATATATTTAGGAATTTTTCCTACCGGGATAGCATGGTTATTGAGATTCAGAATTTTAAAAACAAATGGTCTAATATTTCATTCACAGGTTTCATATATCATTCCAATATTTGGAATTATTTTAGGATACATATTTCTTAATGAAATAATTACCTCAAAAATTATTGTTGCATTAATTGCTGTATTTATTGGAATATATTTAGCAAGAAAAGCAGATTATAAAAACGTTACTTAAGGTTTGCGATTGCTTTTATGTGTGAAGGACTTGTTTCACAGCATCCTCCAAGAATAGTTGCTCCAGCGTCTTTAAATTTTTTAGCAATTCCTTGAATTTTAATTGGTGTTAAATCTTGTCTTTTTCCTAAAATTTCATTTGGATTAGATTTTTTACCTAAAAAAACTGTTGTATAACTTTGTTTTAGTTTAGTGGTAACAAAGCCATTCAATTTAAAACCAAAAGGTATGTTTAAACTTCTTAATTCTTCTAAATTTTTCTCAAAATTTTCAGGAGACACGCACGACAACATTACTCCAAGAGCATGTTCATCAATTATATTTTTAATTTCTTTAATTTTTTCTCCACTTGGCAATTTTGTTCCTTTAGATATATGCAATCCAACTAAATAGGGTTTTTTAAACTCTTTTATTGCCTTAATACCACACTCAACTTCCTTAATACTGCTCCAGACATCAAAATAAAAAAAATCAACATATTGATTCAGAGCTTTTCCTTGAGAATAAATATTTTCAATGATTTCAGCTTTGTCTCTATCATCTGCTTCATATGTTGAATTTTGTGGCGGTATACCTCCAGCAACAAAAGTATTTGGATACTTTTTTTTTGCTAATTGAGCAATTTCTCCTGCTTTCTGATTTAAATATTCAAACTTATCTAAAAGATTGTTTTCTTTTAAACGTTTTTGCCGTGTTGCAAAAGTTGTAGTGACAATTATTTCTGCACCTGCCTCTATAAAATCAATGTGGGTATCCAAAACAAGCTGATGATAATTTTCATCTAGTATTGCATTAGCACTCCATAATGTTGAATTTGGCTTCATTCCTCTCGCAAGTAATTCTTGACCCATCCCACCATCTAAAATTCTAGTTTGTTTAAAATAATTTTTGTTAATCATTACTTTTTAAAAATAATCCTTGCATTAAAAGAAAATGATCTTCTTTCAGCATTAATATTAAACGGGTATGCAGTATGCATTAAATAGTTTGGAAAAATTAATAGATCTCTTTCTTTCGGCACAAAATTAAAAATACTTTTACTTAAAAAACTCCTTTGTCCATTTATGAAATCAATAGTACCGTTAGTTTTATCTTTTTTATTTTTTAAAAACTTATTTTTAGTCATATCTTTTGGAACTTTTAAATAACCAACGCCTGATATATCTCCATCATGATAATGTATTGGGTTGTATTCGTCTTTAAATTGACTAACGACCCACAAGCTTAATATCTTAATATCTTTGATCTTTTTAATTTTTTCATTTTTAAGAAAATCTTTTATATTTTTTTTAATTTCTCTCTCCAAATTTTTTTTTAAAAAATTACTTGAAATTTTGATCTCTTTTTTAATTTGGCTTGCAAGTTTAGAACTGTAATCGTTATTACTTGTTAAAACTTTATTATCAATTTCTTTATTTAATACATTATAAAATTTTTTTGAAATTTTAGATTTTCCTATAGATGGACCAAATGGTTTAATATTTTTCATAAGACTTTAAATATATCAAAAAAAATTATTATCAATATTAGGAAATTAATTTAAACCCAATTCTTATTGCTACAAAAATTACCAAAAAAGAAGTCATTAGAGCTAACACTTTATTTGATAAAAATTTTATATTAAGAAAACTTCCAATTTGTCCACCGATTAAAACAGCAATAAAAAAAGGCCAATAATTTAAAAATTCATTTAAAACCATATCTTTTGTCAGTTGTCCTGCTACCCCAAAAACTGAATTGATCAATATAAATAAAGATGCTGTGCTTGTTATATGTTTTGGATAACCGGCTTTAAGAAGAAATAAAATTGGACTTAAAAATATTCCTCCACCTATTCCTACTAACCCAGATATAAACCCAATAACTGAACCAATAAAAATAGAAATAATCTTTGAGACCTGTCTAATTACAATCTGATTTTTATTGAAGGATTTACTTTTAAATAATAAAAAAATTCCTGCTATTAATAAGATAAAGAACAGTAAAATCTCAAATAAATCTTTATCAATCGAAATAGATGCTCCAAAAAAAGCAAAAGGTATAGATCCAATTAAATAAGGCGTGAGTAAATTAATATTGAAATTTTTTGTCCTTAAAAAATTTATTGAATTACCAGTAACAACAATAATATTACAAATTAATGCAATAATTGGAAAAATATAGTAAGGGATATCCCAAATTAACATTAAAGCAAGGTAAGTAGATCCACCTCCAAAACCAATGCTAGAGTAAAAAATTGCTGTTATAAAAAAAAATATTGTTAGTATAATCATTTGAAAATTATGATTGTAAATATAGCTTTATTAACTGTAACAGATACAAGGACAATTGATAACGATAAATCAGGAGCAATTCTTGTAGATAAAATTGCTAAAGCTAATCATAAATTAATTGATAGAAAAATTTGCAAAGATAATAAAGATGACATTGTATTAATCTTAAAAGACTGGACAAATAACAAAAAGATTGATGTAATTATTACGACCGGAGGTACAGGTTTAACTGGTAGAGATATTACTCCTGAAGCATTAGAGGAGATTGCTGATAAACATATACCTGGATTTGGTGAAGTTTTTAGAACAATTAGTTTAAAAACAGTTGGAACCTCATCAATTCAATCTAGAGCTTGTGCAATTTTATCCAATGGTAAATATATTTTTGCACTACCAGGTTCATCAGGTGGAGTAACTGATGCATGGGATGGTATTTTAAAACATCAATTAGATATTAATCACAAACCCTGTAATTTTGTAGAATTGTTTCCAAGACTAAAAGAAAAATAACTATTTTTGATATTTTTCTTTCCATTCAGAATAAGGCATTCCATATACATGTTCTCTAGCTTCTAAATCTGACATGCTTACACCATTTTTTTCACCTTCTTCTCTAAACCACCTTGATAAACAATTTCTACAGAAACCAGCAAGGTTCATTAAATCAATATTTTGAACATCCTTTCTTTCATCCAAATGTTTTAACAATCTTTCGAAGGCTGCTGATTGCAGTTCTTTTTTTTGATTATCATTCATTATCAAATTATTAATCACAAAATAGAGAAGCACAAGATGTAGTATTGATACACTTATAAGTAGAAAGTTATATTTTAATAAATGGACTTTATTAGTGTTTATTTGTTTAATTAATTATGGCTATTAAAAAGAAGAAAATAGCAAAATCAAAGACCAAGAAAAAAAAATTTAACTTGGTTAAATCTTCTAGAAAAACAAAAAAGAAAAAAAAAGTTGTGACTAAGACGTCTGCGACTAAGAAGCGTTCTAAAAAATCTAGAAAAAATAATAAACTTAAAAATAAAACTAACAAGAGAAAGGTTAAAAAAATGAGTGCAGAAGCTATGAAAGTGTCTTCAGTACTAGATACATCTCACTTAAATGTTAAATTTCCATTTAAAGCTAAATATGGAAATTACATTAATGGAAAGTTTGTTGAGCCATTATCAGGTAAATACTTTGATAATCCAAGCCCAATTTCAAACGAGATAATCTGTTCTGTAGCACGATCAAATGAAAAAGATGTTGAAGCAGCATTAGATGCAGCTCACGCAGCTTTTAAAGAGTGGGGAAAAACTGATATAACTACAAGATCAAATATTTTAAATAAAATAGCTGACAAGCTTGAGGAAAACAAAGATATGTTGGCTGTTGCTGAATGTTTAGATAATGGAAAGCCAATAAGAGAATGTATGGCTGCAGATTTAGCACTTGTAATAGATCATTGGAGATATTTTGCAGGTGTAATTAGAGCAGAAGAGGGATCGGTTGCTGAGATAAGCAATTCTCAATACTCTTATAATATTCCTGAGCCACTTGGTGTAGTTGGCCAAATAGTTCCTTGGAACTTTCCGTTACTGATGGCAACTTGGAAATTAGCTCCAGCACTTGCAGCAGGTAACTGTTCAGTTCTTAAACCAGCAGAACAAACACCAGCCTCTATTATGGTAATGATGGAATTAATTGGTGATTTATTACCTCCTGGAGTTGTTAATATTGTAAGTGGTTTTGGATTAGAAGCAGGTAAACCATTAGCATCATCTAAAAGAGTTGCTAAAGTTGCTTTTACAGGTGAAACAACTACTGGAAGATTGATCATGCAGTATGCTGCTCAAAATATAATTCCTATAACTTTGGAATTAGGTGGAAAATCACCAAACATTTTCTTTGAAGATATCATGGATAAAGATGATGACTTTTTAGATAAATGTGTTGAAGGTTTTGTAATGTTTAATCTAAACCAAGGTGAAGTTTGTACTTGTCCTAGTAGAGCATTAGTTCAAGAATCTATCTACGATAAATTCATGGAAAAATGTATTGCTAGAACAAAGGCAGTTGTGCAAGACAATCCTTTGAAAATGGAAACAATGATTGGTGCACAAGCTTCCATAGAACAGATGGAGAAAATAAAATCTTATCTAGATCTTGGAAAAAAAGAAGGTGCTAAAGTCCTTGCAGGTGGAAATACAGCTAAATTAAATAGTGGTCTTGAAAAAGGAAATTATATTGAGCCGACTATTTTTGAAGCAAACAACAATATGAGAATTTCTCAAGAAGAAATTTTTGGTCCAGTTGTTTCTGTGATTAAATTTAAAGATGAGGCTGAAGCTCTAGAAATTGCCAATGATACTCTTTACGGTTTAGGAGCAGGTGTATGGACAAGAAATGGAAATATTGCCTACAGAATGGGTAGAGCAATACAAGCAGGAATAGTATGGACAAATTGTTATCACGCTTATCCAGCACACTCACCGTTTGGGGGATATAAACAATCTGGAGTTGGAAGAGAAACTCATAAAATGATGCTTAATCATTATCGTCAGAATAAGAATCTACATGTCTCTTATGCTGAGAAAAAATTAGGCTTCTTTTAATATAACATACAATAATATATACTGGCCCATGATTCTAATTCATGGGCCGGACATTAAAAATGAAAGTATCTGCAACAAAATCAGCCTTAAATCTTTTATCTGAACTTCAAGCAAGATATGGGGAAAAATTAATGTTCCATCAGTCTGGAGGTTGTTGTGATGGAAGTGCACCAATGTGTTTTCCAGAGGGTGAATTTCCACTTGGAGATAATGATGTAAAACTGGGTGAAATTGGAGGAGTGCCTTTTTATATGAATGGTGATCAATATGAAAAATGGAAACATACAGATTTAACTATAGATGCTGTGAGTGGTATTGGAGGAATGTTTTCATTAGATAATGGAACAGGAAAAAGATTTTTAACAAAATCTGAAATTTGCTTAGTAGTAGATAACGATCAAGAAAATAAATAAATTTATACTTTATTTTTATATTTTTCAGAAACAATTTGTGAAATAATAGATAATGCTATTTCAGATGGAGATTTTCCTCCTAATTTAATACCAATTGGTCCATTAATTCTCTCTATATCTGTCTTTTTAAATTTAGCATCTATTAATCTTAAGCATCTTTTTTCGTGTGTTTTTTTACTTCCCAAAGCACCAATATAAAAAAATTTATTTTTTAATGCATAGTGTAAGGCGTCATCATCAATTTTTGGGTCATGAGTTAAAGCAACCAAAGCAGTCTTTGAATTAGTTTCTATTTCATTAAAAGCTTCATTGGGCCATTTATTTATAACTTTTGTATTTGGAAACCTTTCTTTCGATGCAAAATATCCCCTAGGATCAATAATAATAATCTCAAAATTTAAATTTTTTGCAAAATCAATTAAATGCATTGAAATATCGACTGCTCCTACAATGATTACTTTAATTGGATTTTTAAACGTTTGAACAAATATTTCTGAATTTTCTATTATACAATTTTTGTTTGAATTAAATGTTTTTTCTATTTCATTAAAATATTTTGAAAATATTCCAGTAAGATTTATTCCAGGAATAAATATTTCACTATCCCCATTAATTAAATTTGTAATAAGTGCAAATTCTTTTTTTAAAGATTTATTTTTTAAAGTTTCTCTAATTATTTCTATTTTCATTATTTAATTTCTTCAATATAAATTGAAATATCACCACCACAGGCCAAACCTATTTCCCATGCATTTTCATTGGAAACTTTAAAATCAATTTTTTTACAAACTTTTTTATTTTTCATTAATGATATACATTCTTCAATAACTTTAGCCTCTACACATCCCCCAGATACAGATCCTAAAAAATTTCCATCTTCACATATTATCATCCTACTCCCTACTCCTAATGGTGATGAACCCCATGTTTGAATAACTGTTGCTAATGAAACTTTTTTATTATCTTTAATCCAATTATCAGCTTCTTCGAAAATTTTTTTTTCATTAAAATTAATCATTTATTAAATATTCTTTTAAAGTTTATTCTTAAAACTAGTAAAACTGATATCAAAAGAAAATAAATTAATGGTTTAAAGTATATAGTTTTTGATAACCAAATAAAATGCAAAGAACCTAAAATTGCAATTACATATATTAATCTGTGTAATTTTTTCCAATTTTGCTTAAGTAACAGCATCATTTTTTGAGATGATGTTAATGTGAGTGGTATTAATAACATCCAAGCTGCAAATCCAACAAAAATATATTTTTTTTTAACAACATCATCAAATATTGGCTGCCAGCTAAATCTATAATCTATGCCCACATAAGTTAATAAATGTACTGATGCATAAAAAAAAACAAATAATCCTAACATTCTTCTTACTTTTATCCAAAAATTAAAATTAGTTAATTTTTTTAAGGGACTCATTGATAAAGTTAGGAAGATAAAAATTAAAGTCCACTCTCCTGTAAAATGAGTTATTTCTTTAACTGGTTCAGGGCCTAATTTCTTAAAAAAAATTTTATAAGTTATAATTAAAAATGGTATTGTGCTTAATATAAAAACACTTGGCTTAAAATACTTTATCATCAAAAGTGCTTTTTTAAATCCATACCAGTATATAAATTTGCTACTTCATCACCATAGCCATTAAACATTAAAGTTTTAACCCTTGGAGCCCAAATACCTTCTCCAATTATTCTCTCTGTAGCTTGGGACCATCTTGGATGATCTACATTTGGATTTACGTTTGAGTAAAAACCATACTCTCTAGGTGAAGCCCACATCCATGAAGAGGTAGGCATATTTTCAACAAATTTTATTTTAACAATTGCCTTTGCACTTTTAAAACCATATTTCCATGGAATAAAAATTCGTAACGGAGCCCCATTTTGATTTGGAAGTTTTTTACCATATAATCCAGTCACAACAGTTGTTAAAGGATGCATGGCCTCATCAATTCTTAAACCTTCATTATATGGCCAGTTTAAAACAGGGTATCTTTGTCCTTTCATTTGAGCAGGATCATATACACTCTCAAATTCAACAAATTTTGCTTTATTTGTTGGATTTACTTTCAATAGTAATTTGCTTAAAGAAAAACCCATCCAAGGAATAACCATTGACCAACCTTCAACACACCTTAATCGATATATTCTTTCTTCAGAAACAAACATTTCTGAGATTTCCTCCATAGATAATTTAATTGGTTTTTCAACTTCTCCCTCGATATCTATTTCCCATGGAGTTGTTTTAAATAATTGAGAATTTCTATAAGGATCACCCTTTGATGTTCCAAACTCATAATAATTATTATAAGTCGTTATATCTTTATAACTTGTTAATTTATCTCTCTCACTTGCTAAAGATTTATTTACAAAAGGTATAGTGGACATAGCTAGTGAGCTTGCTCCAAGACCTATAGATTTAATGAAAGATCTTCTTTTTTTATAAATATTTTCTGGTGTAATTTCTGAATTTTTAAATTTTATCATTTTAATTATTTAGAGATACTCCTTTCAACCACTGACTATCCTCATTTTCATAATGTTCTTTTTTCCAAATCGGAGATCTTTTTTTAATTTCTTCAATTATATATCTAGATAATACAAAAGCTTGATCCCTATGTTTGCAAGCTACACCAATAATGATGCTTTTTTCTTTTAAACCCACATATCCTTTAACATGCTCAATAAATACTGCTTTTTCTTTAATATTTAGCTTGTTATCAGCTTCTTTATAAATTTCTTCAAAACTTTTTATAACCATACTTTCTTTGGCATCATAGGTAATACCAGTAACTGTTTTATTTTCATTTAATTCTCTTACAGTCCCAACAAAATATATTACAGCACCAAATTTCGATTGATTTAAAAAATTTTCTGCTTTTGAAATTTCTATCTTCTCATTTTTTGAAGCATCAATAATTTTAGTATGTAGCATTAACCGCCTCCTATAGGAGGTATAATGCTAAAGTTTTGTTTTTTAACTATTTTATAATTGTCTGAGACAATTTTATCATCAGACGAACAAAAAGCAGATGATTTTATAATTTTTTTGAAAGTTTCATTCCCTTTAAATTTAATATCAATAAACTCTATCATTTGGTTTCTAAGATCTTTTATTGAGGAATTTTCAATCAATTCAAAGTCTAAATGAGATTTTGTACTAAATTCTCTAGCTGCGCCAAATAGTTCAACTGATATTTTCATTAAAAAATATTTTTTAAAAAATCTGGGAGACCATCAGGGTTTTTCCATAATCCACTTTTTCCACCTTCTTTAATTAATAATTTTACGTTACTAATTTTAAGATGTGGATTTACTATTTTGCTTAAATCATAAATTGTGATTAAGGCAGAGTTAACTCCCATTATAGCTTCCATTTCAACACCTGTTTTTGCTACTGCAGAAACTACGCAAAAAACTTCTAATGAACTGTCTAATTCATTCATAATTATTTTAGTAGCCGTGTGGTCAATTGGAAGTGGGTGACATAGGGGAATAAGTTCACTTGTTTTTTTTACTCCCAACACAGCTGATACCTCGGCTAAAGTAATAGGATCTCCTTTGGGCATCTTCTTATTTCTAATTAGATCAAAAACCTCTTTTCCAACATAAATTTTACCTGAAGCAAGTGCTCTTCTAAAAGTTTCTTTTTTTGAAGAAACATCAACCATATTGAAAGAGTTTTTTTGAAATATTTCTTTCGCCCAATCTTTAAGTTCTTCTTGATTTATAATTTTTAATTTTGACATTAGCCACCTGTGGTAGATAAATTTTTAGTTAAACCAGTTTCACCAAGTTCCAAATGGTGAGATTCTTTTTTAAATTTCATTTGACCCATTATAAGATCTTGCAATTCTTCAATTTGATCATCCTTTTGTAATAAATGTCTTATACTTATTCCAGTATTTCCAAATAGGCATAACCTTAAATCTCCTCTTGATGTAATTCTTAATCTATTACAGCTTCTACAAAAATTTTTAGAGTAGGGTGCTATGATTCCAAACTTTCCTTTATATTCTGGATTGATATAATTTAGTGATGGTCCTGCATCTTTACCTAGGGTTTGATAAATCCAATTATTTTTATTTAAGTATTCTTTGAAGATTTTTGAAGATATATGGTATTTTTTAAAATAATCTAGGTTATCACCTGTTTGCATTAGTTCTATATATCGAAAATCTACTTTATTCTTTTTTATAAATTCTCCCCAAGACTCAAAATCTTTTTCTGATGCATTTATTCCATTTAAAAGTACAGCGTTAATCTTAATATTTTCAAAATATAAATCTTGAAGAATTTTAATTCCTCTCAAGATTCCAAGTAATCGATCATGACCTGTAACACTTTTGAATATATTTCTATCTAGACTATCAATGCTTATATTAATGCCATTTAAGCCACTTTCCACTAACTTCTTTGCTTTTTCATCTAAATGATAACCGTTTGTGGTAATTACAACTTTTTTTATTCCAGCCTCATTTTTTAAAATCTTAATTATATCAAAAAAATCTTTTCTTACTGTAGGTTCGCCACCAGTAAGTCTAATTTTACATACATTCAATCTTGAAAAAACTTTTGCTAGACGTCTAATTTCCTCTAAGTGAAGAAATTTTCTATTATCGCTCTTATCAACTTGATAACCATTAGGTAAACAATACCCACACTTAAAATTACATACATCAGTAATTGAAAGTCTTATATAGGGAAAAGTTCTACCAAAACTATCTCTTAACATTTTCATTTAAGTTAAAGCTATCATAATTAATAAAATTAATCATGATAGAATTAACTTAAAATCTAGCTTTAACCTGCTGGTTTATAATTAGCCATAGCTTTTGATGCCATGCCAGCAGCTTTACCCATATCCATTTCCTCTAATATGGTAAAATTTGTTATAGCTCCAGAAGCTTCAACTGCTAGCTTAACTGCTGCTGCACCTTCAAATCCAATACTACCACTCACAACTCCTACAAAATCATAAGCTCCTCTTGTGATCATAAAAGATTCCATCTTTCCTCCTACTGCCTCTGATAAAGCAGTAGCAGCTGCAGCTCTGTCTTGGTCTGGATTACCTATAAATCCTTTAAAAGCTTGAGCTGTATAATTGCCCATTACTATAAATTTAGCCATAGTTACCTCCTTTTTATAAATTAACATTATAGAAGAAAAACAATTAATGAAAAAATTAAATATTAGTTATGTTGATTTTAAATATATTAATTTCAACTATTACTAGACACTTTAGTGCATTAAAATACTATAAAACTTAACTTCTATAAAAATAGCGATCCTGTTAAAGGTAAAATATTTTCAACTTTGTTTGAAAGAATTTAATTTAATTAAAATATAACTTTTTCAAATTTTTTAGATTTTAAAGACCTTTTTGCACTTTCTGCTAGTATAAGAGATTTTCTACCATCTTCAAAATTAGCTAAAGGTTTAGAATTTTTTTTACAAATTTTTACTAAGTCATCCAGTTGAATTTTGTAGGCTTTAGAATATCTTTCAATAAAAAAGTTTTTTAATTGAGTTTTTTTGTCAGTTGAATTTTTTGAATACAAAACTGTTTCCAAATCTCTTTGATTATCTGAAATGATCATTCCTTTAGATCCAAAAAGCTCTATTCTTTGATCATAACCAAAACTACAATGCCTAGAATTAGTAATAATACACTGCACTCCTTTTTTAGTTTTCATAATTACAGTAGCTAAATCTAAATCATTTATTTTTTTTAGTTTTCTATCCGAGAAACGTTGCCCGGTAGCAAATATGGACTCAAATTCATCATTTCCAGCATAAAATCTTGCTAAATCAAAATCATGAATCATCATATCTTTAAATATACCTCCAGATGTCTTTAAATAGTTTATTGGTGGAGGCTCCGGGTCTCTGCTAGTAATAATTATTTTTTCTAATTTACCGATTCTACCCTTGAGTAAATTATGATTTAAAGAATTATGCGCTGGGTCGTACCTTCTATTAAATCCGAGTTGAATTTTAGGTTTATATTTAGAAATTCTTTTTTTACACTTGTTAATTTTATTTAAATCAAGGTCTAAAGGTTTTTCACAAAATACAACTTTCTTATTTACAACTGCTTCTTCAATAAATTTTAAGTGTGTGTTTGTGCTTGATGCAATAAATATACATTTAATATTTTTATCTTTAAATGCAATTTTTGGATTTTGAATATCAATAGAGTTATACTTTTTGGATAGTTTTTTTGATAATTTTTGATCTTTATCAAAAATATATTTCAGATTAAAATCTTTATGATTTATCAGGTTATTGGCGTGCATTTGACCAATTCTTCCAAGTCCAAATAGTGCAATATTAATTATATTTTTACCCATCTTTTTCTTCTTGAGGAAATTTTACACGCACTAATAAATTTTGCTGTTTCTAAACCCTCATCTTCATTTGGATAAAAGTATCTTTTTTTTGTTTTGTTCTTCAAAGAATCGGCAAACTCTTTATAAATATTAGCAAACGCATCAAGGTATCCCTCTGGATGACCAAATTTTATTCTAGAGAATTGCTTTGAAAATTCTGAATTATAAAATCCTCTTTCTAATAATTTTACAGCACCTTTTTCTGGATTTAATTTAAGATAATTTGGATCATTTTGAACCCACTCTAAACTACCTTTAGCACCAAATATTCTAATTCTTAAACCATAAACACCACCTTTGGCCATTACACTTGTCCAAAACATTCCTTTTGCACCATTGTTAAAATTGATCATGACCTGCGCATTATCATCCATTTTAATTTTTTTTGATATTTGCTTTATATCTGCAAAAACTGTTTGTCCTTTCAAACCTGAAATATAAGAGGCTAGATGGTACGCATGAGTTCCAATTTCATTTAAAACAGCGGATACTCCAACTATTTTATTATCAATTTTCCATTTAAGTTTTCTTTTTGCATTTTTTGAATTAATTTTTGTTCCACCAGACCAATCTTGAATATATTCAACGTTAATATATTCAACTTTACCAATTTTACCCTTTTCAACTAATTTTTTTGCTTCTCTCACCATTGGATAAGCGGAATAATTATGAGTTAGCGCATATTTTATTTTTTTATTTTTTTTAATTGATTTGAAAAGTTTTTTTGCTTGATCTAAATTTCCTGCAAAAGGTTTATCAGAAATTATATTTATATTTTTTGAAATAAATTTTTCAGCAATAATTTGATGACTTGATGGTGGTGTCATTATAGCAACTACATTAATTCCATCTTTTCTCTTAGCTTCTTTCTCAGCCATATCTTTATAATTTGAGTAACATCTATCAGATGAAATCCCTATACTTTTTCCAAACTTAGTAGAAATTTTTACATTTCTTGAAAAAACTCCTGCTACTATTTCATATTGATCATCAAATCTAGATGAGATTCTGTGAACATGACCAATCCATGATCCAGGACCACCCCCAACTATTCCTAAACTTAATTTTTTAGTTTTATTTGATTTAAACATTGAATATATCTTAGCAAAAAAAATATTTATGTCAGTAAAATTAGGAATAGCACCAATTGCATGGAGTAATGATGACATGCCAGAACTTGGGGGTGATACACCTTTGGAACAATGTTTGTTAGAAGCAAGTCAGGCAGGATTTATAGGTATAGAGTCGGGTGGAAAATTTCCAAATAAGTCAGAGGAATTAATTCCTAAATTAAATGAGTTTAACTTAAACCTTTGTTCTGGTTGGTATGGTGCAAATTTAAGAAAAAATACAGTAGAAGAGGAAAAAAAAGCTATACAAGATCAATTGAAATTATTTAAAGATTGTAATGCACCTTGCATTGTTTTTGCAGAAGTTGCTGGATCGATTCAAGGAGATCCAGACAAAAAGCTTTCGACTAGACCAAAAATGGATGAAGAAGAGTCTAAAAATTACTATAAAAAAATTTCAGAAGTGGGCAAATATTTACAAGATCAAGGCATGCCACTTGCTTACCATCATCACATGGGGACAGTTATAGAAACCGAAGAAGATACTATAAAATTGCTAGAGAATACTGATGATAGTGTAAAACTTACTTTAGACACTGGTCATATGCTCTTTGCTCAAGGTAACTCTCTTGAAATATTAAAAAATTTTAGTGATAGGGTTATTCATATGCATTGCAAAGATATTAGAAAAAATGTTTTAGATAAATCATTAAAAGAAGATTTGAGCTTTAGAGGTGCATTTTTAGAGGGTGCTTTTACCGTACCTGGAGATGGCTGTATTGATTACAAACCTTTATTTGATGTGTTAAAAGAAAAAAATTATTCAGGTTGGTTGGTTGTTGAAGCAGAGCAAGACCCAGCAAAAGCAAATCCTTTTGAATATGCAAAGATTGGTTATAAATATCTATCTGAAACTTTAAGTAGAAGTAATATCCAGATCTATAAAAATTAAATAACTAAAAACATAAGAAAGTTTTTAATTTCCTAATGTTTATAATTTTACTATTTTAGATTTTTCTAATTTTTCTTCAAAAAAATCAATAATATTTTGAATTGTTTCTTTTCCCATCCTAGTCATACATTCTTCTGTGAATGCAGCAGTATGTGGACTTAAAAATACCTTATTATTTTTTAATAAAGGATTATTTGGTTCAGGTGGCTCAATCTCAAAAACATCTAAACCAGCTCCAAGAATTAAATTCTCATTTAAAGCTTTATCTAGATCAATTTCATTTATCACACCACCTCTTGAAGCATTAATCATAATGCAATTTTTTTTCATATTTTTTAGCAAGTCATAATTGATAATATTTTTTGTTTTTTCATTAAGTGGAACATGAAGAGATATTGCGTCCATAACTTTTGAGGCTTCCTCTAAACTATCGACTTTTATACCACCGTGCTTTTCAATTATTTCTTTAGATACAAATGGATCATACACAAAAACTTTCATTTCAAATCCCTGACATCTTTTTATTAAAGCCTGTCCAATACGACCAAATCCAGCAATCAATATATTTTTATTCCACAATTCAACAGTTTTGGGCAATTTATTTCGGTCATTGAATTTACCACTTTTAACAGTTTCATCGTACATATTTCCTTTTTTGGAAATATTTAGCAGCATAAACATTACATGCTCAGCTACAGCTACTGCATTTGCGGTTGCCGTTATTGCAAGAGTAATGTCATTTTTTTTTGTGCTTTCTAAGTCTATATTGTCATAACCAACACCATGTCTTGAAATAATTTTAAGTTTATTTGCGCTATCAATTACTTCTTCAGCTAGTTTTGCAGTTCTAATTGAAACGCCATCACAGTCTTTTATTTTTGTTTTAAGAAATTCAATATCTGTATTTTCTATAACCTCAAATTCGTAATCTGGATTATTTTTAATAAGCTCTATTCCAGCTTCATGTATAGGTTGGATTACTAATATTTTTTTCATAAGCACTTATACACAAATATAAGTTTTATAAAATATTTATTATTAAATTAAATTAGATAAATCTCTTTTATTATTTTTGAAAGTAGGCAGAGGATATTTAAAAGCAAATTTTCTTGGAATACATTTTTCTTTAGCTTTTTCCCAAAGAGCCAGCCATTGTTTAAAATTTTTAATTTTAAGATTTTTTTTATTTTTACTTCTAACGTAAAAATTGGGAAGGGGCTCTCGTCCTGATGGCTGTCCAGCAACATTATACCTTAAATCAGCACTTATTCTAAAATCATTTGATCTATTTGGTAAAGAACAATGTATTGAATGTTTGTGCAGAAGTATCACATCGCCAATGTTAGCCTCTAAATAAACATGTTTCATGTCATCTAACAATTCACTGTTTTTTAATTCTACTTGTCCTCTGTATCCTGAAACGTGATTTAGTAATCCTATTTTATTGATCTTTTTAACAGTAATCATACATCCATTTTTTTTAGTAGTTCTAGTAAAAGGAATCCACACAGTAACCATGTCAGTTAATTTTTGCCCTTTTGTATTTAATACAGCCGCATCCTGATGCCAAGGCGTTCTTCCACTTAGACCATCATGAATTGAACCCTTTGGTAATTTTTTTTCAGGCTGTTTAATTCTAGTATTTTGAACAGGGTTAGACATTATTTCTTTTCCCAAAATATTTTCTACAACATCTAAAATATTTTTATTTGTAATTAAATTCCATAATGATTGAGTAGCAAAATAATCACTATCTTTTTTTACGTGGTCTCTTGGTAATCGTGTATTAAAATATTGATCCAAATCATAAATATTAAGTTTGGAAATATAAGAGTATTTTTTTTTAAAATCGAAATTAAGAACTTTTTTAATGTCTCTCTTTTTTGCATATTTTTGGATGAGACAATCCATAACAAATTCCATATCATTTAGAATTGGTTTTAAGTCTCTTCTAAAATTAAGTACATTTTTAACAATCAAGTACCCATTCTCATATAATTTTTTTTGAAGACTATTTGTCATCATTAAAATTTATTTTATCATTCACAATATTTCAATGTTTTGGTGCTGCGGTTAAATAGTTCGCATCATGAAAAGAGGTTAACATTCTTTTTTTGGTATTAATTATGTGAGGATAATACGAGATACCTTTGTAATTCCATATAACTGGTTTATTTAATGCATAACTTCCATAAATAAAAAAACGCTTTGGACAGTTTTTTTCTACAAAGCGCTTCACTCCATGATAAGAATTTGGAGTAGATTGGAAAAAAACAACAGTTCCTTTTTTGGGTGTAAAAGATTTGACTATTTCAAGCTCAGTTATTTTTGGAAATCTTCTAAAACTTTTTCTTAAATTTTTTTTTGCTTTTTTTCTATAGATAGTAAGAGAGCCGCCATTCTTTTTTGGAATGTCTGTTAAATAAATTAAGAAATTATATAATCTAGTTATATCATCTCGATGAGGTCTTAATCTATACCCTCCCTTTGATACTGAAAAGTCTATATCTAAATTTACTTTAGGATTAGTATAATTGTTACCCAACATTTTTTTTAATTCACTAGAATTTAATTTTTTTTTAATAGTGAACTTTTTAGGATTAAATGATTTTGGTTTATGTAAATTTATCCACGATCCATCCCTAAAATTTTTTGTAAAAAGATTTTCAATTTTTTTATAAAAAGACTTGCTATTAAAAAGCTTAAAAAGTTTTGCAGAGTTAATTGAATTTTTAATATATAAATTAAAATTTTTAGAACCTTTATTAATCCTGCTTCTACCCCCCATAATCATATCATCAAATGATTTTGAGTTACTTATTTCTTTAATTAATAAATTACAGATATTTTTTGAAACAACGTTATCTCCAACTAAAACAGGAAAGTTACTTTTAATTTTTTTTAATTTATTTGTACTGAGCATTTAGCTGTACATTCCTTCTTTCACTTTAATCATTTTATACATTAGATCGTTTAAAGGTGTTTTAATCCCATGTTTTTTACCTATTTTTGAAACAGCGCCACTAATAAAGTCTATTTCAGTCTTTCTCTTATATTGAACATCAAAAGCCATAGACGACTTGTTAGTTTGCATTGAGTCTACAATTTTATTAAACATAAATAAGCACTCATCTTCTGAAACATTAACTCCATCTGCAAGCGCCACTTCTCTCGTCTCTAAAATTATTTCTTTACCCAAACCTCTAGATACTTCGTTTGCTTTATTGTTTATGTATAAATCAGTATGATGAAGATCAAAAATTGCAGATAATGGTCCAATTGCTGTTAAAGCAAAAAGTTTCATCCATTTTCTTTTCTTTACATCTTCTGCAGCAATCATTTCAAGATTATGTGCTGTAAAAGTATCTGCTATTTCTTTAATTCTATCAGTAATTCCCCCCTCGTACTCACCAATCCAAGATGGTAACGAACCATGATTCATTATATGACCCGGTCCTAAAATGTTTGAAGCTTGAGTAGTTGTTCCACCTATTACTTTTTCATTACCCACAATACCTTGAATAATTGCTTCATGACCAATACCATTTTGAAAAGACATGAATACTGTTTTGTCTCCAATGATATTTTTAATACTATTTAATGCCGGTTCTAAAGCTGTAGCTTTACACATAACTATTACAGCATCTACTTTATCCAACGAGGATGGATCTGAAGTAGCTTTAACTTTGATTATACGATCTCCGCCATGACCATCCATTTTCAAACCATCTTTATTAATTGCATCTACATGTTCTTTCCAAACATCAATTAAAATTACATTTAAACCTTTTTCAGCAAGCAAACCGCCAAACAAGCAACCCATTGCTCCTGCACCAAGAACAGTTACTTTCAAATCTTTATTAATCATCGTTACCTTATTTAAAATTATTTATGTATAGAAATTATATATATTATCTATAGACATTATGCAAAATAAATTATAGCTTATTAACATCATGCAATTAAAAATAGAAAAAGGAACTTTTAAAAATTACTCACTAGAAGATATTTCAGATGCATTAAGAAGAGGCTTGTCTGAAAATTTCAAAAATGTTGAAGTAGAAGTGGTAGAGTGCCCTAATCTTAGAGATTGGGATTGTCCATCAGAAGGAATAAGTGGAAATCAAAAAATAATAGACGTTGGTGGAGAGCCTTATATGCATGATCCAAAATTTATTGGTGTAGAGTTTGACTATCAAGAAATATCTAAAATGATTGACTCTGAAAAATCTTATGCTTTAGGAGCTGGATCAGGTGCAATGACATGTTTAAATGGTCATTGTGGAGAATTAGTTATAAATGAAAATTTAATTACGGATGAGTCAAAGTCAATAATAGCAAGAGTAAGCCCAGACAAAAAATGTATTGTTGAAAAGTATTCTGCAAAAAAACATGGTGGACTTGGAAACATTTATTACACAGATGGTAAACAAGGAAAAGTTATTAAAATAAAAATCAAAGGTAGAAATGGAGAACAAGGTTCTTTGCCCCAAGCAATAAGGTCTTCTTTATCAAAAAATTTAAAAATTAAAGATAATGAACACTTGTCACTTGCGGGAGTATTTAGAGTACTAAATGGAAAAATAAGATCACACGTGCAACCTGATTATAAAGATATTAAACATGAGTATTATGATCCAAAACAAATGAAATGTGTAAAAGATTTTCTTCAATTTTATGAACCTGTTGGACCAAAATTACAATGCTATACTGTTCTTTGGACTGGTGATCCTACTGGCGGAGAATTAAATCTAAGAGAGTCCGGTGAACATACTCACTTTCATTCTTATGAACATGAAAGAGATGCAGGACATTATCATTTTGACGTAACACCTGAAGAAATAGAATATGAAGGTTATTTTAATACTGCTTTAGAAGTACATAGAGTAAATAACATTTATAAAGAGCTACTAAGTAAAAATAGTATTGAATAGAAAACTCAATAAGTTTAAATTTAATTAAATGAAAAGACAGTTCAAGTACCCTAAGCACTTTGAAGAACAAAAAAAAATACCAAAACTTACTCAAAAAAGAATTCAATTAGCAGAAATATCACTTGGCGATTTTGAAGGAAGATTAGCCAATGAATTATTGAATTGGTTTTCTTTAACTCCACAACATTGGATAATGTTGCATATGGTTATGCTTGCTTATTACAAAAATAAATCAATTACTAAAAATCAATTACTTAAAGTGATTGAGAAATCATATTTAACCTCAAATGTTTATATCGATACTGCAATTAAAAAAGGATATTTTAGAATTATAAGAAATGAGCGAGATAAAAGATCTATATTTATATTACCTTCAGTAATTACCATTAAAACCTTTGAGGAATTTATTGATAGGAGAGATATTCTTTATAAAGGTGTTAAATAATGAAAAATATCTATACTTGGGCTGCTAAACCGGCAAAACGAACTTTGACTGTTGGGGATTTAAAAGCAGCAAAAGGAAAAAGAAAATTTACACAAGTTACAGCGAATAGTGTTGAAGAAGCCGAGGCAGCTGAAAAGGCAGGATTTGATATGATTATATCAAATGCAAAAAATGTAATTCCTGTAAGAGAAGGTTCAAAAAATTTATTTTTAACAGCTGCTTTAGTTTTAAATGAGTTTGTAACTGCAGAGGATGTTATGCGTGGAGCTTTTAAAGCGTTGGAGAATGGTGCAGACGCAGTTATGACACCAAGAAGTATGGATATAGTTGAAATGCTGGCTAAGGAAGATGTTCCAGTAATGGGGCATTTAGGTTTAGTTCCAAGAAAATCTACTTGGATTGGTGGCTTAAGAGCCGTAGGTAAAACTGCTGATGAAGCGTACGAACTTTTTCAAAAGTTTAAAAGATTAGAAGATGCAGGTGCTTTTTCGGCTGAGTGTGAAGTAATACCCGAAAATGTAATGGGTGAAATTTCAAAGCGTACAGACATAGTTACTGTTTCATTAGGTTCAGGTAAAAACGCTGATGTAATGTATTTATTTATGGAAGATATCTGTGGCGATACAGAAAATCTCCCAAGACATTCAAAAGCGTATGGAAATTTATTGAAACTTAAAAATGAAATAAAACTAGAAAGAGTAAAAGCTCTTAAGGCTTTTAAAAAAGATTCAATGAATGGAAAATTTCCAGGAAAAAAACAATCTTCAAATTTAGAAAAAAAACAATTTGAAGAATTTATAAATCAACTAGATTAATAAGCTTTAGACTCTTCTTTTTTTGAAGAACCTTTCATTTTTTCTACAACTGCTTTTGCACCAGCACTTAAAGCTCTCTGATCAGCTCCAATAGTAACGAAATTAAAACCTTTACCTATCATTTTTTGTGCATATTCAGGTGTACCATTATGAATACCTGCAAATATATTGTTCTTCTTTGCATGCTCTAATATTCTTAATATTTCCGAATAAGCCTTTGTGTTTTCTGCTCTATCAAAACCAGGCTCCTCACCTATTGCTAAACTTAAATCAGCTGGTCCAATATAAATTCCATCAACGCCAGGTGTTGACATAATTTCATCTAGCTTTTCTAAAGATTCTTTTGTTTCTATCATTGCTAGTTTAAGCATTTCATCATTTGCATGTTTTGCATAATCTGAACCTCCATAGATTAATCCTCTAACCGGACCAAAACTTCTATAACCATGAGTAGGGTACATGCAAGCTTGAACAAATCTTTCTGCTTCTTCTTTATTACTTACCATTGGACATATAATTCCATAACAACCCGCATCTAGAATTTTCATTATTTGACCTGGCTCATTCCAGTTTACTCTAGCTAAAGGAGTTACATCTGTTGTTGAAATTGTTTGAAGCATTGGGAGTGCATTAGTGTAATCAACTAAGCCATGTTGCATATCTATTGTTAGAGAATCCCAACCTTGATGGGCCATTACTTCAGCTGAAACGGTACTAGGTATTTGAAGCCAACCATTAATAACAGGTTTCCCTGCCTTCATCATTTCTTTAACTTTATTTTTTCTCATTTTTAGATTTTTAAGCCCATGTGAGTATATTTCACATTTAGATAATCTTTGATTGCACCTGACCCACCTTCACGACCATAACCAGTTTGTTTTATTCCTCCAAAAGGTGCTTCAGCAATAGCAACAACTCCAGTATTAACCGCAACACAACCAGACTCTAGTTTTTCAGATCCAATATGAGCTTTATCCATAGAATTTGTATAAAGGTAACTGCACAAACCTAAGTCGTTATCATTTGCTCTTTCAATTACCTCATCAAAGGTTTTAAAAGTTAATATTGGAACTAGTGGACCAAAAGGTTCTTCTTTCATTATCGTAAAATTATCTTTTACATCATCAAAAACAGTTGGTTCGTAATAATATCCTTTATTAAAACCAGAAGGTCTTTGTCCACCCATTAATACTTTTGCTCCTTCTTTTTTAGTAGTTTCAACTAGTTTTTCTATTTCTTCCAATCTTTTAGCGGTAGTTAAAGGTCCAAGATCTACACCTTCGTCCATACCGTTTCCAATTTTTAATTTTTTTGCTCTTTCAATAAAAGCATTAACAAAATCCTCTTTTCTGTTTTCTTGGATATAAAATCTATTAGGTGAGATACAGACCTGACCGTTATTTCTAAATTTACCAGTTATTGCTATATCAGCTACTTTGTTCATATCTACATCTTCACACACAATAAAAGGCGAGTGTCCACTAAGTTCCATAGTAACTCTTTGAACTTTATCAGCTGCTTTTTTTAAAATTATTTTACCAACTCTAGTTGATCCAGTAACTGAAACTTTTTTAATTATATCCGACTCCATTAATTCATTTGATATTTCAGCAGGATCGCCTGACAAAAGACTAACGACACCATCTGGTACACCTGCTTCTTTGCAAATATTTACTAATTCCATTACAGCGCCAGGAGTAATTACATCTGGTTTACAAATTACTGAACATCCTGCAGCTAGGGCAGTAGAAATTTTTCTAGATGCTAAAACTATTGGGAAATTCCAAGGAACTAAAGCCGCAACAACACCAACAGGCTGATAATAAACATGAACTCTAGTATCTGGAAATCTACTTTGTTGTGTTTGACCATAAATTCTTTTTGTTTCTTCAGCATTCCACTCAAAAATATCTGCTCCACCACCAACTTCACCAACAGCTTCTGCAAGAGGCTTTCCAACTTCAAGAGTTAACCATTTTGCTATAACATCTTTTTTCTCTCTCATCATGTCTGCAATTTTTCTAAGCACGTAAGCTCTTTGCCATGGTGCAGTGTTTTTCCAAACTTCCAAACCTTTTTCTGCAGACTTTAATGCTTTTTGTACTTCAATAGATGAAGCTTTTGATGCTTTTCCAATAACTTCTTCTGTTGCAGGGTTGATTACGTCGTAAGTTTCTTTTTTTTCTGCTTGTTGCCACTTACCATCAATGAATTGTCCAAATTTTTCGTACATAGAATTTATTTTTAAGTTTACTTAGTTAGGTTTTTTATTTTATAAATAGAATTATATATAAACACTATACATATTAAAAGATAAACATATTAATGAAAAAAATTACTCTCACATGTGCGCACGCGATAGTAAAATATTTGATTGCTCAGAAAATATTAATTAATGGTAAAAAAGAACCGTTATTTCCAGGTGTCTTTGGGATCTTTGGACATGGAAATGTAGCGTGTCTAGGTCAAGCACTAGAGGAAAATCAAAAAGAACTTCCAACTTATAGAGGGCACCATGAACAAAATATGGCTCTTACAGGAATTGGTTATGCCAGAGCAAAAAGAAGACAACAAATTTTTGTAGCAACATCCTCTGTTGGACCTGGGGCAACAAATATGGTTACAGCTGCTGCAGTTGCTATGAGTAACAGATTACCAATTTTATTTTTACCTGGAGACACTTATGCAAATAGAATGCCGGACCCAGTATTGCAACAAGTTGAGCATTTTAATAACCCTGGAATTACAGCTAATGATGCATTTAAACCAGTTACAAGATATTTTGATCGAATAACAAGACCAGAGCAAATTATTCAATCATTCCCGGCAGCAGTTCAAACAATGTTAGATCCTGCAGATTGTGGTCCTGCATGTATCGCTTTAAGTCAAGATATACAAGGTCAAACTTTTGATTATCCTGAAGAATTTTTTAAGGAAAGAGTCCACGCGATCAGAAGACCAAGACCAGATGAATTTCAAATCAAAGAGGCAGCAGAAAAAATTAAGTCATCAAAAAATCCAATTATAATTTCTGGTGGTGGAGTTTTTTACTCAGATGCAATGGATGAGTTAAGTCAATTTGCGATTAAACATAATATACCAGTCACTCAAACTGTAATGGGATATTCTACAATGAAAAGAAATCATTCTCATTTTGCAGGCCAGATTGGTGGTTTAGGTGGAAAAAATACAAATACATTAGCAAAAGAAACAGATTTAGCAATTGCAGTTGGAACTAAACTTGCAGATTTTACAACTGGATCATGGGCAAATTTTGAAAACAAAGATTTTAAACTAGTTTCAATAAATGTATCAAGATTTGATGCTAACAAACATTTAGCACAAGCTGTCATTGGAGATGCTAAAGTTTCATTAACAGAGCTTTCACAAGTATTAGGTAGTTGGAAAGCTGGGGAAGAATGGAATAAAAAATCTCAAATTGAACTCAAATCATGGAATGAACATATAGATAAAGAGAGTGCGCCGACAAATCAAGAAGTTCCAAGTTATGTTCAGGTAATTGGTGCAATTTATAGAAACTCTGACCCAACAGATATTGCAGTTACCGCAGCAGGAGGCTTAGTTGGTGAGGTTGTTCAAGTTTGGAGACCTAGAGAATTAAATACTCATGAAACAGAGTGGGGCTTTAGTTGTATGAGTTATGAAATTTCAGGAGCACTTGGAATAAAAATGGCAAATCCAGATAAAGAAGTAATTTCTTTTGTAGGAGATGGTTCTTATCTTCTAAATAATACAGATATTTATTCTTCAGTTATTACAAAAAACAAATTAATAATTATAGTTTGTGATAATGGTGGGTTTGCAGTTATCAATCGACTTCAACTATTTAAAGGCGGTAAAGAATATAATAACTTATTAAAGAGCTCTAATACTCCTGGATTGGTTGATGTTGATTTTGCAAAACATGCAGAAAGTATGGGAGCTAAATCTGAACATGTTAATTCAATTTCAGATCTTGAAGCTGCATTTAAGAGAGCAAAAGCATCTGATGTAACATACGTTATTTCAATTAAAACTCATGCTTATAAGTGGGTTGAGGGCTCTGCTTTTTGGGATAGTCCAACACTTGAAATTCCTAAAACTAAAGAAAATGAAGAGGCTTTAAAACTTTATAAAGAAGGAAAAGATAAACAAAGACAAGGCGTATAAACCTTTATGAATAAAATTTTTAAGGTCGGTCTTATAGGCTGTGGTCACATCGCCGAGACATACTTTAGAGGGCAACAATATTTTAATAATTTTAAAATAATTGCTTGTGCAGATATTGATCAAAAAGCAGCTGATAAATGTGCAAAATTATACAATATTAAATCTAAAACAGTATCAGAAATTTTAAAAGACAACGAAATAGAAGTTATTTTAAATTTAACAATTCCACAATCTCATTATTCAGTATCAAAAAAAGTTTTGAACTCAGGTAAACATGTTTATTCAGAAAAACCACTAGCAACTTATTTTGCAAAAGGTAAAGAACTCGTCTCACTAGCAAAAAAAAATAAACTTTATCTTGGAAATGCTCCAGATACATTTTTAGGTGGAGGAATTCAAAAAGCCAGAGAATTAATTGATTCAGATTTGATTGGAGAGATTAAACTTGGTAATGCAATTTTCGCATTTCCTGGAGTAGAGTCTTTTCATCCAAAACCTGAGTCTTGGTATAAAAAAGAAGGAGGTCCAGTAATAGATATGGGACCATATTTTTTTACAACCTTAGTAAATTTACTTGGACCTGCAAAACAAGTTCAAGGAAGAACATTAACTGCTTTTAAAAAGAGGATTTATGGAGTCGGACCTAAAAAAAACAAATCATTTAAAGTGGAGACACCTACAACATATTTAGCAACTATTCAATTTCACAGTGGTGCTATAATTCAGGTAACACTCTCATTTGATGTAATTAATCATCAAAGAAACCATATGGAGCTTTATGGTACAAAAGGATCGATTATTGTTCCAGATCCTAATATGTTTGGGGGTTCTGTTTTTATTTCTGTTACAGAAGGTGGAAAATGGGGTGAACATAAAACAGACAAGATGCATTTAGGAAAAATTAATATAACTTCATCTAGTGGAAGATCAAATGAAGCTGCTACAAATGCAAATTATCGGAGTGTTGGTTTATCTGAAATGTTATATTCTATTCAGAAAAACAAAAAACATAGGTGTTCAGGTGATTTATCTTTACATGTATTAGATATAATCGAGTCAACCATGAGGGCAGCTAACACAGGAACTCCTCAAAAAATACAAACAAAATGTGATAGACCAAAAAAATTTACTGAAGAAGAAGTAAAAAAAATTTTAATTTAGATGTCAAAACCAATTGTTATATCTGATCCTTTTCCAAGAACATTGGATCTGATTTTTACAAAAAAAAAATTAAAAGAATTAAAAATAAAATATAAAGTTTTAATAGCACCTAATAAAAAAAAAAGACAATTTTATGAAAAATATATTAATAAAGCTACTTTCATTATGGGTCAGCCAGACTTAGATAAAACAATTTTGTCAAAAGCAAAAAAATTAAAAGCAATAATAAATGTTGAAAGTAATTTTATGAATAATGTTGATTATACTTATTGTTCTCAAAAAGGAATCCATGTAATTGCAACCTCTCCAGTATTTTCAAAGCCTGTAGCAGAAATTGCATTAGGAATGACACTTTCTTTATTAAGAAATATTCATAATGCTCATTTTGATTTTGTAAAAGGTAAAGAGAAATATGGATTAGAAAGTAATTTAAAATCATCACTTTTATCAGGAAAAAAAATTGGATTATTAGGATTTGGCGATCTAGCAAAATCTTTATATCCAATGTTGCTGCCTTTTACTAAAGATATAAATGTTTATGACCCTTGGTTGTCTAAGAAAAAAATAAAAAGCTTTGGATTTAATCCAGTTAGCTTAAATAATATGTTTAAAACATGCGAAATTATTTATGTATTAGCAGCAGTAACAACTAAAAATAAAAATTTAGTAAATAAACGTTTAATTAATAAAATGAAAACAAACTCGTTATTTATATTGATGAGTCGAGCAGCAGTTGTAAATTTTAAAGACTTGATCACTAGAGTTAAAAAGGGGGATATTTATGTAGCTACAGACGTATTTCCTGAGGAGCCAGTGAGAAAAAATGACCCAATCAGAAAAATTAAAAATATTTTGTTTTCAGCACACAGAGCTGGAGCTTTGACAGAGGCTTTTTTTGCTATGGGGGACATAGTTTTAAAGGACATGCATTTAATATCAAAAAATTTAAAACCTAAATTTTGTAAAAAGGCTGAATTAAAGACAGTAGGATTATTAGCTTCAAAACCAGTTGCAATTAATTGATATTTTAATAATTTTATAATTTATGTCATCAACTAGCAATCCACTACTTGAAGCAAAAGGAATAACAAAATATTTTGGAACCATAACAGCATTGGAGAACGTAAACTTAAAAGTTCATGCAGGAGAATGCTTAGGAGTTGTTGGAGATAATGGAGCTGGGAAATCAACTTTGATGAAAGTATTATCTGGTCTTTATAAACCTAGTGCAGGCTCATTATTCTTTCAAGGTAAAGAGGAAATTTTAGAAAGTCCAAGAGACTCTCAAAACTTAGGATTAGAAATGGTTTATCAAGATCTTGCGCTAGCAGGTAATTTACCAATAGGAGAAAATATATTTCTTGGAAGAGAACCCACTAAAAATTTAGGATTTATAAAATTATTAGACTTTAATAAAATAAAAGAATTAACGAATGCTCATCTAGATAAATTAAAAATAAATGTAAAAAGTGCAGATCAAAAAGTAGAGGAACTTTCGGGTGGTCAAAGACAAGCAGTTGCAATTGCAAGATCTACAGCTTTTAATGCTAAAGTAGTAATTATGGATGAACCAACTGCTGCATTAGCAATCAAAGAAGTGGGCAAAGTATTAGATTTAATTAATAGTTTAAAAAAAACAGGTGTTGGAGTGATTGTAATAAGTCATAGAATGGATGATATATTTACAGTATGTGACAGGGTGATGGCTTTGTTTCAGGGAACAAATTTTGCAG
>CACDWM010000003.1 GCA_902556505.1 uncultured Pelagibacteraceae bacterium
CTTATATGGAGATTATAGCCATGTTGATAAAACAAAAATTAAAAGACTAATACTAAAGTATGAAATTACAGAACACGTTATAATAAAAAAATATACAACACAAAAGAGCAAAATTTTTGAAAATAAAGATTTATTAGTTTTGCCTTCAAAATACGAAATATTTGGACTTTCAATTATCGAAGCAATGATGTTTAAAATACCAGTAATTGCATCTAATGTGGGAGGTCCTAAAGAAATTATTAGAAATGGTAAAACAGGTTTTTTGGTTAATTATAATAATGATTTGAGAATGGCAAACAGAATAAAAAAATTATCTAATAATAAAAAATTATATAATTTTATTGTAAAGAATGCTTATAGAGAGTATTTAAAAAAATATAACTCAGAAAATATGTCACAAAAATATTATAATTTATTAAAATGAAAGTTGTTATTCTTTGTGGTGGATTAGGTACTAGAATATCCGAAGAAACAAAGTACAAACCAAAACCAATGGTTAAAATTGGTCAATACCCTATTTTAGAACACATTATAAATATTTATGTAAAAAATGGATTTAAAGAATTTATTTTAGCCTCTGGTTACAAAAGTCAAATGATAAAAAATTACTTTAAAAAAAAAAAAATTAAAGGAACCAAAATTAAAACAGTATTTACAGGAAAAAATTCTCTAACAGGTGGTAGAATAAAAAAATTAAAAAAATATTTTGAGAAAAATGAAAAATTTATGGTTACTTATGGAGATGGACTTTCAAATATAAATATAAAAAAACTCCTTAAATTTCATGAAAAACACAAAAAAATTGCAACTATGACTGTTATTCACCCGCCTGCAAGATTTGGTGAAGCTATTTTAAATAAAAATGATTTTTTGGTAAAATTTGAGGAAAAACCTCAAGTTAATCAAGGTTGGATTAATGGTGGTTTTTTTGTTTTTAACTACGAAATTTTTAATTTTATAAAGCATGAATATATAATGCTAGAAAAAGAACCTATAAAAAGTTTAGTAAAAAGAAAACAAATTAAAGTTTTTAAGCATCATGGCTTTTGGAAGTGTATGGATACTTTAAGAGATAAGATTCAATTAAACACAATGTTAAAAAAAAATAAAGCTCCTTGGTTATAATGTTTAATAATTTTTATAAAAAAAAAAAAGTTTTAATTATCGGCAACACAGGATTTAAAGGATCATGGCTCTCAATTTGGTTACTGAAACTGGGTGCTGATGTTTACGGTCTTTCTAAAAATATTCCAACAAAACCCTCATTATTTCAGGCAACAAACTTAAATAAAAAATATAAAACCTTTTATAAAGATATAAATTATATCAATGATATTTATAAAGTTGTTAATAAAGTTAGACCACAAATAATTTTTCATCTAGCAGCTCAACCATTAGTAGTTCAATCATATAAATCTCCATTTGAAACATTTATGACTAATTCTTTTGGTTTTAATAACGTAATCGAGGTAATTAGAAACTCAAGCTTTGTAAAAACGGCTATATTAGTTACAAGTGATAAAGTTTACGAAAATGTAGAAAAAAAAAATGGATACAAAGAAACAGATCGACTTGCAGGTATTGATCCTTATAGTGCATCTAAAAGTTGTGCAGAAATAATATATAAATCATATTTTAAATCATTTTTAATAAACACTAATCTAAAATCAGCGATAGGTAGGGCTGGAAATGTTATAGGTGGAGGAGACTGGGCTGATAATAGAATAATACCTGATATTGTAAGATCTAAATATAAAAAAAAAAAATTAATTATAAAAAACCCTAATTCCACAAGACCTTGGCAACATGTTTTAGAGCCAATTAGCGGTTATTTATTATTAGGGCAAATTTTAAATTCAAACAATCAAAAAGTTAATGGAGAAAGTTTCAATTTTGGTCCACCAAGTAATCAAAATAAAAAAGTTAGAGAATTGTTAAACATTTTTAATAAAAAAATTAAATTTAAAAAACATAATGATAAAAAATTATATGAGTCAAAATTGTTAAAATTAAACTGCAAAAAAGCGTCAAGATTTCTTTACTGGAAATCTGTTTTAAATTTTAAGACATTGTTGCAGTTTACTTCTGAATGGTATGAAAATTTTTATATTAAAAAAAAAAATTCTTTCAATTTTACAGTAGATCAAATTAAAAAATACGAAAATATTGCAAAAAAAAAGAAATTGAAATGGGCAAAGTTTTAAGAAAAAAAATTGATGTTATTAAATTAAATAAAAATGAGAATTTATATAAAATTACTCAAGATAAAAGATTATTAAATTCATTCAGAGAGATATATGTATCAGAAATTAAACCACGTTCTAAAAAAAAATGGAAATTATCAAATTATATAACCCAAAATATATTTATATTAAATTCTAAGATTAAAATTATATATAAAAATAAATTTATGAAAAAAAATCAAACTATAACATTGAGCAACAAAAATTCATACTTAATAACTATTCCAAAAAAGATAAGTTACCATTTTGTTAATCTTGGTAATACGAAGGGTTATATAATTAATTTTTTGAATAAAAGATACCAGCAGAAAGAAAAATAATTGAAAAAAAAAATTTTAATTTTTGGTGGGACTGGTTATTTGGGTCATGCAATAGCTCAAAAATTTAAACAAAAAAAATTTGATGTTATAGTGGCTTCAAGAAAATCTGTAAAATTTAAATCCAATGATTTTAAATTCAAGAAATATAATAAAAATAATTTAAGTTTATTATTACAAAATGTTGACTACATCATTTGTGCCAATGGACCATCAAGAGATAGTTTTAAAAAAAATAAGGAAAAAATTTTAAACACTTATGTTAAAGAAATGGATAACATTTTAATTAATTGTAAAAAGAGCAGAATAAATAAAATCATCTACTTATCATCAATTCATGTATTAACGAATTTTAAAAGTTTAGATGAAAATTTTAAATATTACATTGAGTCCAAAAAAAGAGTTGAAAAAAAAATAAAAAAATTATTTAAAAAAAACTATGAAAAAATTAAAATTCTTAGATTAACAAATATATTTGGATATTTTGATAAAGATAATTATGTAGAGTCCTTTTCGTTAGTCAAAGATTTTACTTATCAATCTAAAAAAACTAATCGAATAAGCATAGACAGCAAAATAAATTTTAAAAGAATTTTTTTTCCAATTAATTTATTTTTAAAATATTTAGTTTTTTTTGTTGAAAATAATACAAGGAAGTTAGTTTATAACATTGGGGATAAAAAATATGAACTTACCCTCTTGGAGCTAGCTAATAAGATAAAAAAAATTAAGTTAATAAAAAATAAAAAGAAAATAAAAATTTTATATTCGTTTAAAAATGATATGAAGTATGCTAAACAAAAATTTTCATTTTTCAAAACAAAAAAAATAAAGAATAAATCCAGTTATATCAATAAACAGATTTCTAAATTAATATGAAAGAATTATTAGTATCTATAATAATGCCAAATTATAATAATGAAAAATATTTAGCTAGGTCTGTAAAATCAGTTATTGACCAAAGTTATCAGAACTGGGAATTAATTGTAATTGATAATAGATCAAGTGATAATTCTCTAAAAGTTTTACAGGGGTTTAATGATAAAAGAATAAAAATTTTTACCACAGATAATGAGGGTATAATTGGAAAATCCAGGAATATTGGATTAAAAAACTCCAATGGAGAATGGCTTTCTTTTTTAGACTCAGATGACTGGTGGGAACCAAAAAAACTAGAGGAAATTTTTAAAATTATAAATTCAAGTGATTATTATGATGTAGTAGTCCATAATGAATACAAAATTGATGATAAAAATAACCAAAAACATATTTTAAAGTACGGTCCTTATGAAAAAAACTTCTATGAAAAACTTATTATTTTTGGAAATAGAATTTCGCTTTCTGCAGCAACAGTTAGAAAGTCTTTTTTAAAATATCATAAAATAATATTTTCTGAGAGACGAGATCATATTACTGCAGAGGATTATGATTTATGGATAAATATTGCAAATAATGATGGAAAATTTTATTTTTGTAAAAAAATATTAGGTAATTATTTTATTCACCAAAACAATCAATCTATAATTAACAATTTACATTTTAATAATATTATTAATGTTTCCTTACATTATGCTAAATTAGAAAATAACAAAAATTATTATTCAAAAATAATTTCAAGAAAGTATTTGCTTTTAGCAATAAATAATTTTTTAAATGTAAATTCTTTGATTTTGCTTTTTAAAAGCTTAAGATTTTCTCCATTTTATATATTTCTATTTATTTCAAATAAAATTAAATGCAAATTTTATAAATGAAAAAAGAATACTATTTTGAAAGCGGATCGTCCGCATTGATATTTGCTTTATTGAAAGAAAAAAAAAAAACACAAGTGGTTTTTTTGCCAGAATATATTTGTAAAAGTTTAGTGGATAGACTAAATGCAATTAAAATTAAAATTAATTACTATAAAATAAAAAAAAATTTAAGCACTGATTGGGTTGACTTAAAAAAAAAGATTAAAACATTTAAAAATAAACAAATCTACATACTATATATAAACTATTTTGGTAAAATAAATAATAGAAAAAAATTTATTAAAATAAAATCAAACTGTCAAAATAATAACATTGTCAAACTAATTGAAGACAATTCTCATGGTCATTACTTAAGTTATAAAAATAATAAAACAAATAAAATTGATATTTTATTTTCATCTCCAAAAAAAATATTTCCACAGCTATACAGTGGAGGTATTCTTTATAAAAAAAGATTTTCTGATGAAACCGAATATAATGATTTAGAAAATAAAAAAATCAAAATTTTTGGTCTACTAAAATTATTGATAAAAAATTATTTTATTAGATTTAAATTTTATTTTATTTTGAGAAAATTTATAAAAACGAATCAAGGCTTAAATACAGAAAAAATAGATCAAAAAATAAAAAAAATAGATATTTATTCATTTAAAAAATTTAAAAAGATAAATCTAAAAAAAGAACTTAAAATAAAATTAGAAAAAAGTGAGAAAATAAATAAGAAATTAAACCAATTTAAACATAAAAAATATTTTGATTTCAATGAAAATTTACCTTGGTATTATGTATGTTTTACTCAAAATTTAATAAATAAAAAAAAAATACAAAAGTTTTGCGAAACTGAAAAAATATCCTTTTTTAATTGGCCAGAACTACCAGAAAAAAATAAAAATAAAAGGACTAAATATATTTATGATAGAATAATATGTATTCCACTCAAATGAAACAATTTCAAGATTATCAATATAAAATTGTAAGAAGTTTAGACGACGAGAGTATAAATCAATGGGTTAAATTAGAACAGGATACAGATCCAATTGTATTTCAAAGAATTTTTTTTATAAAAAATTGGTTCAAAAATTTATATTCTGAAAAAAAAAATAAGTTATTTATAATTTTCATATATAAGTCAGATAATTTATTAAGTGTTTTACCGTTTTGTATAAATAATTTTTTTATTTTTAAATCATTAGAATGGATTGGAGAACCGTTTAATGACATTAACTTCCCAATTTTTAAAAAAGAGATAATAAATAAATTAAATTTTAATGAGTTTTTGAGGGAAATATTGATAGAATTTAATGACGAGATAACTTTTATACGGCTAAAGAAACAGATTAAATGTTTCAACAATATTATTAATCCCTTACATTATAGACTATCAGTTTCATCTAGTGAAAAGAGAAAAGTTCTTTATTTTAAATCTAAAAAAGAGAGTAAACTTAGTGAATTTGAAGCTTTTATAGATAATCAGAAATCCAAACTATTTAAAAGAATAAAACAGAGAGTTAATAAATATAATTTTATATTTAAATCGCACCAAGGAAGCAATTTAAAGTATAAAAATGAAACTCTTCAATTTCTCATAAAAAATAAATCAGAAAAAATGACTAGAACTAAAGTGTGGAATTATTTAAGTTTTCAAAAATACAAAAATTATATTAAAGATATTCTAAATTCTAAATATGCTCATGGGTTTGAATTATATTTAAATAAAAAACTAATAGCGTGTCAAATTGGATATAAAATCAAAAATCATTACTATTATATTTTCCCTGCTTATAATAATGACTATAAGAGTATATCACCAGGTCACCTAGGAATTTATTTTTTACTAAGAGAATTAATTAATGAGCAAAATAATATAACTTTTGATTTTACGATTGGTAATGAAACTTATAAAGATTATTGGATCAATCAAGAAGAGCATCTTTTTACAAACTATTATTATAAAAATTTTATTGGAAAATTTTTAATAAATCTAATTATTTATTTTGATTATAATAGGAATTTTCCTATCTTAAAAAAATTAAAACAAATATATATAAAATTTAAAAAATGATTAAAACTTTTAAAAATATTAATTTAAATAATTTCTATTTTTTAATATTTATTATTACCAGTTTCGTTGCTGAATATAAATTTTTTACAAGTTCGTTTTTATCTTATTTATTGGTTATTTTTTACATTTTTTTTAATATTAAAAAAATAACTTTGAATAAAAAACAATATTTATTTTTTTTAGGTTTTTCTTTTTACTTATTTATAATAATTTTTTATTCAAGTGATTTAATAATACTTTTTAAAAATGTTAAGTTTTGGTTTGGATTTACTTTAGTTTATATTTTTTTTAAGTGTTTTAAGGATAATTTTAACTATTTGTTTTTTTTTAGATTTTGCTGCTTAATAATAATAATTGAAGCAATATTGATTAATACTATTATTGATCAGGACATATTATATTTAAGACCAACAATTGCGACTTTTTTTGGATTTTATCAGAGACCTCCTTCTATATGTGGAACACCCACTATTTCAGCAGTATTTATTGTGTTATATTTTTATTTTCTTCAACTTACTCTAAAAAAAATATCCTTTATTGACCTGAGTATTTTTTTAATTGCATTGTTTTGTTTGTTTTCTATGACTGGTTTTATTTTAGCTTATTTTTTAATTATTTTATATTTTTTTAACAAAGATAATAAGAATATAACATATTGGAATTTTTTTACTTCATTTACAATTATATCAATAACAGGCTTATTAGTACTATTTTTTTTAGAAAAAATATTCTATGAAGAGCATTTTAATTTTCAAAAACTGACACTTTCTTATTTTTATTACACTGTTGTTGATCATTTTTCATCTTTATCTAAAATATTTCAAATAAGAAATTCTTACTTAGAAGCTATAATTGGCATTCAAATTAAACAATTACATACATCTGGTGATAATGCATATTCTGTATTTTTCTTACAAAATGGAATAATTGGTATTTTAATGTTTTTTTCATTTTTTGCATCTTCGCTAAAATTTACAAAGAATGAATTAACAAAATTTTTAATTATTTTTTTGTCATGCTTTCATTATTACTCACTAGGTAATATTTTAGTACAGATAATAGTTGCAAAAATTTTGACTCAAAATCAAAGAGACTAAAATGAATGTATCAATTATTATTCCATACAAAAATGAGGAAAAAAACATAATTTATACAGCAAAAAAAATTTTAGAGCAAAACTATAAAAAATATGAAGTAATTTTTATAAACTCAAATTCAAATGACTCAAGTTTTAAATTATTAGATAATTTTATTTATAAAAAAAAATTAAAAAATTTTAGAAATATTTCAAAAAATACTTTGTATCCGTCAGACTCCAAAAATGAAGGCATAAAATTATCTAAGTATGAATATATCTCTTTTATGGACTGTGGTTTAAAATTTGACAAAAATTGGCTTGATAAACAAGTTAAATTTTTAAAAAAAAATAAACAAAATATAGTTTTGGGTAATTTATTCTCATCTGCTTCACAATCATTTGATAAAGCTGTAATTTCTCAAACATGGGGTTTAAATCGATTAATAAATGTTATCCCCGGAACCTTAATTAAAAAAAATTTATTAAAAAAAACTGGAAATTTTAAAGTTTTAAGAGCTGGCTATGATAGAATCTGGATATTGAATGTAAGACAAAAGTTTAAAGTATTAGATAATAAAGAAAATATATTGAAATATCGTGATAAAAGTGACTCTAATAATTTAATTAAATTGTTTAATAAAATTTATTTATATTCATACCACTCAAGTGAAATTTTTAAAAAAAAAAAATTTATATATTTAGTTGTATTTTTGATTTTTATGTTTTCTTCTGTATATATTCATTTAATGAATTCTATTTTAGTTTATACAATTTTGAGATTATTGTTTCCTTTTTTAAAATCAAAAAAAATTTATGACTTATGTGACTTAAGAACACTTTTATTCTTAATTCCAGTTGGTTTCATAATTGATTTTGCAAGAATATTGGCTTTTTTTAAAAAATTAGTTAAATCTATTTAATTAAGATTTTTCTGGTACCAATCAAATGTTTTTTTTATTGCATCTTCAAATTTAGTGAAATGAAATTTTTTTAATTTTAATTCTTTCATAACTTTAAGATTTGAAACATAAACCTCTTTTACCTCACCGTCATTAAATTTTCTTTTTTTAATTTTGATATTAGGGTTAATATTATTTAATATTTTTAAATAATGATTAATAGAATTAGATTTAGGTGACGAGATATTATATGTTCCACTTTTTGCTTTAAACAATTTAATAATTATTTTTGTTAAATCCTCAACAAATATAAAGTTTCTAACTTGTTTTCCATTACCAAAAATACTAATTACATCGTTTGATAACGCTCTTATAATGGAATTATGGATTAAGCTTTTTTTATGTATTGAGTATGGACCAAAAACATTTGAAAATCTTAAATGAATTATTCTACACTTTAAATTTTTTGATAATATTTTTGAGTAATCTTCATTAAATTTTTTAGTTAACCCATAAATTGAAACAGGTAGTGTAGGTGATTTTTCATTAGATATTTTCGATGTATTTCCGTAAATTGCCCCCGCAGTAGAAGCATTCATAAAAACTTTACATTTAGATGTTTTTAACGATTCAAGAATATTGGCGTAAGTAATAATATTATTTTTTACTGAGTAAATTGGTTTATTTAAAGATTCAATTACCCCAGTTTGAGATGCTAAATTTAAAATAACCTCATAGTTAATAAATATTTTTTTTAACTTATTTATATCTGATAAATTATTTTTTATTATTTTACATTTGATAAATTTCAAATTATTTTTAATAGTGTAATTGTCTAATATAGTAATTTGATAATTTCTTTTTTTTAGTTCTTTGAATAAATTTGTCCCAATAAATCCTAAACCTCCGATAATTAAAATTTTCATTTATTGTTACTGAAATTAGAATTTAATGTTTGTATTAGTATACCAACTAAAATAGAAAAAAATAAAGCTAATATAAAATGAAATTGATTATTATTTATAATTTTAGTTTTTTTAGATACATATAATCTCGTTACATTATTTTCTTTTTTTAACAATTCAATTGTCTTAGCTAATTGTTTTGATTTTAATTTATTAAAATTTTTTTGTGATGAGTATCTTTCAAGATAATTAATTAGATCTAAGATAATAATTTTATTGGCATCAATAAATATTTCTTTAACTTTATTATCTAATTCTTTAAAATCATTTCCATAAACATTTACGTTAAATTCATGTTGCAGACCTGCTGTATTCCATTTATTTTCAAAATAACCAAAATTAGATTTTTCTTCTCCAGCAATATAAAAATTTTCATTAAACATTGTATCAACAATCGATATGTAATGATAAAAAATAGTCAAGGGTGATAAAGCTTGCCGAGAAAAACTATCATCAGCAACACTTATTTCTCGTGAGCCTTTTTCGTCTACTAATTTTAATTCAACGTCTGAGTATAAAAAAAGTTTCGAAAAACTAATGTAGCTTATTGGAACTATTCTTATATGTTGCTCGTATTTAAAACTGTTTATTTTGCTGGAATTAAGGAATAAAATCCCAACTAAAATTAAAAATATTATACTTGAATGCAAAAAAATTTTTTTTTTTCGATTTTTTAGAAAAGCAAAATATTCAATAAAATTTAAATTTTCGTTATTTTTCATAAATATATTGCTAATTTAAATCAATAATATAATCAATTATAAATTTTAATAAAATTCTTAATTATTTATGAGAACACTTATCTTAGGAGGAGACGGTTTTTGCGGATGGGCTTCAGCACTTAGACTATCAAGAAAAGGTCATGATGTTTATATCGTTGACAATTTATCAAGAAGAAAAATAGACAGAATTTTAAAAACCAAGTCTCTAACTCCTATCAAATCTATAAACCAAAGAATATACACTTGGAATAAAATTAATAAAAAAAAGATAAAATTTTACAATATTGATATTTCAAAAGATTTTAAGGGTCTCGATTATTTAATAAAAAAAATAAAACCTGATACCATTGTACATTTTGCCGAACAAAGATCTGCACCATATAGCATGAAGAGTATTGAGAGTAGAAATTATACTATAACTAATAATCTAATAACCAATAATAACGTTCTCTATTCAATTGCGAAAAATAACAAAAAGATACATTTAATTCATCTAGGTACGATGGGAGTTTATGGTTATGACTTTAGCAAGTATTTAATTCCTGAAGGTTACTATAAAGCTAAACTATTTATTAAAAGTAATGTAATAAATACTAAAATTCTTCATCCTGCATCCCCTGGTAGTATCTATCATTTAACAAAAGCCCAAGATGAACTACTTTTTCAATTTTATCAAAATATGTATGGATTAAAAATTACTGATTTACACCAAGGTGTTGTTTGGGGCACAAATACCAATGAAACCCTTTTACATAAGGATTTGTGTAATAGATATGATTATGATGGCGACTATGGAACCGTTTTAAATAGATTTATAATGCAGGCTGCTCTTAAATTTCCATTAACCATTCATGGTAGTGGCAATCAAGTAAGACCATTTATAAATATAAATAATACCGCAGATTGTATTTTGTTAGCGTCTGAAAATAAAAAAAGATTTAACAAGGTAAATATTTTTAATCAACTGACAGAAACTCATAGGTTGATAAATTTAGCTAAAAAAATTAGTTCGATAAGTAATTGTAAAATTCAACATCTAAAAAATCCAAGAATTGAAAATGAAAACAATACCTTGATTGCTAAACCAATGGGATTAATTGAACTTGGATTAAAACCTATATATTTATCTAAAGATTTTTTAATAAAAGAAATTGAATTCGTAAAAAAATATTTGAAAAGAGCTGACAAAAAAAAAATATTAGCAAAAAGTAAGTGGAAAATAAATTAATTAAAATAGTTCTATAAATGAACTTCTATCTAATATCAAATTCTTATAAATCTTTTTATTTGTTTCGTAGAGAAATTATAAATGAACTTTCAAAAAAATATAATGTTATTTTAATTGCAAATGAAGATAGGTATTTAAAATATTTTAATAAAAAGTATGAGTGCCACTATTTAAACAATTTGTTCAACAATAAGAATATATTTTATAATTTAATTTTAGTTTTTAAAATATTATCAATTTTTATTAGAAAAAAACCTAATGTTGTTCAAACTTATACAATTCACCCAAATTTGTTATGCATTCCTATTGCAAAAATATTTTTTTCTAAAACATCAGCAATGATAACAGGGATGGGTGCCACATCTGTTAGTAAAAATTTAATTTTAAAAAGAATAATCGATATTTTTTATAAATTTTCTTTTTTATTTTGTGATCATATTATTTATGTAAATGAACATGATAAAAAATATTTCTATAATAATCTCAAAATAAAAGTAAAAAACACAAATATTTACGGTGCAGGGGTAAAAAAAGTTAAAAATATTGTAACTAAAGATATTTTATTTCATAAATATAGTCTAGGTTCAACTTTTAATATCGTTTTTATAGGAAGATTAATTCAAGAAAAAGGTATTTTGGATGCGATTAAAATATTTAAATTACTTAAGATTGCAAATAAAAGATTAATTATAGTTGGAGATCTAGATGCTAGAGGTTTTTCAGTTTCAATTGATAAAAAAATTTTTAAATACCCAGGTATAATATTTGTAGGTGAAATTCTAAATACAGATAATATTTATAAGTTTGCAGATATTTTTATATTACCATCAATTACCGAAGGTATGCCAACATCCCTAATGGAGGCTATTATGAATGATGTAGTAACTATTTCTTATAAAATTCCTGGCGTAGATGATTTAATTAAAAATAAAATTAATGGAATAAAATTAAAAAAATATTCTATTAACTCTGCAGTAAATGAAATTCATAAAATCCATAAATCAAAAATATATAGAAAATTTTTGATAAATAATTCAGAAAAGTTAAAATCTAAAATAGATAGAAATATTGTCGTAAAAAAAGTTCTTAGAATATATGAGCAATTCTAAATTTGAAGAAAATGTAAACGATAAATTATTAAATATTTATAAAATATTAATACTAATTTTTCCTATTTTAATTGTAAGTGGAAATTTTATTTCGAATGGAGTTGTAGTTTTATCTTTTCCAATAATTTTTTATATTATTTTAACTAGAAAAAAAACAAATTTTTTTTTAAATAATGAAGTTTTATTAGTCCTTTTAGTATTTCTATATTTCTTATTGTCGTCAATAATCTCAAAAAATATTTACTCAATTGAATATTCATCAAGATATTTAAGATTTTTTACATTTATCCTTGTTGTTTATTATTTTTTAAAACTTGACGAGAAATTTGAAAAAAAATTTCTCAAATTATTTAATTTACTTTTTTTCATTCTTTTAATAGACGGTTTTTATCAATATTTAAATGGATCAAATTTTTTAGGAATTGAAAAAAAAGTAGATCATAGAATAAGTGGACTTTTTGGTGATGAACTTATTCTTGGAAGTTTTATTTCTAAGTATATTTTTGTTTTTTTTATCTATTATTTTTTTTTCAAAAAAAATAATAAATTTATTTTCTTATTTTTTTTAATTTCCTTGATTGCGTTAACTTACATAAGTGGTGAAAGAGTTGCTTTTTTTTCTATTATTGTTTTTTCGACATTAGCTTTGTTAAAATTTGCTAAATTTAAAGAATTATTTATATTTTTTTTATTTTTAGTGTCTATTTTAATTATGATTACTATTAAAGACTCAACAACTAGAGAAAGAATGATAACTGAAACCCTTAAACAAACAAAATTCCTTAAAGAGTGGAAGAATCCCAAGAAGATATTGTTTTATTCAGATGATCATAACGCTCATTACCAAAGTGCATATTTAATGTTTAAGAAGGGGAATTATAAGCATAAGTTATTTGGTAGAGGTTTTAAGTCATTTAGAACTAATTGTTCAAAAAAAATGTTTTGTGATACTCCTGGAGGGTGCTGCTCCACACATCCTCATAATGTATTTTTTCAAGTAATTTCTGAAACAGGTTTGATAGGTTTTGCGATTTATTTATATTTCTTTTTAAATTTGCTAAGAAATATTGTTATCACATACTTAAAAAAAATTAATAAACCAAAGTTTTTTTTAATTAATTTATCTCTTTTTGTTAATTTACTTCCAATTGTGCCGTCTGGTAATATATTTGGAAGCTTCATGTCATTCAACTTTGCAATATTAATTAGTTATTATATTTACTTAAAACAAAATGAATAATTTTTTATTTATATCAACTTTATTTATTATTATTAATTTTATAATTATATATTTTTTTGAGAAAAATTATAATTTAATAAATATCTACGACAATCCAATTGCTGAAATAAAATCTCACTCAAAAAAAATGCCAATTTATGGAGGTATTTTATTTTATATTAATTTTGTTATATTTTTCTTTTTAGATATATCTTTTTTGAAGTTGTTTTTTTTAGAATTTGACAGATTTTCAATATCATTCTTTATCTGTTTAACTTTTATATTTTTAGTTGGAATCATAGATGATAAAAATAATTTAAACCCTTTAAATAAATCAATTTGTATAATTTTATTTTCCTCAATTTTATTATTATTAAATAATAATTTAATTGTTTCTGAATTAAAATTAGACTTAATAGATAAAATTTATTTTTACAATTTTTCTTTTTTATTTAACTTAATATGTATTTTCTTATTTGTTAATGCTTACAATATGTTAGATGGTGAAAATCTTAATATTGCTGGTTTTAATTTTTTTATTTTATTATTCTTATTTTACAAAACGTCATTTAATTTGATGTTTTTAATTTTTATTATTTCAAATATTTTTTTTTCAATTCAAAATTATAGAAATTTAACCTTTTTTGGTAATAATGGATCTCATTTTTTTAGTTTTTTTCTATCAATTATTTTAATTTATTGTTTTAAATATTTCGATTCAATTAATGAAGAAGATATTATACTAGTTTTAATTTTTCCTGTTGCAGAGTTGTTAAGACTTTTTTTTATGAGAATTTATAAAAATAAAAGTCCATTCGTTGGAGACAAAAATCACTTTCATCATTTAAGTACAAAAATTTTTGGTAAATTGAGAGGAATAATTTTTTGTCAATTTTTTATTGCCTTATCTCTCTTTTTAGATTTTATATTACAATTATATTTATGGTATATTGTGACTATTTTCTTTGTATCTTATTTTGTAACAATTTATTTAATGAACATAATTATAAAAAAACAACAATAAAATTAAAATAATTTGCAAAATAAAAATAAAAAAAAAATTGCCTCTATATTAAGTTCTGTTTTTAGTAAAAAAAATATAGGAAATAGGATATTTACTTACCATTCTATTAATTACAAAAAAAATAATCTAACTTCTAATTTATATCAATTAAATCCAAAGCTATTTTTTGATCAAATGAATTATTTGATAAATAATAAATCAAATTTTAATAAAATATCTCAATTTGATAACTTGAAATCTAATTTTCTAATAACTTTTGATGATGGATATAAGAATCTTAAAATTAATGATATAATTAGTTTTTTAAATAAAAATAAAATTCACTGCATAATATTTGTATGTCCTGAATTTGTAAATTCTAATAATAAATACTATCTCAATAAAAATGATTTATTAGAAATTTGTCAAAGTAAGTATATTGATATAGGATCACATTCCTATCAGCATAAAAAACTTACCGAATTGAAATATAAAGATCTAAATTTTCAATTAGATTTTAGCAAAAAATGGTTAGAGGATTTATTATCAAAGCCAGTCAAATCTATTGCTTATCCTTTTGGAGCTTTTAATGAAAGAGTAATTAAATCTGTAGAAAGTGCTGGGTACGATTATGGCTTCACTACTAGATTTAATTTTTATGATAAAATAAATGAAAAATTTAAGATACCTAGAATAGATATATGGAATAATGATGATTTAAAAACCTTTAGAAGAAAAGAGGAAGGCAGATGGAATTGGATGAAATTTTTTTCAAAGTATTAAATTTTTTATACTAAAACATTATTTGTTTTTTTTATCATTTTAGTCTACTAAATGTATATTTTATATTTATGCATGTTTTCATCACAGGTATTGCTGGATTTTTAGGTTCACACTTAGCACAAAGATGTTTAGAGCTTGGTCACAAGGTTTCAGGATGTGATAATTTAGTTGGCGGAAATTTAGACAATATAAATGAATTAAATGTAAAATTTTACAAAGCAAATTGTGAAAATCTTGATGAAATGACAAAAATAATGGTAGGTACTGATGTTTTATGTCATGCAGCTGCATATGCTCACGAAGGTTTATCAAACGTATCACCAAATTTAATTTGCCAAAATAATGTAGTTGGCTCAACTTCAGTATTTACTGCAGCAATTAGAAATCATGTTAAAAGAATTGTTTTTTGTTCTTCTATGGCCAGATATGGAAAAATTAAAGCACCTTTTGAAGAAAATAATGATCCAAAACCAGTAGACCCATATGGAGTTTCAAAACTAGCAGCAGAAAATATATTAAAAATATTATCTTCAACATATAAATTTGAATATAATATTGCCATACCACACAACATTATTGGTACAAAACAAAAATATGATGATGCCTTTAGGAATGTTGCATCAATTATGATTAATCTGATTTTGCAAGATCGTAAACCTATAATTTATGGAGATGGAAATCAAAAGCGATGTTTTTCTGATATTTATGACTGTATAAATTGTATTGAAAAATTATTATTTGATAAAAATATTTTTTCAGAAACAGTCAATATTGGACCAGATGAGGAATTTATTACTATAAATCAACTTTTTGAAAAAATATCCAATAAACTTCAATTTAATAAAGGACCTGAGTATCATAGTAGTAGACCTAATGAGGTTTTTGAAGCTTTGTGTTCTTCAGATAAAGCAAGAAAATTACTTGGATATAAAACAACGAAAACTTTAGATCAATCATTAGACGACATGATTAGTTATATAAAAAAAAAAGGACCTAAAAAGTTTGAATATAATTATGAAATTGAGATCGAAAATGAGAAAGTAATACCTCAAACTTGGAAGAATAGAATCTTTTAATTAAAAATTATGTATAAAAAATTTAAGAAAGACTTAACAGTAATTGTTTTATGTGGTGGCAAAGGAAAAAGACTTTACCCCTTAACTAAAAATATTCCAAAACCACTTATTAAAATTAAAAATAAACCTATTTTAAAATATATTATTGATCATCTTAAGAGTTATGAAATTAAAAATTTTATAATTGCAACAGGTTATAAACACAAATTATTTACAAAATTTGTTAAAAAGCTAAATGTAAGTGATTTTAATTTTAGAATTGTTAATTCAGGGATTAATGTTGATATAATAAAGAGAATAAAAGATTGCTCAAAAAAAATTAATAAAAATATTTTAGTCTGCTATGGTGATACTTTAGTTGATTTGAATATAAATAATTTAATTTCATTTTATAATAAAAATAAAAATAAGATTGTATTTTCCTCTTACACTTTAAAATCACAATATGGGATAATTAAAATTGGAAAAAAAGGCAAAGTTTTATCTTTTAATGAAAAACCTGATTTAGGGATGTATTTTAATATTGGATATTTTTTGTTTGATAAAAAAAATATTATAAAAATGAAAAAATATACTAAATTTGAAAAATTTTTAGAAAGTAGATCAATACAAAAAGATTTGAGGAGTTATATTCACTACGGAAAACACATAACTATAAATACATTAAGTGAACTAAGTGATGCAAAACTAAATTTAAAAAATATCTAATTAGTATGAATAAAAAATTCTGGAAAAAAAAAAAAATTTTAATAACCGGAATAGATGGTTTTGTTGGATCTAATTTAGCAAAAGAATTGGTTATTCTTGAATCAAATGTAAGTGGAATTGTATTCAAAAAAAAAAAAAGGTCTCTTTTATATTTTGAAGGCATCAGTAAAAAATGTAAATTATACAAGGGAGATATATCAGATTATCATTTTTTAAAAAAAATATTTAAAAAAAATAATTTTGATATAGTTTTTCACTTAGCTGCACAAGTTGAAGTTGGTGTTGCAAATTCTGATCCTTTTCAAACTTGGGAAAGTAATATTAAGGGGACTTATAATTTATTAGACATAATAAATAAGAGTAAAAATGTAAAATCAATAATCGTTGCATCATCAGATAAGGCTTATGGTACGTATCCAAAGAAGTCACTACCTTATAAAGAAAATTACAAATCAGCAGCAATTTATCCTTATGATGTATCTAAAGCGTGTGCAGATATGATATCGAAAACGTATTCTTCAAAATTATTTAATTTACCAATAATTATAACAAGATTTTCTAATATTTATGGTCCTGGCCAAATACACTTTAGTGCTTTAATTCCCGACTTAATGAAATCGATTATTAAAGATACAAAATTTGTTCCTAGAGGTAATGGTTCAGATATTAGAGATTATATTTATGTTAAAGATATAGTTGACATTTATTTGATAATTTCCTCAAAACTCTTTAAAGATCCAAAACTTAGAGGTCAAGTTTTTAATGCTGGAAATAATAAACCAAAAACAATTAAATCAATTATTAAAGAACTATATTTATATAAAAATCAAAAAGAAAAACTTAGAAAAATTTTAAATATCATGAAGAACAAAAAAACTGTTGGTGAAATTAAATATCAATATATGGATTATTCAAAACTTTATAAATATTTTAAATGGAAGCCAAAATATAAATTTAAAAATACAATACCAATTTTATTTAAATGGTATAGCAACTTCTTTCAAAAATATAATTAATATTTTTGATTACTATCAAACATAATTTTGAGAAAATAAATCTGAATTCCTAAGTATCCATACCTAAAGTAAGCAGTAAAGGTATTTACATATAAACCTAGTATTATTAAAAATAAAATAATTCCTAAACCAAACAACGTTTTTTTTTTACAATACAAAGTTAACATATTAAGAAAAATAATTTCAATACCAATTACATAAAAAATATAATTATCTGAAAAAAAAATGAATAAACCACTCAACAAAAGCACTGGCCAAATTATAGATCTTAGAACCGCTCCATATATTCCCTTTTCATTGAAATTAGGTATATTATCATATTGTCTACCCCCCATATCAGCATTATTTCTCTGATCAATTAAATCTATAATATTAGAAAAATTTCCACTGCCATTGATTTGGGACCAATATATGAAGAAACCAAATAAAATCCCTGCTAGAAGAATTAAACTTATTCTTTTTCTTTTTTTAAAACTTTTAAAATCAATTATATTTAAAAAGTAGAAGCCAAACATTGATCTTAAGCTTGTACCAAAGATTAAACTTATAAATACTGTGTATATGTTTGGATAAGTTATATATAAAACTAAAAATAAAAAAACGTAAATTTCTTTTAAAATATTTACAGATAAATGCAATTTATAAGGCATAAAACAAAACACTATAAGGCAAATAATCGTCCTTAAATCAAATTTTTCATAATTTTTAAAAACATAATTTATTATTAATAAATTTGTTATTGCATAAATTAAAAAATTAAATTTTATAATATTTCTATAAGGGCTAGAAAAAGGGTAAATATGTTTAAATTCGTGAAATAGATTGCTTATTGAGTAAAAAAGTGTTCCTGAAAATAAATTTGAAAAAAAATTTTTTATATTATCAATTAGACTATAATCAAAACTTAGATAACTATATGTTGTTCTTATTATATTATTAAGGTAATACTCCGAGTCAGGATGATATGTGGAGCTAATACCTAAAATTTTTCTTTCAATAAATAAAACTAACAAACATACCAAAATTGAGCTTGTAAAAAAAAAGAGAAAAAAATATAGTTTATTACTTTTTAAATAGTTTTTTAAATTCATTTATTGTTATATTGTTTAGTATATAGAACTTTTTTAAATAATTTATATTAAATAAAATTTGTGCAATTTAATAATCTTAAGATTTACTCACTTTCGATTTCTTTTATCCCTATTTCAATAATATTTAGTATTTTTTTAGCTGACTTGTTGGTTTCATTAACTTCAATTTTTTTTTTAATTTTTATCATAATTAATAAGAAATTTGATTTTTTAAATTGTATAGAATTTAAATTATTTTTATTTTTTTATACAATATTAATTATTAGTTCTATATTTTCAGATTACAATAATTCGATAATTACATCTTTAACTTATTTAAGGTTTGGTTTATTTTATTTATTAATAAAATATTTATTAATAAATACTGATAATTTTAAACAATATATTTCTTCAAGCCTAGTTATTAGCATATTGATTTTATTTTTAGGATTTACCTTACAATTATTAAATTTTGATTTTCTAGTTAATAATAAACCAGAATTTAGATATTCAAGTTTTTTTAATGATGAAGCAGTTTTGGGTAGTTACTTAATTAAAATTATTCCATTAACAATTGGTTTACTTATTTATTTTAAACAACATAAATTTTTAATTTGTATTTTTCTACTAAGTATTATTATGATTTTGTTTTCTGGAGAAAGATCATCTCAATTATTATTAATTTTATTTATAACAATTTCGCTATTTTATTTACCTTATAATAAAAAAATTAAAGTCATATCTATATTTTTAATATTGACAGTTATCTCAACAACAATCTTTATAAATGAAAAAATTAGACACAGAGTTTTAACACAGACTTTTTTTCAGATGGGAATTTTAGATAAAGAAGAAAAATATATTGAAATAGAGATTAAAAATAAAAATGAAGAAAAAGTAATTATGGCTCTTATTAAGGAGGATCATTTTATTCCTTTAAAATATTATTTAATGTTTAATGCATCATTTAATATTTTTTTAGATAATGTTTTATTAGGCAGTGGGGTTAAAACTTTTAGAAAAAAATGTATGGAACCAGATTATTATCAAATTCAAAATTATAGCTTATTTAAGGATAAACCTTATAATTTTTATGAAGGATATACAGGTATAGATTCTTGCTCCACCCATCCTCATAATTATTATATTCAAATTCTCACAGAAACAGGAATAATAGCATTTTTGATAATTCTATTTTTGTTTATTTATTCAACTTACAAAATATTTGTTTCAAGAAAATTACATAACAAATTTTTTGCTATAGGTACGTTTTTAAATTTATTTCCAATTGTATTTACTGGATCATTTTACAATAATTTTATAAGCATATTAATTTTTTTAACATTGTCTTTTTTATTAAATGAGCAAAATGAAAAAATGTAAATTTTGTAATTCTAATTTAGAAAAAAAAATTAATACTTTTAATTTTAAATTACTTAAATCTAATGGTATTTTTTATCATTGTTTAAAATGTAAAATTTTTATTAATTTTAAAATTAGTAAAGAAAAAATTTATACCAAAAATATTAAAAATCTAAATGTATCAAATAAGAATTTTTTATATTATTTAAAATCAATTTTTTTTCTTATTTTTTATTTAAGGATAAAACCATTTTTTCCATTTAATAAAAATATCATTCTAGATTTTGGCTCAGGTTCTGGGGAACTCACAAATTTACTTGGTTTTTTTAATAATAAGACTTTTGCAACAGATTTTGAATTTAATAGATATAATTACTCTAAAAAAATAAAATTTATAAAATCAAAAAACTTATTTAATAAAAACAATAATAACAAATTTGATATGATAATAATGAGACATGTATTAGAACATATTTTGGATTTTGAGAGATTAATTAATAAGCTAAAAAAACTTTTAAAAAAAAAATCAGGAACAATTGTTATAGAAGTGCCTAATTACGATAGCATTTGGAATAAAATTTTAAGAGGAAATTGGCCTGGTTATTTTTATCCTTATCATCATTATGTTTTTTCAGAAAAATTTTTAAAAAAACAATTGATTAAGAATGGTCTTAAGTTAATTAAAATAAATAAAGCCGAACCTCCAATTTTTGGAGCATTCTTTTATTCAATAGGTCTTAGCAGAAATTTAAGCAGATTGTTATCTGTAATATGTTATCCAATTCAAATTTTAGTGTCAAAAATTACATTCAAATCTGAGGCTTTAATATTATTTGTTAAAAATGACTAACTATTTAAGTTATTTTTTATATTTTTTTGGAAATTTACTTATCGTAATTTATGTTCCTGATATTGAAGCTCAGATATTTTTATCTGTATATTCTTTAAGTAGTTTATTAATAGGTCCTTTATCTTTTATTTTTTTTTCTAAATATATTCAGAAAAGTACTCAAATAAAAATTTTAATAATATTAATAAACTTTTCTTTATTAATTTTTGATGAGAGTAATAAATATTTTTATTTTATATATACACTAAACTTATTTTTTTGTGATCTCTTCTCCTCACAAATGAAAAACCAGAAATTGAATTTTTTATTCAAATTAACTCTTTTTCTTTCAACTTTTCCAATAATTTTTAATATTTTTTCTTTTGATTTTTTAATTTTACTTAGAATTTTTTTGTGTTCTTCTTTGTTAATATATCTATTAATTACAAGTGAAGAATATTTAAATTTAGATATAAAATATCCCTATATTTATCAATTAATTACTAATTTAAATTATTTTGGAACACTCTTTTTGTTGACTTTACTTTTAGAGGGCCAAACTTTAAAAGTTGCTTATATTATCCTTCAAATAGGTTTATCTATTATCTTAAAGCTTTATGATTTAAAAATTCGAAAAATAATGGATAGCAATATATTTGAAAAAATTTTTAAAGTATCAATTATATTTATTTTCTTTATCCCAATATCTTTTATGTTTTTTAATTTGCCAAAATCAGTAATAATTTTATATTATACTAGTTTTATAATACTTATTTTTGTTAAATATAAATTTTTAAAATATGAGCAAAACTAAGATAGGCATAGTTGGTATACGGGGGTTGCCTGCAAATTATGGGGCATTTGATCAGTTTGTAAGTCAATTTGTAAAATATTCAAATAAAAATAAAAAAAATTTATTTTTTTTTATTTCTGCCGAGCCTAATAAAAATAAAATTCAAATAGAAAATGTACACCAATTTTATTTTTTTAGGGGAAAAAATTTTTTTATCTTATTAAACTATTTAGTGTCTATTATTTATTTTTATCTAAGGGGTGTTAGGATATTTTTGTTTTTTGGATATGGAGCAGTCATTTTTTTCCCAATTTTAAAATTATTAAATTGTAAAATAATTTGTAATGTTGACGGAATTGAATGGAGAAGAAATGTTTCAAAATTTAAAAAAAAATATTTTAAATTTTGTGAAAAGCTTGTTGCAAAAATCAATGTTAATTTAATATTTGATTCTTTGGTGATTAAAAAATATTACAAAATTAGACATCGGGTCGATGGAAATTTACTTTACTATCCATCTGACTTTACAAATAAAAAAAAAGTTGGTGATAAGATTAAGAAAAATGAAATTAAAAAAGCAATTATTGTTATGCGTTTTTTACCAGAAAATAATATTAGTATGATTATAGACACATTCCTTGAATTAAAAAAAAACCATAATATTAATGATAAGCTTTTTATAATAGGTAGAGAAAACTCGTATTTTAATCAAAATATAGAACCTAAAATTAAAAATAAATCAAATATAGTTTTTCTTGGTCCAATCTATGACAGGAATAAATTGATGGAGATTTGGAATTCAGCAGACTATTATATTCATGGTCATAGTGTTGGCGGAACAAATCCAACTCTTATAGAGGCATTGAGTATAGGTCTTCCAATACTCGCATTTAATGTAATGTTTAATAAAAAAATTATAGGAAAAGAAGGTAAATATTTTTCAAGTAAAAAAGATCTAATTGATTTAATAAAAAAAAAAGAATTTGTCGACTTTAAACCACATGTAGACCTTGAGAAATTTAGTGAGAGATTTGTTAATGAAGGCTATTTAAGTCTGATAAAAACATAATAAAATTAGTATTTATTTATGTTTACAAAATAAAATTCTATTATATAAGGATTTGCCTGGTGATTATTGCGAAAGGGTTATACCCGATCCCATTCCGAACTCGGAAGTCAAGCCTTTCTGCGCCGATGGTACTTTGTCTTAAGACATGGAAGAGTAGGTCATTGCCAGGCTTAAAATTGCTATGAAAATTAAAAGTTCTTTAAAATCTATTAAAAAAAGAGATCTTAATTCTAAATTAGTAAGAAGAAGAGGTCGTGTCTACGTAATTAATAAAACAAATCCAAAGTTTAAAGCTAGGCAGAAGTAATTTTTATGGATAACGAAAACCATAAAAATACTTGGAATAATTTTACTAAATTTGTTCTGTGGGGAACTGTCGCTGTTATATGTGTTTTGGTATTAATGGCAATATTCTTATTGTAGAATTCGTGAATGAGAATCGGTTCTATCTTAGAAAATCAAAAAATTGAAAAAAGAGTAGCGATTACACCTGAAATTGTGAAAAAATATACTTCTCTCGGGTTAGAAGTATGTTTGGTTGAAAATTATGCTTCGCATCTTGGAATTAAAGACAATTCTTATAAAGAAATGGGTGTTAAATTTTTAAATGACGAAAAAGAAATATTAAACTCTTCAGAAATAATTGTTCAGCTTGGTATGTTATCTGAAGATAAAACTTCATCTATTAAAGAAAACCAGACTATAATTGGAGTTTTAAACCCCTATACCAATAAAGAAAAATTAGAAATTCTAGCTAAAAAAAAAATAAATCTTTTTTCGTTAGAATTGCTTCCAAGAATTACCAGAGCACAATCTATGGATATATTATCTTCCCAAGCAAATCTTGCTGGTTATAAAGCAGTTATCGAGTCTTTTGCTAACTTTGAAAAAGCTATACCGATGATGATGACGGCAGCAGGAACAGTTCCAGCTGCAAAAGTTTTAGTTGTTGGTGCGGGTGTTGCTGGATTACAAGCAATTGCCACTGCCAAGAGAATGGGTGCAATAGTTTTTGCTACAGACGTGAGAATGGCATCAAAAGAACAAGTTGAAAGTTTAGGTGGTAAATTTTTAACTGTAGAGGGTTCAGAAAATTTAGAAACTGAGGGAGGTTATGCAAAAGAGGCGTCTGAAGAATTTAAACAAAAACAAGAAGATCTTTTGTCTGAAACTTTAAAAAAAATTGATATAGTAATTTGTACAGCCTTGATACCTGGTAAAAAGGCTCCATTGATAATAAAAGATAGCATGATTCAAAATATGCAATCAGGATCAATAATTTATGATCTAGCAGCAATTCAAGGAGGAAATACTGCGTTTACAGAAGCGGATAAAGTTATTGAAAAAAATGGAATTAAAATAATGGGTGAGAGCAATATTTTAAATAAATTACCTGTTTCCGCTTCAAACTTGTATGCTAAAAATGTCTTTAATTTTGTTGATAATTTAATCAGCAAAGAGAGTAAAAAAATAAATATTAATTTAGAAGATGAAATTATACAAAAAACATTAATAAAATAATTTATGGAAATAGATCCCTTAATATTTAGATTAAGTATATTTATCCTTTCAATATTTGTGGGATATTATGTAGTATGGAGTGTTACACCATCTTTACATACACCATTAATGTCAGTTACTAACGCAATTTCCTCAGTAATTATAGTAGGAGCTATTATTGCGGGTTTGTCTGGAAATTCTGACAGTATATTTAATACTTCAAGTATATTTGGATTTTTAGCTATAGCTTTAGCTGCAATTAATATTTTTGGAGGTTTTCTCGTAACTCAAAGAATGTTGGCAATGTACAAAAAAAAGAAAAAGGATAAAAAATAATGATATCTGCAAATTTGTCTGCAATTTTTTATTTAGTTTCAGGTGTTTTGTTTATCCTTGCTCTAAGAGGCTTGTCTTCGCCTGAAACATCTAGACAAGGTAATTTGTTTGGTATTTTAGGAATGATTATTGCAATAACAGTAACATTTTTATCAACAGGTAATTTTTCTACAGGATTTATTTTTGTAATTATATTTATTTTAGCAGGTGGATCAATTGGTGCATTTATAGCTTATCGGATTCCAATGACAGCTATGCCAGAATTAGTAGCTGGTTTTCATAGTCTCGTTGGACTTGCTGCTGTGTTTGTAGCAATTTCTGCATTTTTAAATCCTGAGGCTTTTAATTTAGGTACACCAGGAAATATAAAACTTGGTAGTTTGATTGAAATGTCTATTGGTGCTGCTGTTGGAGCCATAACATTCTCAGGTTCAGTAATTGCGTTTTTGAAATTACAGGGAATAATGTCTGGATCTCCAATTACATTCAAAGGGCAACATCCTTTAAATGCAATTATATTAATATCAATTGTTGTTTTAATTTATTTATTGTGTTCGACGCAGTCGTCTAATTTATTTTGGATACTATTAGCTGTTTCGTTTTTAATTGGTTTTCTTTTAATTATACCAATTGGTGGAGCAGATATGCCTGTAGTCATTTCTATGCTGAATTCATATTCTGGTTGGGCTGCAGCAGGTATTGGATTTACTTTAGAAAATACAGCATTAATTATAACAGGTGCACTTGTTGGATCATCAGGTGCAATCTTATCTTATATTATGTGCAAAGGAATGAATCGTTCTTTCTTTAATGTTATTCTAGGTGGATTTGGAGCAACAGAAGATACCTCGAGCAGTTCCACTAAAGAACAAAGACCTGTTAAAAGTGGTAATGCAGATGATGCAGCTTTTTTAATGAAAAATGCTTCGTCAGTAATAATTGTACCTGGATATGGAATGGCAGTAGCTCAAGCTCAACATGCGTTAAGAGAAATGGTAGATACACTGAAGAAAAACGATATTAAAGTGTCTTATGCTATTCATCCTGTTGCGGGTAGAATGCCGGGACATATGAATGTGTTATTAGCAGAAGCAAACGTGCCTTATGATGAAGTATTTGAATTAGAGGAAATTAATAATGATTTTGCTAATGCAGATGTTGCTTTTGTTATTGGTGCAAATGATGTTACCAATCCAGTTGCAAAAACAGATCCACAAAGTCCAATTTTTGGAATGCCAGTTTTAGATGTAGAAAAATGCAAGTCAGTATTGTTTGTAAAAAGAAGCTTATCACCTGGATATGCAGGAATAGATAATGATTTGTTCTATAAAGAAAATACTTTGATGTTGTTTGCAGATGCAAAAAAAATGACAGAGGATATTACAAAGAATTTGTAGATTATATGAATACAAAGATCTTTTGTGACATTGCAGACATATCCTTAATAAAAAAGTTTAATAATAAACCAATTGTTAAAGGATTTACTACCAATCCAAGTTTAATGAGAAAAGCGGGTGCAAAAGATTATGAATCTTATTCTAGACAAATACTTAAAGTTTGTAAAAACAAACCTATTTCGTTCGAAGTATTTGCTGACGATCAAGATTCAATGATTGATCAAGGAAGAAAAATAAATAGTTGGGGTAAAAATGTGTATGTAAAAGTTCCAGTGGTTAATTCAAAAAATAAATTTTCAAGAAATGTGATAAAAGAGCTAAATAGTAAAAATATTAAGTTGAATATAACAGCAGTATACACAGCCAAGCAAACTGAAAAGATACTTAGGTTAATTAATAAAAAAACAAAAGTAATAATTTCAATTTTTGCTGGAAGAGCAGGAGATGCTGGCAAGGATCCAATTCCAGAATTTACTAAAAGTATAAAATTAGCAAAGAAATTTAAAAATGTAGAAATTTTATGGGCAAGTGTTAGAGAACCTTATAATTTTCTACAAGCTAGACAATTGGGCTGTCATATAATTACTATTCCTCCAGCTCAAATTGAAAAGATAGAAAAATTTGGAAAATCATTCAATGAGTTAACTATTGAAACAGTTAAGGCTTTTCTTGTTGATAGCAAGAAGTCTAATTTTAAAATTTAACTAAATTGGTTGCGGGGGACGGATTTGAACCGCCGACCTTCAGGTTATGAGCCTGACGAGCTACCAGACTGCTCCACCCCGCGATATTTCTTAAATTCTATTTTTGAGTTTATTTAACTTCTTAACTCTTTTTATATTTTCTTGAAGAATTCTCTTTTTTTTTTCTGATGGTTTTTCATAAGTATTTTTAAGTTTAATTACTTTAAAGAAACCATCTCTTTGAAGTTTTCTTTTTAAAACTCTCAAAGCTTGTTCAACATTATTATCTTTAACTTCTATTTTAATAACTACCTCCAAAAAAGTGGTTAACTATCACTTTTATAAATTTATGTCTATTAATTTTATTCATTATAAAGATGCTTGATTAGCCTTGTTTTGTTTTTCCTTTTCTTTTTTTTCTCTCTTTATTCTTCTTTCAGCTTTTTCAATAGCCTCAACTAAATCTTTTTGAGTGAATAAATTTAAAGCAACCGGATCTTTTGGATTTAAATTATTATAGTTCCAATAACTTTTATTTCTAATTGATGTCACTGAATTTTTAGTAATGCCAACCAACTTGGCTATTTGAGAGTCCTTCAATATATTGTGTTGTTTAATTAACCATAAAGCAGAGTCAGGTTTATCTTGCCTTTTTGATAATGGAATATATTTTTTTATTTTTCTTTCATTATTTGAAATTTCAATATCACTACTTTTAATATTTAATGGTCTATTTTCATCTTTTGATGATAGTTCAATTTCCTCTCTTGAAAGTTGACCAGATATAATAGGATTATATGCTTTAATACCCTTTGCCACTTCACCATCTGCAATTCCTTGTATTTCAACTTCATGTAATTTACAAAAATCTGCAATTTGTTTAAAAGTTAGTGTGGTGTTTTCTACCAACCATACGGCAGTTGCCATTGGCATTAAAGGTGCGTTTGACATTTAGCTATTTTTTTCTGATTTAAAATTTTGAAATTTTTTATTAAATTTACTTATTCTGCCTTTATCCATTAATTTTTGCTTTCCACCAGTCCAGGCAGCATGAGATTTTGGATCTATCTCTAATTTTAATATGTCTCCCTCAGAACCCCAAGTTGATTTAGTTTCAAATTGAGTGCCATCAGTCATTTCAACCTTAATTGTATGGTAGTTTGGATGAATGTCTTTTTTCATATCGTGACTTATAGCAAAAGAAATTTAGAACACAATTAAAAGTTCTTTAAATTTTCAAGCATTTTATCATTAATTGCCCCACTTGATGCTCGAATATCTATATTATTCTGATCGAATTTATCTAAATTGTTAACTATCCCACCTGCCTCCTCTACTAACAAGGCTCCTGCTGCCACATCCCAAATATTAATTTTATTATGAAAAAAACCATCCAATCTACCAGAAGCCACATAAGCCAAATCTAAAGCTGCACATCCGCTGTACCTCATATTTAAATTGCTGAATTTAACTCCTTCATGATTACTTGAAAACAAACATTCATTTATTAAATTTTTGTTTGATACTCGTAATCTTTGATTATTTAGATACGCACCTTTGTTTTTTTCTGCGTAAAACATTTCATCTTTAATAGGATCATAAATTAAACCACTAGTTATCTCTTTTTTGGATTCAAGTGCTACACAGATTGCAAAATGAGGAATACCGTGCAGAAAATTTATTGTACCATCTATTGGGTCGATAATCCAAATATTATCTTTATCTTTGTTTTCAATTGAACCAACTTCTTCTGACAAAAAAGAATAATTTTTTTTGTTTTTAGAAAGCTCTTCAATTAAAATCTTTTCTACATGTTTGTCAGTTTTTGTAACAAAATCTCTTGGTCCTTTTTTAGATATCTGTAGTTTTTCAACTTCTCCAAAATCTCTTATCGCTGACTTTGACGCTTTTTCAACTGCTTTGATCATAATATTTAAATTTGAAGATATAGAAATCATTTTAGATTTTTTTAATGTACTCCAAATTTCTAGTATCAACTACAATTTCATCACCTGCTTCAATAAACGGAGGAACTTGAATACTTAAACCATTATCAAGAGTTGCTGGTTTATAAGATGATGACACAGTTTGTCCTTTAAGGGCCGCGTCAGTAGTTTCAATTTTACACTGTACTTGGTTAGGTAATTCAATTGATAGTGGGTTTTCATTATAAAAACTTACAGAAACTTGTAGGTTTTCAATTAAAAATTTACCCTTATCACCTACAGTTTCTTTTTTTATTTCTATTTGTTCAAATGTTTTTGGATCCATAAAAAAATAATTAGTTTCATCACTATAAAGATAATTGAAAGTTGTTTCCTCCAATGATGCTTTTTCTACTGTTTCACTTGATCTAAATCTTTCATTTAACTTTGTATTCTTATTTAAGCTTTTCATTTCAACTTGAGCAAACGCCCCACCTTTTCCTGGTTTTACATGTTGGGTTTTCAAAACCTGCCATAAGTCATTTTTATACTCTAAAAGCATTCCAACTCTTATTTCTCCAGCATTAATTTTCATTTTAATCTTTCTATAGCTTGTAACGGTTTATATTTTTTATTTTTCCAAATGTAGCCTGAAATAGCTAAAAAATTGGCATTATTCAATAATAGATTTTTATAATTAACTGAATTAATTCCACCAATAGCAACTGTTGGAGTTTTTGTAAATTTTTTAACTTTATTTAAAATTTTTATAGACGCTACATGCTTAGTTTTTTTAGTTTTAGATTGATTAAAAGCTCCAAATGCAATGTAATCAGCTTTAGCCTTAATTGCTTTTTTTGCTAAATAAATAGAATTATGACAGGTAATTCCTATAATTTTTTTACCAAGTATTTTTTTTGCTATCTCAATATTGGTATCTTTTTGACCTAAATGACAACCATCTGCATTTAATTTTAAAGCAAGTAAAGGGTCATCATTAATTATAAATTTAACTTTATTTTTTTTACAAATATTTTTAATTTTTTTTCCAATTATCATTTTCTTATTCTGAGAGTAACTTTTAAGTCTGAGCTGAAAAAAACTTACTTTTCCAGTTTTTAAAACTAACTTTAGATTGTTATAGAAAGAATTTTGTATTTTGTTAGGAGAAATAAGATAAATAAATTTTTTTTTACTTATTCTCAAGTTCACTAGACCATTTTCCTTGAGCAGCCAAGGTGCACATTTTAGCTCTGTGATTAAAAGTAGTTTGAGTTGCCTCTACATTTTTAATATCATGAGACCAAACTTTTAAAGCACTTTGTTGAAGAGCTCTTCCATATGAATAAGTCATTATAAAATTTGTATTATTATTTTTATTAATTATATTTAAATTTTCTGTAGCCTCAATTTCAGATTGCCCCCCTGATAAAAAAGCTATTCCAGGAACTTCATCTGGGACTGAATTTTTAAGACAATCTAGGGTTTTTACAGAAACCTCTTTATTTGAAATTTTGTCTTTTGATTGGTTTCCTGCCAATATCATGTTTGGTTTTAAAATAACTCCTGAAAGATCAACTTTATGTATAATTAATTCCTCAAAACATTTTTTAATTACTTCTGATGTTTTGCTTAAGCAAACTTCAGCAGAGTGGTTTCCATCCATCAATACCTCAGGTTCTACTATTGGAACCATCCCATTTTCTTGAACTAGTGCAGAGTACCTAGCAAGTGCATGAGCATTGCTTCTAATTGCCAGTTTACTTGGATATTTTTCACTAATAGAATAGACACCCCTCCATTTTGTAAATCTTGCTCCAAGATCATAATATTTTTTTAATCTATCTCTAAGGCCATCTAATCCTTCTGTAATTTTTTCTTTAGGGGAATTTGCTAAATCTTTTGCACCTGTATCAACTTTAATTCCGGGAACTGCACCTGAACTAGATATTAAATCAGGTATTGATATTCCTGCGCTCGAAATTTGATTTATAGTTTCGTCGTAAAGAATTACACCACCTATGCAATCCTTCATCGCATCTGACGAAAAAAGAATTTCTCTGAAAGAAAGTCTATTTTCTGGAGTTGATTTGACATTTACTGCCTCAAGTCTTTTTGTCATAGTTCCATTGCTTTCATCAGCAGCAAGTATACCTTTGCCGTTGGAAATTATTTTAAGTGCAATTTTGTTTAATTCAGACATTTGTTTAATGCGGTTATACCAGGAAGGTTTTTACCTTCAAGATATTCTAAAAAAGCTCCACCTGCAGTTGAAACAAAATTAAAATCATTAACAGCCTTTAAATTATTTAATAAAGAAACTGTGTCCCCACCACCAGCTACTGAAAAAATTTTGTTTGCTTTTTTATTTTCAATTATTTTTTTTGCTATCTTAATACTTCCTAAAGCAAAATTTGGATTTTCAAAATATCCCGCGGGTCCATTCCAAAGTATAGTTTTACTATTATCAATAACCTTTGCTATTTTTTCTATAGTTTTTGGTCCAATATCTAATATCATTTCATCAGACAATATTTCGTTCAATTTCTTCTTTTGAGGAGAGCCATTTAAATCTTTAGATACCATCACATCCTCTGGATAGATTATTTTACATTTTTCTTTTTTTGAATGAGAGATAATTTCTTCAACTATTTTATAGCTATTTTTTTCTATAATAGATTTTCCAACGCTATTTCCAAAATATTCTATAAAATTATTAGCCATACCTCCAACAATTATAATATTATCAAATTTAGGAATTAAATTTTTTATAACATTTATTTTAGTTGAAATTTTAGACCCCCCAATAATACAAGTAATTGGTTTGGTAATTTCAGAAGTCATTTTATTAAGAGCATTCACCTCTAAGTCTAGCTGCAACCCAGAAAACGAGGGTAAGAATTTTGGAATTTCATTTATTGAGGCATGAGCTCTGTGCGAACAAGAGAAAGCATCATTGACATATATATCTCCTAGATTCGATAGCAGTTCAGCAAACTTATTGTCATTTTTCTCTTCCTCAGAATAAAATCTAATATTTTCTAATATAAAAATATCTTCATCATATCCACTTAAGAAATTTTTATTTTTTATTTCTTTAATATTTTCACTAATAAGTTTTACTTTTTTTCTTAATTTATTTTGCAATTCTTCACAAATTGGTTTTAGGGAGAGCTCTTTAACAATTTTCCCTTTCGGTCTTCCAACATGAGATAAAATTATAATTTTAGCATTTTCTTTAATCAAAAAATTTAATGTAGGAAGAATTTTATCGATTCTTGTTGTGTCTGTTATTTTGTCTCTTTCCAATGGAACATTTAAATCTAGTCTTAATAATATTTTTTTATTTTTTAGATTTTTTTCGTTTATTATACTTCTCATTAAGAGATTTTATGCAAAGTTTCAGCAATATCACACATCCTATTAGAAAAGCCCCATTCATTATCATACCAGGCTGATATTTTACCCATATTACTTCCAACTACATTTGTTAAAGAAGCATCTACTATTGCAGAGGCAGATTGATGATTAAAATCTATAGATACTAATTTTTCATTAGTAATTTCTAAGATATTTTTTAATTTATTTTTTGACGCTTTTTCGAATGCATTATTTATTTTTTTTATACTAATATCTTTCTTTGTACAAAAAACCAATTCAACAAGAGAAACATTAGGAGTAGGTACTCTCATAGCAACACCTTCTAGTTTCCCTTTGAGGTTTGGTATTATTTCTCCAATTGCTTTCGAAGCTCCTGTTGAGGTTGGAACTATTGATTGACTTGCAGATCTCGCTCTTCTTGGATCTTTGTGAGAGTTATCTAAAATTCTCTGATCGCTAGTAAATGCATGAATTGTAGTCATAAAACCTTTTTCAATTTCAAAATTTTGATCAAGAACACTAGTTACTGGTGCTAGACAGTTGGTAGTACATGACGCTGCAGATATTATTTTATCCTTTTTAGTAATCATATTTTCATTAACACCAAATACTATTGTTTTATCAGCATTTTTACATGGAGCAGAAACGATCACTTTTTTTGCACCATTTTCAATATGAGTAATAAGTTTTTCTTTTGAATTAAATTTTCCAGTACACTCAAAAACATAATCAACATTATGTTTTTTCCAATTAATGTCTTCAATTTTTGTTTCTTGAGAAAATGTAATTTTGTTTTTGTTAATTATCAAATGATTTGTATCAAAATCTAAATCAGCATTTAATTTTCCATGTATAGAATCGTATTTGATTAATTTAGATGTAGTTTCTGAATTCGACCTATTGTTTATATGATTAATTTTTAAATTTTTATTTTTACTTTCGACAATTGATCTAACAACCATACGACCAATCCGCCCCATTCCATTAATTCCAATTTTAATAGTCATTTTATTTTTTTATTAATTTTTTAGTGATATTTTTAATGTTTGTACTCTCTAGTCCAAAATATTGATAAATATCTTTGTAGGGCGCACTTTTGCCAAATTCATCAATTCCAAAAGGAATTCCGTTATCACCTATATATTTTTTCCAACAATCACTTGATCCAGCTTCAATCGATATTTTAAATTTAGTTTCTTTTAAAATTTTATTTTTATAAGTTTTTGATTGTAACTCGAAAAGATCCATACAAGGCATTGATATCACTTTGGAATATATTTTATCTTTGGCCAATTTATGGCTAACCTCAATTGCTAGATTAACTTCAGATCCACTTGCTAATATTGTTAGATTAATTTTTTTATTTGTTCTTAAAACCTCGTAAGCGCCATATGAGCATAAGTTTTTGTTTGAGTATGTTTTCCTTACTGGATTTAGATTTTGTCTTGTCAAAGATAGCACACTAGGTGTTTTTGAGCTTTTTAATGCGTGCTCCCAACATTCGATAGTTTCAATTCTGTCTGCAGGCCTAAATACATTTAAGTTAGGTATAGCACGTAAGCCTGAAAGCTGTTCTATAGGTTGATGAGTAGGGCCATCTTCTCCAAGACCAATAGAATCATGAGTCATTATATATATGACTCTTTTTTTCATTAATGCAGATAATCTAATCGAAGGTTTGCAATAATCAGAAAATATCAAAAAAGTTCCTCCATAAGGAATTAGATTGCTGTGAAGTGCAATACCATTCATGACCCCACTCATTGCATGTTCTCTCACTCCGTAGTGAATGTAGTCACCAGTAAAATCTCCAGGTTTAATTATTTTATGATTTTTAGTTTTTGTATTATTTGATCCCGCTAAATCAGCAGAGCCACCAATTAAATTATTTTTTTCTTTTGTTAATGCACTCAATGTCATTTCTGAACATTTTCTAGTGGCTAAACTTTTTAGCTCCTTTATTGCATTTTCTTTTTCTTTCTTAAGTGCTGTGGTAAACTTATTTTTTAAAACTTGATTAAATTTTATTTTTTTTCTTTTTAATATTTTGTTCCATTTTTTTTCTAAAATTTCACCTCTTTGGCCAATTTTTCTCCAATCTTTTAAAATTTTATTTGGGATATCAAAAGGTTTACTTTTCCAATTTAAGACTTTTCTTACAAGCTTGATTTCATCTACTCCCAATGGACTTCCATGGGATGATGCTTTTCCTGATTTATTTGGTGAACCATATCCAATCTTTGTTTTACAAGAAATCACAGTAGGTTTTTTAGCTTTTTGAACTTTTTTTAGTGCTTTAAAAATTTCTTTTTCATTATGACCGTTGATAGAAATATAATCCCAACCATATCCTTCAAATCTTTTTTTAAAATTATCTGAAACTGCGAGATTTGTTGGACCATCAATTGAAATTGAATTGTTATCAAATAGCATAACTAAATTTTTAAGCTTTAAATGTCCCGCTAAACTCATCGCTTCATGACTTATTCCTTCCATTAAGCATCCATCTCCAGCTAAAACATAAGTTTTGTGATTAATTAAATCTTTACCTAATTTATTTTTTAAAATTTCTTCAGCTATTGCAAAACCAACTGCATTAGATATACCTTGTCCAAGAGGACCTGTTGTAGTTTCAATACCTGTTTTCGGATGATATTCAGGATGTCCAGCACAAATAGAATTAAGCTGCCTAAATTTTTTAATATTATTAATTGATATACTTTTATATCCAGTTAAGTAAAGCAAAGAATATAAAAGCATAGAACCATGACCAGCAGACAAAACAAATCTATCTCTATTTAACCAATCTGGATTCTTTGGATTGAACCTTAAAAAATATTTGAATAATACCGTTGCAACATCTGCCATACCCATTGGCATTCCTGGGTGACCTGAATTTGCTTTTTGAACAGCATCAATTGATAAAAATCTGATGCAATTAGCTAAATCATTGTGTAGTTTGCTCAAAATTATCCTGACTAGACTAAGAAGAATCTATTTAATAATATAAACATATATATATGAATTCTATAAACGAAAAAGAAAAAAAATTAAATATTGCATTAGAGGAATTAAAAAATTTAGATCTAACAAATCCTGAATTACAAAAAAATATCGAAAATTTAAGCACAAAACAAAATCAATTAGAAATTGAAAAAACACAGATTGAAGAAAAATATAAAACGTTACTTGAGGAACATGAAAATCTATCAAAAAAACTTGAGGATTTAAAAAACAAAGAAAAGTTGGAAGAAAGAAAACAAATTGAATTTTCTGAAAAAATTGACGAACTTAATCAAGAAACTGACATACTATTGGATGAAATAGATAAATGGCAAATGTAAGTATAAAATTTAATAATAAAGAGTTTTTGCTCGCTTGTGAAGATGGACAAGAGGAGCACTTAGAAGAATTGTTAATTCAGATTAACAAAAAGTTTAATAATTTAAAAAATGATTTGGGAAATCTAGGTGAAAATAAATTATTATTAATTACAGCTGTAAAAATAATGGATGAATATTACGAAACTAAGAAAAAAGTAGATCAAAAAAAAGAAGAATTAAATGATCTATCAAAAAAATTTAAAGAACTTAAATCTCTAATTTACGATTATAGGGACACAAAAGAATTTGAAATTGAAAAGCTAAATCTAGATCATGAAAATTTAAAACAAGAAATTGACGATAATCAAAAAAAATACGAAAATTTAATTGATGAAGCTGCTGATCAAATATCAAATTTTGTAAAAAAAGCAAAATTAGAAAACATTTCAAAGTAGGTCTGTGAGTAAATCTAAGCTGAGAAGTAAAATTTTAAATCTTAGACAAAAAAATTCGATTAAAAAACTTAGTCTCAATCCTGACAGAATTTATCGATTTTTAAAAAAAAATAAAATTAATTTCAAAAATGTAGGAGGGTATTACCCTTGTAATCATGAAATTGATGATTTGAATATGCTTTATTTTTTAAGAAACAAAAAGGTAAATGTTTCATTACCAATAATTAGAGAAAATAACCAAATGGATTTTTTTAAATGGACAAATAAAGATCCTTTAAAAATTAATAAGTATGGAATTGCTGAGCCAACTTTAGGAAAGAAAATTTACCCAGATATAATATTTGTTCCTTTAGTAGCTTATGACGATGATTTGAATAGATTAGGCTATGGTGGAGGATTTTATGATCGTTATTTAGAAAAAGTATCTAAAATTAAAAAAGTATTTAAAATTGGATTAGGATTTTCATACCAAGAGGTAAAAAAAATACCTATCAGCAAGTATGATAAGAAACTTGATTTAATAATAAACGAGAAAAAAATTATACAATGAGAATTTTATTTTTAGGAGATGTTGTTGGAATCTCAGGATGTTCTAAATTAACCAGTAATTTATTAAATGAAATTGATAAAAACAAAATCGATTTTGTAATAGTAAACGGTGAAAATGCAGCAGTTCAAGGTGTAGGGCTAACTAAAGAAATATGTAAGGATTTTTTTAATTGTGGAGTTGATGTTATCACAACCGGCAATCATGTTTGGGATCAAAAAGAAATTATGGAATTTATTGATAAAGAAGAAAGATTATTAAGACCTAAAAATTTATTTGAACCTGCACCAGGAAAAGGTTTTCAGATTTATAAAACAGAGAATGATATAAAAATTGGAGTTCTTAATTTGATGGGCAACGTTTTTATGAAAAAGTGTGAAGATGTTTTTGAAGCTTCTCAAAAATTTTTAAAAGAAAATGAAATGAAAAAGGATTTTGATTTACTTGTAGTTGATTTCCATGGTGAAATTACTAGTGAAAAAAATGCTATAGGACATCTATTTGATGGAAAGGCAACTCTCGTGGTTGGAACCCATACTCATATTCCAACAAATGATGCCAGAATACTTAATAATGGCACTGGATATCAAACCGATGCAGGTATGTGTGGGGATTATGATTCAGTGATTGGAATGAATAAAGAAAATTCCTTGAATAGATTTTTAAAAAAGAATTCAGTGAAACACTTTCCCGCTACTGGAGATGCTACTTTGTGTGGTGTTATAGTAGATTGTGATATAAAAACAGGTTTAGCAATAGACATCAAAAGCTATGTATATGGAGATCAACTAAAAAATATTTAAAGATCATGGCAGGACATTCACATTGGGCAGGAATAAAACATAAAAAAGGTAAGGCTGATAAGCAAAGATCAAAGATATTTTCAAAATTATCTAAAGAGATTACTGTTGCGGCAAAACTTGGTGACAAAGATCCAGCGATGAACCCCAGATTAAGATCTGCAGTACAGGCAGCTAGATCTGCAAATATGCCTAAAGATAATATTGAAAGAGCAATAGATAAATCTTCTGCAGCTACAGGAGCAAATTTTGAAAATTTAAGATATGAGGGTTTTGGACCAGAAAAGATTGCTGTTATAGTTGAAACTTTAACAGACAATAAAAATAGGACTGCATCAAATATTAGAACTATTTTTCAAAAAAGTGGTGGGAGCTTAGGAACTCAAGGTTCAGCATCTCATAATTTTCAACAATTAGGTATAATTAAAATTGATAAAAAAGAGATATCCGATGAAAAAATTTTAGATTTAGCGATTGAGTCGGGAGCTGATGAATGTTTGTCGTATGATGATTATCATGAGGTACAGTGTCAAATGAGCGAAATATATAACGTAAAAAAAAATCTTGAGAAAATTATTTTGAATTTTATTTCTACAGAAATTGAATGGCTCCCGTTAAATAGTGTTGAAGTAAATAAAGATAATAAAGATAGTATTTTAGATTTTTTAGAAACTCTTGAGGAAGATGACGATGTTCAGAACGTTTATTCTAACGTTAATTTAGGTGGTACTTAATGATGATTATTGGAATTGATCCAGGTATCTCAGGTTCAATCTGTTTTTTTCAGGACGGTATAATAAAGGACGTAATTGAAATGCCAACCATGACAGATGGCAAGAAGAATAAGCGACAAGTAAATGGTGCTCAAATATTTAATGAAATTAGTGAAAGGATAAACAAATTTGATAAAAAAAATATAAAGGTTGTAATTGAACAAGTTTCTGCAATGCCTGGCCAAGGCGTTACTAGTATGTTTAATTTTGGTCAATCTTTTGGTATTTTAAAGGGTATATGTAGTGCAATGTATCTACCTGTTTATTATGTTAGACCTGCTAAGTGGAAAAAATATTTTAATCTTATTAATTCAGAAAAAGATGCGAGTAGAACAAGAGCTATTGAAATTTTTCCATATTTTTCATCACAATTGTCAAAAAAGAAAGATAATAACAAGGCAGATGCTATTCTAATTGCCAGTTTTTTCTACGAAACTTATCAAAAAGAAGAATAATCAATTTAAATTAATAGACAAAATCATGACACATTTAAGTGTGATGAGTAAGCATGGAAGCAGATATAGCGGCAAAAGCAGTTGAATTAGGAACAAATACTGATTTTTCATTATTTAATTTATTTTTTAGAGCTGACATAATTGTTAAGTCTGTAATGATTATATTAATATTGTGCTCAATATATTCTTGGGCTGTAATTATTGAAAAGTTTCGTTTATTTAAAAAAATAACTAAATCCTCAGAAGAATTTGAAGAAAAGTTTTGGAATTCTAAATCTGCTGAAACTTTTTACAATAGTTTACCTAGTAAACTTGAAGATCCAATGTCACTTGTGTTTCAAGATGCGATGGAAGGATTACTTAAAAAAAAATCAAGAACTAACATTAGTGAAAGAATGAGTGCATCTCTAGAGTCAGGAATTGAAAAACAAATGACAAAAATTGAAAAAGGTTTTACTTTTTTAGCAACAGTAGGATCAACAGCACCATTTATTGGATTGTTTGGAACTGTTTGGGGAATTATGAATTCTTTTCAATCTATAGCTATTTCAAGAAACACAAGTCTAGCGATTGTTGCGCCTGGAATAGCCGAAGCTTTATTTGCAACTGCACTTGGTCTATTGGCTGCAATACCAGCAGTAGTGGCATACAATAAATTCAATAATGATGCTAAAAAATATTCAGAAAAATTAGAAAATTTTTCAAAAAGATTTTTAACAATTATTTAGATGGCATTTAAATTAAATCGTTCTTCTAAAGAACCAATGAGTGAAATAAATGTTACCCCTTTCGTAGATGTAATGCTTGTATTGTTAATAATATTTATGGTTACAGCGCCATTGTTAACTGTTGGCGTTCAAGTTGATTTACCAGAAAGTTCAGCAGACTCTTTGCCAGAGGAGGCAGAACCTCTAACACTTTCAATCAATGCAAAAGGTGAAATTTTTATTCAAGAAGCAAAAGTTGAATATGATAATATTATTGCAAAGGTTTTAGCGGTTTCAAAAAATAGAACTGATACCAGAATTTATGTTAGAGGCGATAAAACTATAAATTATGGAAGAGTTTTAGAAATAATGGGATTACTATCAGGATCTGGTTTTACTAAAGTAGCATTGATTTCAGAACCGTATAAACAAAGGTAATTAAAGTGAATAGAAGTTTAATTATTTCTTCTGTTTTACATGCTTTGTTAATTTTCATTACAGCTATGAGCTTACCTTTTTTGGCAAAGAAACCACTTGATATTCCACCAATCGTATCGGTTGAGTTAATTCAAATAGCAGAAAAAACTAATATTCCATTTGCACCTAAAGCTAAAAAGATAATTGAAAAAGTTAAAGAGAAAGAAAAAAAACTTGTTTCAGAACAAGCTCCACCAAAAAAAGTAAAAAAAACGAAAACAAAAACTGTTCTGGCTCCTGATCAAAATAATAAAAAAATAGAGAATGAAACACCTGAGGCAATTCCACTTCCAGATAAAACTTTAAAAAAGGTTGAAACAAAAGAGGAAAAAAAACAAAATCCTGAAAAAGTAGATGATGAAGTTAAACAAGTATCAGAATTTGAAAAAAAAGATTTGTTTGATCCAAATAATATTGCTGCTTTAATTGATAAATCAAAAGAAGAGAGTGCAGAAGTTTTAAAAACAAATGATGACATTACTCAAGATCAAGAAAGAAATGTAGAAAACACAGGTCTTACACTTAGCGAAGAGGATGCTCTTAAGGCCCAAATATTTGGGTGCTGGAGTATTCCATTGGGATTACCATACAATGAAAATTTATTGGTAAGAATAAAGTTAAAATTAAAACCTGATGGAACAGTATCAAAAACAGAAATTTTGGACCATGCAAGAATGAATAAACCAGGCCAAGGATTTTACAAGGTTTTAGCAGAAAGTGCTTTGAGAGCTGTCAAGTTATGCCAACCATTAAGAGTTCCAACAACTGGATATGAAAGATGGAAAGAATTACAATTAAATTTTGATGCAAGAGAGATGCTAGAAGGGTAGTATATTTAAATGACAAAAAAAATTTTAATATTATTATTTATATTAATACCTATCAAAGCAAATGCTTTAATTGAAGTTGATATAACTAGGGGAAATTTAAATCCACTTCCATTAGCAGTTTCTCCTCTATCAATTGATGAAGAATCTAGAAAAGGTTTTGAAAAAATACTTAAAAAGGAAAATATTGGCTCCGAGATATCAAATATCGTTGAGAATAATTTGAGAACCTCGGGATTATTTAATCCTCTAGACAAAAAGGCTTTTTTACAAGCTCCTGATATTGCAAATTTAAAACCAAGATTTGAAGATTGGAATTTAATTAAAGCTCAAGCACTTATTACTGGCAAAGTAAATTATGTTGACGATAAATTAAGAGTTGAGTTTCGATTATGGGACGTTTTAGCTGCTAAAGAAATGATGGCTTTAGCTTTTACCACAGTCCCTAATAATTGGAGGAGAGTAGGGCATATTATTTCTGATAAAGTTTACGAAAGGCTGACAGGAGAAAAAGGTTATTTTGATACAAGAATAATTTATGTTTCAGAAGAAGGACCAAAAACACAAAGAATAAAAAAATTAGCAATCATGGATCAAGACGGAGCTAATAATAAATTTTTGACATTAGGGAATGAGTTAGTTTTAACACCTCGATTTAATCCAGCAAGCCAAATGGTAACTTATTTGTCTTACTTTAAAAATATGCCAAGGGTTTATTTATTAGATATAGAAACTGGAACACAAGAAGTGGTTGGGGATTTTCCTGGAATGACATTTGCACCACGCTTTTCACCTGATGGTAAAAAAATAATTATGAGTTTTGCTAAAGATGGAAAGTCAGATATTTACACTATGGATTTAGAAAACAGAATTGTTGAAAAAATTACTAATCATCCATCAATTGATACTTCACCATCTTACTCTCCTGATGGTAAATATATTACATTTAATTCTGATAGAAGTGGTTATCAGCAAATTTATGTAATGAAGAATGATGGAAGTGATGTAAAAAGAATTTCTTTTGGTAACGGTTTGTATGGAACACCTGTATGGTCTCCTAGAGGAGATTTAATTGCATTTACAAAATTACATAAAGGTAAATTTTATATAGGTGTTATGAGGACTGATGGTAGTGGTGAAAGATTGTTGACTGAAAATTATTATCAAGAGGCGCCATCTTGGTCTCCAAATGGAAGGGTATTAATATTTTATAGAGAGACAAAAACTAACTCCAAAGGAGAAGGTTTTTCTGCAAAATTGTGGTCTATAGATTTAACTGGTTATAATGAACGGCAAATAAAGACACCAACAGATGCTTCAGACCCATCATGGTCATCTTTATTAAGTAATTAAAGATTAATTTTTGTTAATTTCTTGATTTTTAGACTTGAAACCTCTATTTAGTTGTGAAAAAGTTAAGAAATTGAAATTAGCAGCAAGGAGCAATTTAATGAGATTAAACAAAATTTTGAAAAACACACTTTTAGTATTAACAGCTTGCTTAGTGCTATCTGCATGTGCAACTAAAAAAGAAGTGGCAACAGACATTCAAGGTCAAATGCAAGGTGATGTTTACACAGGAACAGACACAGTTGAATATTTAGCTGATGGAGTTCCAGACAGAGTTTTCTTTGCAACAAATGAGTCGATATTAACAACTGCATCAAGAGAAACTTTAAGAGCTCAAGCAGCTTGGTTAAGAAAGAATCCAAGCATAAATGTAGTTCTTGAAGGTCATGCTGACGAAAGAGGAACAAGAGAATATAACTTGGCTCTTGGTGAAAGAAGAGCAAATGCAGCTAAAGATTATTTAATGACTTATGGAATATCTTCTGACAGAATTACAGTATTAAGTTATGGAAAAGAGAGACCAGTTGACTCTGGTTCAAACCCATTAGCTTGGTCAAAAAACAGAAGATCAGTAACTGTTAAAGCAAATTAATTATTTAAAATTTAAGACCCTAAAACCTTTATTGGATTTAGGGTCTTTTTTTTGCCATTTTTATAATCATAAATCTAATTTAAATGATGCTCATATTTAAATTAGTAATTTTAAAATTATTTTTAATCTTAAATTTGGTTTTTATTAATATTTCTTTTGCAGATAACCATAATATTTATGAAACATTAGAAATAATAAAAAATGATCTAAAAACTCTTGAAAGAGCAGTTTACTCTGGATCTATAGAAGTGAAAGCTAACACCAATGATAGTTCAGTTTCAGATTTGGACCAAAATTCAGAAGATGTTTTAACTAGACATCTATTAAAATTATCTGAGGTTGAGGATCAGTTTAGAGAGCTCACTAATAAATTTGAAGAAATAAATTTTAAGTTGGATAAATTATCTACCCGCGTTTCAAAAATACAAGCAGATAACCAAATAAGATTCCAAGATATAGAGACCAACATTAGCTCTGGAAATATAAGTAGCGTAGAAAATCAATTAAGCTCAAAACCAAAAACAGATGAGCAAAAAGTTTTACCTGGAAGTTCGCAACCTCAAGATTTAGGAACAATTTCATATAAGGATACAGAAACAAAAGAAACTTCACAACAAATTCAATCTGTTGATACAACAGCTTCAATTGTGACAGAAAATTTTCAGTCTGAAGAAAAAATACTTCCTCAAGACTTAAATGCAGAAAAGCAATATGAATTTGCAACCAGTTTTTTAAAAGTTGGGGACTACAGTACAGCTGAAAGAGCTTTTAGAGAATTTGTTCTATCTAACCCTGATCATGAGTTAGCTGGTAGCGCACAATATTGGTACGCAGAAACATTCAGAATTAGACAATTATATACTGATGCAGCATCTGCCTATTTAGAGGGTTACCAAAAATATCCTAAAGGAAAAAAAGCTCCAATTAATCTATTAAAACTTGGAGTATCAATGGTTCAAATTGGTGAAAAAGACCAAGGATGTAAAATGATAAATGGTGTAGAATTACAATATCCTAATGCAAATCAGTCTGTAATACAAAAAGCAAAATATGAGTCCAAAAAATTTGAATGTATCAAACAAGACTCATAGATTTTTACTAAATCAATTAAAAGATAAACAAACTTCTAAAATTTATAAAAAATTTGAAAAAAATCTTGATTTAAAAGAGGATTTTATAGTTGCAGTTTCTGGTGGACCAGACAGTCTAGCTTTATGTTTTTTATCAAAAATTTATTCGATTAAAAAACATATAAAAGTAAAATATTTTCACGTCGATCATAAACTTAGAAATAATTCAACAAAAGAAGCAAAATTTGTAAAATTACTTCTAAAAAAATTGTCTACTAATCTTGAGATTTTAACCTGGATTGGAAAAAAACCAAAAAGTAACATTCAATCAATTGCAAGAGACAAAAGATATGCACTTATGATCAACAAAGCAAAAAAATTAAAAATAAAAAATATTTTATTAGGTCATCATAAGGATGATTTAATAGAGAATTTTTTTATTAGAATTTTGAGAGGTAGCGGTTTAAATGGCATGGTGTCATTTGATAAAAAAACTAATCTACAAAATATTAATTTGATTAGACCTTTGTTAAAATTTTCTAAACAAAATTTAGAATATATTACAAAAAAAGTTTTTAAAAATAATGTTGAAGACCCCTCGAATAAAAATGATGAATTTAAAAGAGTAAAAATTAGAAATTTTATAAAGTACTTGGAACTAGAGGGATTGGATAATGATAAATTTAATTTAACAATTAAAAATTTAAGATTTGCTAACGAGTCAATTAAATACTTTGTAGAAAAAAATTTAAAAGATAATTCAACAATTTCAAATATTAATAAGCTTGTTATTTTAAATAAAAATTTTTTTCTTCAGCCAGAAGAAGTGGTTTTTAGATCTCTCACACAAGTGCTAAAAAGTGTTGGTAAAAAATATTACCCAGTAAGAGGAAAAAAAATTGATAAATTAATTTATCAAATTAAAAATGATAGCTCTTTTAAGGCCACTTTAGGAAACTGTGTGATAAAGAAGATAAATAACTCAGTTATAGTATCAAAAGAGCGTTAAAGTTGATTAAATAACTGATATTTTGTCACTTGTTAATTTAATAATAATTCTTATTTTAAACCTATGAATTTAAAAAATCTTGCAATGTGGGGAATAATAGTTTTCTTAACTATAGGTCTTTATAACATGTTTAAAAATCCACAGTCTAATGTTAGGGGTGGAAATCAGATAATATTTTCAGATTTTTTAAATTCAGTTGAGGACGGTGAAGTTCTAAAAGTTGAGATTCAGGGAAATAACATTAAAGGCACTTATTCGAATGGAAATTCTTTTTCAACTTATGCTCCTAACGATCCAAATCTTATAGAAAAATTATCAGAGAAAGGTGTGAGTATTTCAGCAGCACCTTTAGATGAAAAAATGCCCTCATTGTTTGGTGTGCTCTTATCATGGTTTCCAATGTTATTACTGATTGCAGTATGGATTTTCTTTATGAGACAAATGCAAGGTGGCAAAGGTGGAGCGATGGGATTTGGAAAATCAAAAGCTAAAATGATGAATGAATTAAAAGGAAAGGTTACTTTTAATGATGTTGCTGGTGTAGAGGAAGCTAAAGAAGAAGTAGAAGAAATGGTAGAATTCTTAAAAGATCCAAAAAAATTTAGTAGGTTGGGTGGTAAAATTCCAAGAGGAGCTTTACTTGTTGGTCCTCCAGGAACTGGTAAAACTTTATTAGCAAGGGCAATTGCGGGTGAAGCAGGTGTTCCGTTTTTTACTATTTCAGGTTCTGATTTTGTTGAGATGTTCGTTGGAGTAGGAGCGTCTAGAGTAAGAGACATGTTTGAACAAGGTAAAAAAAATTCTCCATGTATTATTTTTATAGATGAGATAGATGCCGTTGGAAGAAGCAGAGGCGCAGGTCTAGGAGGTGGAAATGATGAGAGAGAACAAACCTTAAACCAGTTATTAGTTGAAATGGATGGTTTTGATACAAATGAAGGTGTCATAATTATAGCTGCAACAAACAGACCAGATGTGCTCGATCCAGCTTTATTAAGACCAGGAAGGTTTGATAGACAGGTAGTGGTTTCAAACCCAGATATTATTGGAAGAGAAAAAATTTTAAAAGTTCATGTAAAAAAAATAAAAATGGCGCCAGATGTTAATTTAAGAACAATTGCAAGAGGCACGCCAGGATTTTCAGGAGCCGATCTTGCAAATATAGTTAATGAAGCAGCTTTGTTAGCGGCGAGAAAAAATAAGAGGATAGTCACATTACTAGAATTTGAAGAAGCAAAAGATAAAGTTATGATGGGTGCTGAGAGACGTTCAATGGTCATGACAGAAGATGAGAAAAAACTAACTGCATACCATGAAGGTGGACATGCTCTAGTGTCTTTTAATATGCCAAGTTATGATCCTATTCATAAAGCTACTATTATACCAAGAGGAAGAGCTCTTGGAATGGTAATGAACTTACCTGAAAGAGACAAACACGGTTACTCAATAAAATATCTTAAAGCGAGACTAGCTGTTTGTTTTGGAGGAAGAGTGGCTGAAGAATTAATTTTTGGAAAAGATAATATATCTACAGGAGCAGGTGGAGGTAATGGTTCTGATATTAACCAGGCCACACAGTTAGCAAGAGCAATGGTGACAAAATATGGCATGAGTGAAGAAATGGGTCCAGTTGAATATGGGGAAAACCAAGAAGAAGTGTTTTTAGGAAGATCAGTTACTCAAACTCAATCGGTATCAGAGGAAGTTGCTCAGAAAATTGATAAAGAAATAAGAAAGCTTGTAGATGAAGGATATAATAAAGCTAAGGAAATTTTAACAGAAAAAATAGATGACTTGCATAAAATCGCTAAAGCTCTAATAACATATGAAACATTAACTGGTGAAGAAATAGAGAATATAATTAATAAAAATTTATATCCTAAAGATAAAATTTTAGATAATCCAGAATCAAAAGATGATCAAGATTCAGCTTTGGGCGCGATGGGTTTGAAACCAAAAATTGTTCATTAATAAATAATGCCAAGATGTTACACAAGAGCGTGTAATTTCTACTTCGGTAAACAATCAAAAATTTTAGTAAAGAAAAAAAAATCTATCCCTTTACATCAGATTAAAGAAATATCTTTTGACCATGTTGAGATAATTACAAGAAAAAAAATTAGAAAAATTTCAATAAATAAAATTAGAAATTTACCAAAAAAACTAAAAACAAAAATAAATTCAGATTTAAAAAAAATAAGGTCGAAAAAATCAAATTTTTCAAATTTAAATTTTAAAAAAATTCCAAACATTTTAGGAGTATTAAATCTTACACCTGACAGTTTTTCGGATGGAGGAAAATTTAACAAAAAAAATAAAGGCGTCAGTCATGCTATCAATTTATATAAAACTGGTGCTTCGTTAGTAGATGTTGGTGGAGAGTCTACAAGACCAGGATCAAAGGAAGTAAATAAAAATCGAGAATGGTATAGAATTAATAAGACATTAAAATTAATTGTAAAAAAAATACCAATATCTTTAGACACAAGAAAATCTGCAATTATGGAAAGTGGTATTAAAATGGGGGTTAAACTTATTAATGATGTTTCGGGATTAAGTTATGATCCTAAAACAATAAACATTTTAAAAAAGTATAAAATTCCATTTGTAATACAGCATTCAGTTGGGACACCAGAAAATATGCAAAAGAATCCAATATATAAAAATGAATTATTAGATATATATGATTATTTTGAAGATAAAATTAAGTTAATAAGGTCTAAAGGTATTAAACATAATAATATAATTTTAGATCCTGGAATTGGATTTGGAAAAAATTTGAAACATAATATGAATCTTATAAGAGGTGTTTCTATTTTTCATTCATTAGGTTTTCCTATACTAGTAGGGAATTCAAGAAAAAGATTTATTAAAGATATATCAAAAAAAAATGATAGCGAAACAAGGATCGGTGGAACTATGGCTTCTTCAATTTATTTAATGATGCAAGGAATTCAGATTTTAAGAATTCATGATGTTAATGAAGTTCTGCAAGGTATTAAAGTTTTTAATCAGATAATCAAAAATTAATGGCAAAAAAATATTTTGGAACAGATGGAATAAGAGGTGCAGTTAATAGCAAATATATAAATGGAGATATGTTCTTTAAATTTGGACTTGCTAGTGGCACATACTTTAAATCTCAAAAAAAAAGAAAACAAACAGCAATAATTGCAAAAGATACGAGATTGTCTGGATATACGCTTGAACCAGCTCTTGTCTCAGGTTTGGCTTCAGCTGGTATGCATGTTTATACCCTAGGACCCTTACCAACTAATGCGTTGGCTATGTTAACAAAAGAGATGAAGGCAAATATGGGTATAATGATTACCGCTTCTCATAATCCACATTTTGACAATGGTTTAAAATTGTTTGGTCCTGATGGAATGAAATTATCAGATAAAATAGAAAAAAAAATTGAAAGTCTCATTGATAAGAAAATTTCAAAAAATCTCTCGCATCCTGAAAAATTAGGAAGAGTTAAAAGATTAGAAACAGGCACCAAAAATTATATCAAAATATTAAAAAAAAATTTCACAAAAGAGTTCAATTTAAGAGGACTAAGAATAGTAATCGACTGTGCAAACGGCGCTGGTTATAAGGCAGGTCCTGAATTATTGAAATCATTAGGAGCTAAAGTGATAGCAATAGGTGTTAAACCAAATGGTTTAAATATTAATAAAAAATGTGGATCAACTTTTCCAAGAAACATTAGATCTGCTGTAAAAAAATACAAAGCACATATCGGAATATCTTTAGATGGAGATGCTGATAGAATTATAATGTGCGATGAAAAAAGCAATATAATAGATGGAGATCAAATTATAGCTGCTTTAGCAACAAGATGGAAAAATAAAAAAATGTTAAAAGGGGGAGTTGTTGGAACATTAATGTCAAATTATGGTTTAGAAAATTTTTTTAAATCTAAAGGAATAAAATTTTTGAGGGCAAATGTTGGAGATAGATATGTTAAAGAAAAAATGCAAAAATATAATTTTAATTTAGGTGGTGAACAATCGGGACATATTATTTTAGGTAAATTTGCAACTACAGGAGATGGTTTGTTAGTAGCTTTAGAGGCTCTCTTTGCTTTAAGAAAAGGAAAAAAGGCAAGTGAATTTTTTGAACAATTTAAGAAAACACCTCAACTTTTAGAAAATATCGAGGTAAGAGATAAAAATATTATTAATAAACCAGAGATAAAAAAAATTATAAAAAATGCGGATAAATTAATCAAAGGTAATGGAAGAATTTTAGTAAGAAAATCAGGTACGGAGTCTAAAATTAGAGTAATGGGAGAAAGTGAAAACAAGGCTCTTCTATATAAATGTGTGAACATGATTAAGAAAAAAATTAAATAAATTGAAACCAAAGTCCAAAATTTTAATTATTGCAGGATCTGATTCATCTGGTGGAGCAGGTATTCAAGCTGATATAAAAACTGTTACTTCTCTAGGTTCTTATGCAATGACAACAATAACAGCAGTTACTTCTCAAAATACCACAGGTGTAAAATCAATTGTTGGAATTAATCCAAAAGAAATTTTTAATCAAATTATTTATAGTTGCAAAGATATAAGACCTGATGCAATAAAAATTGGTATGCTACATTCTTCAGAGGTTATTAGAATGGTACTGAAAGCTCTGGATGTAATTAAAGTTAAAAAAATCGTATTAGATCCAGTTATGGTTGCTAAAGGAGGGGCTAAACTTATAGATACTAAAGCTATTCAATTATTAAAATTAAAATTAATAAAAAAAGTATCACTTATTACCCCTAATATCCCAGAGGCAGAAATTTTGACTAAAACAACAATTATAACAAAAGAGGATATGATTTTTGCCGCTAATAAACTTATAGGATTAGGAGCCAAAAATGTACTTATAAAAGGTGGTCATTTAAAACATAAAAATGTAATAGATATTTTAATAAACAAAAAAGACATAAAGATCTTCAAAAGCGAGCGTCACAAAACAAAGAATACCCATGGTACAGGTTGCACATTATCTAGCTCAGTTACAACTTTTTTATCATGTGGAAAAACAGTAAAGAAATCTTGTGAGCTAGGAATTAAGTATGTAAATTCTGCAATTAAATCAAACCCGAAATATGGAAAAGGTAATGGCCCAATTAACCATCTCACTTCCTTAAAATTAAAAAGAAAATTTAAATAATGAAAAATATAGTCGTTGTTGGATCTCAATGGGGTGACGAAGGTAAAGGAAAAATTGTTGATTGGTTATCTGAACAGGCTGATGTAGTAATAAGATTCCAAGGAGGCCACAATGCTGGTCATACTTTAGTGATTGATGGTGTTACTTATAAATTGAGATTATTGCCATCTGGAATAGTTAGAAAAGGAAAAATATCAATTATTGGCAACGGAGTTGTCGTAGATCCATGGGCTTTATTAGAGGAAATAGAAGAAATAAAATCCAAAGGTGTAGAAGTAAATGTAACTAATTTTATTATTTCAGAGTCCGCAAATTTAATTTTGCCTTTTCATAGAGAAATGGATGAGATTAGAGAGGATGCAGCAGGAAAAAGAAAAATAGGAACTACAAGACGTGGAATTGGACCAGCATATGAAGATAAAGTTGGAAGAAGATCTATAAGAGTTATGGATCTAAGATCTGAAAAAAATTTAGATCAAAGACTCGATTCTGTACTAGTTCATCATAATGCAATTAGAAAAGGCCTAGGAAAAAAAATTTTTGAAAAAGATCAGCTTAAATCTGATTTGCTTAAAATAGCACCCAAAATATTAGAATTTTCTCAGCCAGTTTGGCTTAAGATTGATCAATTTAAAAAACAAAAAAAGAGAATTTTATTCGAAGGAGCCCAAGGTATTTTACTTGATGTAGATCATGGAACTTATCCTTTTGTAACTTCATCTAATACTGTTGCCTCAAGCGCAGCTACAGGAACTGGATGTGGCCCTAATTCGATTAATTATGTTCTTGGAATTACAAAAGCCTATACAACAAGAGTTGGGGAAGGTCCTTTTCCTACAGAGTTAACAGATGATGTTGGTGAACTTTTAGGAACACGTGGAAAAGAATTTGGAACTGTTACAAGTAGAAAAAGAAGATGTGGATGGTTTGATGGTGTTTTGGTAAGGCAAACAATTAAAGTTTCAGGGATTGATGGTATCGCTTTAACGAAATTAGATGTACTCGATGAATTAGATGAAATTAAAATGTGCGTTGCTTATGAGCTTGATGGTAAAAGATTAGATTATTTACCTGCTGCTGTAGAAGATCAAATAAAAATTAAACCAATTTATGAAACTTTTCCAGGTTGGAAGGTTTCTACAAATGGAGTTAAAAATCTGGACTCATTACCTGAAAATGCAAAAAAATATATTTTTGCTGTTGAAGATTTTATTGGGGCAAAAGTATCAAGTATCTCAACTAGTCCAGAAAGAGATGATACTATTTTAATTGAAAACCCTTTTGAAGTTTAGTTTGAGGGTAAAAGATTTTTTGATTTAGCTAATAGAAGCATGTGCTTTTGGAGTTTTTCAAATGCTTTATTTTCTATTTGTCTAACTCTTTCTCTGCTAATTTTATATTTTTTACTTAAATCTTCTAGTGTAGTTGGGTCATCATTTAGTCTTCTTGCGTATAAAATTTCTCTTTCTCTATCGTTAAGAACTTTAATAGAGTCTTTTAATAAATCTTTTCTTTGTTCCATTTCCTCGTGGTGAGCAAATTTTAAGTCATGATCAAGCTCTTTATCAACCAGCCAGTCTTGCCATTCATCGCCATCTTCCCCAACTTGAGCGTTTAGCGAGAACTCCTTTCCAGAAAGTCTTCTATTCATTGAAACGACTTCTTCTTTACTTACATCTAGCTTATTAGCTATGTGATCAACGTGTTCATCTCTTAAGTCACCTTCAGTTTCTGGAGAAATTTGATTTTTAATTTTCTTTAGATTAAAAAATAATTTTTTTTGAGCAGTAGTAGTTCCAATTTTGACAAGACTCCAAGATCTTAAAATATATTCTTGAATAGAAGCTTTAATCCACCACATTGCATAAGTTGCCAATCTAAAACCTTTTTCTGGTTCAAATTTCTTAACAGCTTGCATAAGACCTACATTTCCCTCAGAAATCATTTCATTAATAGGCAAACCATAACCTTTGTAACCCATAGCAATCTTTGCAACTAATCTTAAGTGACTAGTTACTAATTTTTCTGCTGCTTTAATATTACCAGTCGTTTTCCAGTTCTTTGCTAGCATATATTCTTCTTCAGCAGCTAACATCGGAAATTTTTTAATCTGCTCTAAATATGCAGATAGTCCACCTTCATTAGAAAGGGTTGGCAGATTGTTACTTATTGTTGTGCTCATAGCAATGTTTATTTAATTAATTATACCTAATTTTCAATAATTTATTCTTCAGTGTTTCTAAGCATTTTTAGAATATTATTTAGATCTTGTGGCAAAAGTGAGGAAAAAATCATCTCTTTATTAGTACGTGGATGTATAAATCCTAAAGTTTTTGCATGCAGGAATTGTCTATTTAATTTAGTAATTGAACTTTGTATATCTAAATCAATATTTTTTAATTTTTTATATTTTTTTTTATATTTATCGTCTCCAACTAGACTATTACCTTTAAAGTTCATATGAACTCTTATCTGATGTGTTCTTCCTGTTTCTAATTTACATTCAACTAAACTAAAAGTTGGTGTTTTTTGATTTTCAAAAATTTCAAGTGTTTTATAATTGGTTATAGCTTTCTTACCTTTAGAACTGCTAACTTCCATAAGTTGTCTGTTTTTTGAACTACGAGTTATAAATGTTTCAATCCTTCCTGAGGAGGGTCTTAATTTTCCCCATATTAAAAGTTGATACTCTCTTATAATTGTATGATCACTAAACTGTTTTGATAAATTTTCATGAGTTTCATTGTTTTTTGCAATTACAACTAAACCTGATGTATTTTTATCAATTCTATGAACAATACCAGGTCTTAACTCGTCACCTATATTTGATAAAGAGTCCTTATCATAATGCATCAATGCATTCACAATTGTTTTATCATAATTTCCAGCACCTGGATGCATGATTATTCCGGCAGGTTTATTAATTACTAATAGATCATTATCTTCGTATATTATTTCTAATTTAAATTCATAAGGTTTAAGGGATGCTATTTCTGGCTCTGGAATCTTAAGATTTATAGTGTCACCAATTGAGACTTTTTTTGAGGGACTTTTAATTATTTCTTTATTAAGTGTTAATTTTTCTTTTAAAATTAAATTTTTAATTCTAGTTCTACTAATTAATTCCTCTCTTTTGTTAATTAAAACATCAACCCTTAAATTCTTCTCATCCTCTTTTACTATAAAATTAATGTTTTTTTCCATAAAATATAATATTAATACTATATGCGCTTGTAGCTCAACTGGATAGAGCGCCTGACTTCGGATCAGGAGGTTCTGGGTTCGACTCCTAGCAGGCGCACCAGTTTATTCACCTATATTTATTAAAGTTCCTTTGTCCCTTGCTTTGTCAAAAGAGTAATAAAATACCAATATTGATAAAATTAAATAAAACCCGTTCAGATAGATTGCATTAATAATATTTTCATAATTTACCATTCCATTGACCAAGATATTTCTGGTCTCCTCAAAAATATAAACCAAAGGCAGTGCGAAAGCGATTGATTGGAAGATTTCGGGTAGTGTTTCAACTGGATAGTAAATACAGCCAAAAGGTGCTAATAAAAACATGGTAGACCATGCAATATTCTCAAAAGATGGTCCAAATCTTAACAATCCTGCTGAAACAAATAGACCAAGTGTTATTCCGAATAAATACAGACTCAAGAAAAGAAATGCTAAAGGAAGACCAAGTTTTAGCAATGATATACCAAACAATGGAGAAGTTAATAGTATAGCTGGGATTAAACCAATTAATGCTCTTATTAAAGCAGTAAAAACTAGAGAGACAATTATTTCACTAATTTTCATCGGTGCAATAAATAAGTTTGTAAAATTTCTGCTCCAAATTTCCTCCAAAAATAACATATTAAAGCCAATACTGGTTCTAAATAAAAAATCATAAAGAATTGCACATGAAAGAATAACTCCTACTGCACCACTGTAATAAGAACTATGAGCTGCAAAAAAATTAGAAATAAATCCCCAAAGAGTAATTTGAATTGAAGGCCAATAAATTAAATCTAATATTCTTGGAAATGATCTAGTTATTAAATAAAAGTGTCTTAAAAAAAGACCATAAATTCTAATTAAGTTCATTTTTATTTTCTTGCAATTTCTAAAAATACTTCCTCTAAGTTTCTTCTTCCATATTTTGTTATTAACTCTTCAGGAGTTCCTCTATCCACTATTAAACCATCTTTCATCATTAAAACAGAACTACATAATCTTTTTACTTCTTCCATATTATGGGAGGCAAGCAAAACTGATATTTTTTTTTCCTTTTTGTAATCTTCTAAAAACGATCTTACAAAATCACCAGTTTCAGGGTCTAGTGAAGCAGTGGGTTCATCCAACAAAAGTACCGTTGGATCATTTATTAGAGCTTTAGCAAGACTTACCCTGTTTTTTTGTCCAGAAGAAAGTTCTCCAGTAATTTTGTTTAAAAGGTCTTTTAATCTAAGTTTATTTGCAAGGTGATCTATTCGGTCATTTAAATTTTGAATATTATATAATTTTCCATAAACAATTAAATTTTGTTTAACTTTAAGTTTTTTAGGTAACTCAATATATGGTGAAATAAAATTCATTTTATGGAGAAGCGAGATTTTATTCTTTTCAATATTCTTTCCATTGATTAAAACCTCACCACTACTTGGTTTTAATAATCCTAAAATCATGCCAATAGTTGTAGTTTTTCCACATCCATTAGGTCCCAATAAACCAACCATTTCATTTTCATTAATTTTAAAATTTATATTAGCCACTGCTTCTTTATCTTTATATTTTTTTGATAGATTGATTACTTCAATAGAATTTGTCATTAATATTTAGAGGCTCTCCTTAATCTATCGTTAATGGTTTTGCCAAGACCTTTGTTTGGTATCGTTTCAACTGCAATCATTTTAAAACCATCGTTTTTAATTTTTCTTAAAGTTGAATATAAATTCTTTGCAGCTTCATCTATATTATTCACTTTGGATAAATAATAATAGTTTTTTAATTTTGATTTTCTTTTTTTTATTAATAAATAAGCCTCATCTTTTTTTGGTTTTTTAACATTTACTCTTAAAGGTATCCCGGGTGAGTAATGTAACGGAAATAGACCAGGTGATAATTTTTTTTTTGAATTTGTATTAATTAATAATTTTTTTTTTAAGACATTTTCGATTTTTTTAGTATCAAGGCCACCATATCTTAAAAGTGAGGGCTTTGCTAAAAGATTTAGTATTGTGGACTCAACTCCAATTTTACTTTTTCCTCCATTTAAAATATATTTTATTTTTGAACCAAATTCTTCTTTTACATCAGATGGTTTAACCGAACTTAATCTTGAGGATATATTTGCACTAGGTGCTGCTATCGGATAATCTAAATTTTTTAATAAATTTCTTAACAATTTATGTTTAGGAAAACGTACGGCAATACTTTTTTTATTATTAGTGACAAATTTTGATATTTTTGAGTTTTTTTTTAATTTCAAAACATAAGTTATTGGACCTGGAGAAAATTTTTTGTAAAGTTTTACTAAATTATCGTCTATATCACAGTCTTCTTTGAGTCTTTGAATATCGTAATAATGGACAATAAGAGGATTGTTTAATGGTCTTTTTTTAAGACTAAATATTTTCTTAACTGCACTATTCGAGTAAGCGTTTGCAGCCAATCCATAAACAGTTTCTGTTGGTACCGCAACACAATGATTATTATCTAAATATTTTTTTGCTTTTTTGATATTTGATTGAATAGATTTCATGTATTAATAATTATTATTATATGAAAGATAAAATATTACCACTTGATTATGATCAGTATTCAGTTGAGGAGCTTACAGAAAAAGCTAATAAGATTATAGATTCTTTAGAGAAGGAAAATGATTTAAACAATTCAGTTGACAGTTATCAAGAACTTCTAAAATTAAATAATTTTATTGAAAAGAAATTTCATAAAAATTTTAAATCTATTGGAGAAGAGACAAATAAAAAGATTAAAGAGATAACTAAAAAAAATGAAAAAACAGCTTAATAAAATAGCTAAGGATACAAATATATTCCTTAAAAAATATATTAATTCACAGAAATATTCTCAGCTAATGTCACCCATGAAGTATGGTTTGTTTCCAGGTGGAAAAAAAATAAGATCTAAAATTTTGATTGATTTAGGGTCATTATTTTCAATAGATTATAAAACATTGATAATAGTTGGGTCAGCCGTTGAATGTATTCATGCTTATTCTCTAATTCATGATGATCTACCCTGCATGGATGATGATGATATAAGAAGAGGAAAACCTTCAGCTCACATTAAATTTGGTGAGTCTACAGCAGTTCTAGCAGGAAATTCATTACTGACTTTAGCTTTTGAAATTTTATCAAGTCCTAAATTGAAATTAAATGAAAAGATAAAGATCAACTTAATCAAAAAATTATCAGAATGTTCAGGACATTTAGGAATAGCTGGTGGGCAGTATTTAGATTTAAGTTATGAGAGAAAGAAAATATCAAGGAATAAAATATTAGAAATGGAAATAAAAAAGACTGGAATGTTATTTAGTTTTTGTTGTGCAGCTCCAGCAATAATTAAGAAAAAAACAATCCAAGAAATTAAATTTTTTGAAAATATTGGATCAAAAATTGGTCTATTATTTCAAATAGCTGATGATTTAATTGATCTGAAAAGTAACTCTAAGGAAGCTGGAAAAAAAACAGGAAAAGATCAAAAAAAGGGCAAGGCAACACTTATAAATTTAATAGGCTATGATGACTCACTTAAGTATTGTGATATGATAATAAAAGATATTAATAAGAATTTAAGAAAATATGGATCAAGATCTGAAAAAATAAATGAAACATTAGGCTATATTTTGAATAGAAAAAAATGAAAAAAAATTACCAATTTTTAAATAATATCAATTTTCCATCTGATTTAAGAAAAGTTTCTGAAGATAATTTACAAAAGGTAGCAGATGAGGTGAGGGAGGAAATGATAAGTGCTGTTTCAGAAACAGGAGGTCACCTTGGTGCTGGTTTGGGAGTGGTTGAATTGACAGTTGCACTTCATTATGTTTTTGATACCCCAAATGATAAATTAATATGGGATGTTGGCCATCAATCTTACCCACATAAAATTTTAACTGGAAGAAAAGATAAAATTAGGACTTTACGACAGGGCGATGGTTTATCAGGTTTTACAAAAAGATCTGAAAGTGAGTATGACCCATTTGGAGCAGCACATAGTTCAACATCTATTTCATCCGCATTGGGAATTGCAGAGGCAAATAAATTAGAAAATAAGTCTTCCAATGTAATAGCTGTAATAGGTGATGGAGCAATTAGCGCAGGTATGGCTTATGAAGCCATGAATAATGCTGGGGCATCTAAAACAAAAATAATTGTTATTTTAAATGATAACGACATGTCAATTGCAAAACCAGTTGGAGCAATGAGAACTTACTTGGCAAAATTATTTACTGGTAAAATATATTTTAGTCTTAGAGAAACCTTAAAGTTAATTACATCTGCATTTTCAAAAAGATTTAGTGCTAAAGCAGGAAAAGCAGAGGATTTTTTCCGTTCAGCAGTCACTGGAGGTACATTGTTTAGTTCTTTGGGTTTTTATTATGCAGGTCCTATAGATGGTCATGATTTATCAAGCCTAGTTCCAATTTTAAAAAACGCAAAAGAATCAAGACACGAGGGTCCTATAATGATTCATATCAAAACTCAAAAAGGAAAAGGTTATTCTTATGCAGAAAAAGCAAACGATCATTATCATGGAGTTTCAAAATTTAATGTTGAGACCGGAGAACAATTAAAGAGTAAATCAAACCTTCCAGCTTATACAAAAGTATTTGCAAACACGTTAGTTAAACATGCCAAAAAAGATAGCAAAATAGTAGGAATAACAGCAGCGATGCCAGGAGGGACTGGTATGGATATTTTTGGCAAAGAGTTTCCAAATAGAATGTTTGATGTAGGAATAGCAGAACAACATGCTGTAACTTTTGCAGCCGGTCTCGCAACCGAGGGATACAAACCATATGCTGCAATTTATTCTACATTTTTACAGAGAGCATATGATCAAGTTGTCCACGATGTTGCCATTCAAAGTTTACCAGTCAGATTTGCAATAGATAGAGCAGGATTAGTTGGTGCTGATGGATCAACACATGCTGGTTCATTTGACATAACTTACTTATCAACTTTGCCTAACTTTGTAGTAATGGCAGCAAGTGATGAAGCTGAACTTGTTAAAATGATTAATACTTCAGTAGATATAAATGACAGACCTTCTGCAATTAGATATCCAAGAGGAACAGGAGTAGGTGTTGACCTCCCATCAATAGACGAAAAAATTGAAATTGGTAAAGGAAGAGTTGTTCAAAAAGGGACACAAGTTTGTATTTTAAACCTCGGTACTCGACTTGAGGAGTGCAAGTTAGCTCTAGAGGAATTAAAAGCAAAAGGAGTTTCAACAACTTTGGTAGACGCCAGATTTGCTAAGCCTTTAGACGAAGAACTTATACTAAAATGTGCTAAGGAGCATGAGCTTATGATAACTATTGAAGAGGGATCAATAGGTGGTTTCGGTTCTCATGTTAAAAATTTATTAGCTGAAAGAGGAGTATTTGATAAAGGTTTAAAATTTAGATCAATGACTTTACCAGATAAATTTATTGAACAAAATGATCCAAAAAAAATGTACGATAAAGCTGGATTAAACAGTTCTCAAATTTCTAAGAAAATTGCTGATATTTTATTTCAAAAGGAAACAATAAGAGTTGTGAAAAATTAATTTAAGTTAACTACATTGGGCTTTATTCATTAAGTAGTGGTCAAGTAAAACACAGTTCATCATAGCTTCACCAATTGGTACAGCTCTAATTCCTACACAAGGATCGTGTCTACCTTTAACAGATATTGAAGTATTTTTCCCAAATTTATTAATAGTTTTTCTACTAGTTAAAATGGACGATGTTGGTTTGACAGCAAAAGATGCAATAATTTCTTGGCCTGTAGAAATTCCACCAAGAATTCCGCCCGCTTTATTTGAATTGAATTTTAATTTATTTCCTTTTGAAGAAATTTCATCTGAATTTTGTTCTCCACTTAATTGTGCTGAGTTCATTCCTGCTCCAATATTTACACCTTTAACTGCATTAATACTCATTAGACCTGAAGCTATGTCAGTATCCAATTTTGAATAAATTGGAGCACCTAAACCAACTGGGATACCTCTTGCTCTTATTTCAATCACTGCTCCACATGAGGATCCTGATTTTCTTACACCAAGCAAATATTTTTCCCATAATTTAATCATTGATTTATCTGGACAAAAAAATGGATTTTTTGAAATTACTTTATCGTTCCATTGATTTGTATCACATCCTAGAATTCCTAGCTGAGTTACTGCACCAATTACTTTAAATCTTTTACCTAATTTTTTTTGAAGTACAATTTTTGCTATTGCACCGGCCGCAACTCTTGCTGCAGTTTCTCTAGCAGAAGATCTGCCACCACCTCTATAGTCTCTAATTCCATATTTTTTAAAATAAGTAAAATCTGCGTGACCTGGTCTAAACTTATCTTTAATATTACTATAATCTTTGGATCTCATATCTTTGTTGTAGATTATTAGAGAAATAGGTGTTCCTGTGGTTTTACCCTCAAATACTCCTGACAATATTTGAACTTTGTCATCCTCTTTTCTCTGAGTTGTAAATTTAGATTGTCCTGGTTTTCTTTTTTCTAATTCTATTTGAATATCTTGCTCTTTAAGATTTATGTTTGGAGGACAACCATCAACAATACAACCAATTGCAGGTCCATGAGATTCTCCCCAAGTTGTGAAACGAAATAGCTTTCCAAAAGTATTAAATGACATTATTTATATTATATAGATTATTTTGTTTAAATTATGAATCAAAAAAACTCTTTAGGTCTTAATAGTTGCTTTCTTGATATAGATGATCCAATTCATTTATTTCATGAATGGATGGAGGAAGCAAAGAAAACTGAGCCAAATGATCCAAACGCTGTTGCTTTGGCCACATCAGATAAAAACAACATTCCTTCAGTTAGAATGGTTTTACTTAAAGATTTCAACAAAGATGGATTTGTATTTTATACAAATTTAAATAGTCAAAAGGGAAATGAATTAAAAGAAAATCCGTATGCTGCGATGTGTTTCCATTGGAAAAGTCTCCTAAGACAAATAAGAATTAATGGAAAGGTTTCATTAGTTTCTGATCAGGTTGCAGATGAATACTATTCATCTAGAGCATATGAAAGTCAGATAGGAGCATGGGCTTCTAAGCAAAGTGAAGAATTAAATTCGCGAGAACAATTGCTAAAATCTATACAAGATTACAAAAAAAAATATAGCAACAAAACAGATGTACCAAGACCAACTCACTGGTCTGGATGGATTTTATCTCCAGATAGTATTGAATTTTGGCTAGATGGTGAGAACAGAATACACGAGAGATTAAAATATAATAAAGATAACTCCGGGAACTGGAAAAAGTCTTTATTAAGTCCTTAAAAATTTCTTGATAAACTAAATGATGTTAATCTTTTAAGAATATTTTTTTCTTCAGAATCTTTAAATACACTAAGAGAATTTGAAGCTAAATTTATATAGTGCTGTGCTTTTTGATAGCATTCCTGAATTATTTTATACTTATTTATAAGAGCAATAATTTTATTAAAGTCATCTTTAGTTCTTAATTCTTTTTCAAATATATTTGATAAAATTTTCTTTTCATCATTTCCTAATTTTTGAAAAAGTAAAATTATTGGCAAGGTAATTTTTCCTTCAAAAAAATCTTGACCAATTTTTTTACCAAATAGTTTGAGCTCAGCATTATAGTCTAGTGTGTCGTCTGCAATTTGAAAAGTTAATCCCAAGTTTCTTCCATAAAATTCTAAAGCATCTTTTTCTTTATTTTCTGCATCAGATAAAATTGCACCAACTTTAGTTGCTGCTGCAAATAACTCAGCAGTTTTAGCTGAGATTATTTTTAAATATGTTTCTTCCAGCATATCAACTTCACCTTTGTGTTGAAGTTGTAGAACTTCTCCTTGAGCAATTTTAGATGAAGTGGAAGATAATAATTTTAAAACTTCAAGGTTTCCGTCTTCTACCATCATTTCAAAACATCTACTCAATAGATAATCTCCTATTAAAACTGACGAATGATTATCCCAAACTTTGTTTAAAGTTTCTTTACCTCTTCTAACAGTGCCTTCATCAATTACATCATCATGCATCAAAGTTGCGCTGTGAATTAATTCAACACACGCAGCTAAATTTATATCTCTAGAGCCTTTAGAGTAACCACATAATTTTGCACTACCCAATGTTAGTAAAGCTCTCAGTCTTTTTCCTCCAGTTTCTATGTGATAATCTGTCATTTTTTGAACCAGCTGTACGTCACTAGATAATTTTGATTTTATTTTTTCTTCGGTTAAAACTAGTTTTTCTTCAACAGAGTCTTTAAGCTGAAAATATGAATCATTTATCTGATTTTTAAGCTGTACAACTGTTCCCATAACATTTTTAAATTAGTATAATTTGTTTATATATATTACTTATCAATTGACGCACCAGTTTCTTCAATTATAAGTAGTCTTTATATTCAATAAATAATTCTATAAGACGTACCTATGTTCTCTTTTTTTAAAAAGAAAAAAATTGTTACTCACTTAAAATTAAGTGGGGTTATTGGTAATGCAGGAAAATTTAAACAAGGTATTGATTTTGCAGGTCAAGAAGAACTAATTAAAAAGGCTTTTTCTCTGAAAAAAGCGGCATGTGTTGCTATATCAATCAATTCTCCAGGAGGATCACCAGTTCAATCTCATTTAATCTACAGTTTAATTAGACAACAAGCAAAAAAACACAAAAAAAAAGTTATTGTATTCGCTGAAGACGTAGCAGCTTCTGGAGGTTATTTGATTTCTTGTGCTGGGGACGAAATTTATGCAAATTCAAGTTCAATAATTGGGTCTATCGGAGTGATATATTCTTCTTTTGGATTTACAGAATTGATAAAAAAAATTGGGGTTGAAAGAAGAGTTCATACTGCTGGCAAAAACAAAAGCACACTTGATCCATTTTTAGAGGAAAAAAACGAGGATATTGAAAGATTAAAAAATATTCAATTGGATCTTCATAAAGACTTTATAGATGTTGTTGAAAAAAGCAGAGGATCAAAATTAAACAAATCTGATGTAGAACTTTTTTCAGGCGAGTTTTGGTCAGGTAGTAAAGCAAAAAATTTAGGATTAATTGACGGAATAGGTAACGCACATGAAATATTAAAGGATAAATTTGGTGAAGATGTAATAATTAAAAAATTTGAAAAATCAAAAGGATGGTTGAGTCAAAAACTTTCTTCATCCAGCAATCAAGTAGATCAAATAGCAAGTATTTTAGATGAAAGATCAATTTGGCAAAGATATGGTTTCTAAAGCAAAAAAAGAAAAAAAAAAAATTCAAACATTCCAAGATACAATTTTAAATCTTCAGAAATTTTGGAGTAAAAAAGGATGCATTATTTTGCAACCTTATGATATAGAGGTTGGTGCAGGAACTTTTCATCCAGCTACTACCCTAAGATCACTAGGAACTAAACCATGGAAAGCAGCTTACGTACAACCATCAAGAAGACCCACTGATGGAAGATATGGAGATAATCCAAACAGGTTGCAACACTATTATCAATTTCAAGTTTTAATCAAACCTTCCCCTGAAAATATAAAAAAACTTTATTTAAATAGTTTATCTACTATAGGAATAGATCATAATGATCATGATATAAGGTTTGTTGAAGATGATTGGGAAAGTCCAACATTAGGTGCTGCAGGATTGGGATGGGAAGTATGGTGTGATGGAATGGAAATTACTCAATTCACCTATTTTCAACAAATGGCTGGATTTGATTGTAAACCTGTATCAGTTGAAATCACTTATGGCTTAGAAAGAATTTGTATGTTCACTCAAAAAGAAAAAAATGTTTATGATTTATTGTGGAATGATGAAGGTGTAAAATATCATGAAGTATTTCACCAAGCTGAAAAAGAATTTTCAGCGTATAATTTTGAACACGCGAATGTAGAAACACTTTTGAAAATGTTTGAAATGCATGAGTCAGAGGCAAAAGATTTGGTAGAAAAAAAAATTTCTTTACCAGCATATGATCAATGTTTAAAAGCCAGTCATGTATTTAATATTTTAGATGCAAGAGGTGCAATCAGTGTTGCACAAAGAGCAGGTTATATCGCAAGAATAAGAGATATTACAAAATCTGCAGCAGGCGTTTGGTTAGATAGTCAAAAATAATGTCAGAGTTTTTTTTAGAATTATTTAGTGAAGAAATACCTTCAAATCTTCAACAAAATTTAAGGGAAGATTTACTTAAAAGTTTTAATGATTTTTTTTTAGAAAAATCAATTTTATTTAAAAAAAGCTCATCATACTCAACACCAAACAGACTAGTTGTATTGTTTGAAGGTGTTCAAAAAAATGTTGTAGTAAAATCCGAGGAGATTAAAGGTCCAAATATCAAGTCACCAGAGGTAGCACTAGAGGGGTTTGTTAGGTCAAATAAAATTGTAAAAAAGGATCTCTACCAAAAGAAAACCGACAAAGGAGAATTTTATTTTTTCAGGACAAAATCAAAAAAATTACACACAAATGAATTGCTAGAGGAATTTATCCCAATATTGTTAAGTAAAATTCAATGGAAAAAATCAATGTATTGGGGAACTTTTGACCTAAATTGGGGGAGACCGTTGAAATCAATTCTAGCTGTATTTGATAAAAAAAAATTAAATTTTAATTTCCATCACCTAACATCTTCTAACTTAACTTTTATTGATAAAGAATTTGAGGAAAATAAAAAGTCCTTTTTAGAATTTAAAAATTATAAAAGTTTTTTTAAAAAAATTGACATTATTGTTGATCACAACGAAAGAAAAAAATTAATAGAAAAAAAATTCAACAATATATTAAAAAATAAAAATATTAAGATTAAAAATAATCCTAGATTACTTAATGAGGTTGTAGATTTAACAGATCAACCAAATATCCTTCTTTGCGAATTTGATAAGAAATTTTTAAATATTCCAAAAGAAATATTAATTATTACCATGCAATACCATCAAAAATATTTTCCTATATTTGATAATAAAGAAAATATTACCAATGAGTTTTTAGTGGTTGCAAACAAAAAAGATAAAAAGGGATTAATTAAATTAGGAAATGAAAGAGTGGTTGAAGCAAGATTAAGTGATGCAGAATTTTTTTGGAAAAAAGATAAATCCCAAAATATGGTTAAAAAAGTTACCGATTTAAAATCAATGAATTATTTTAAAGGATTAGGAAGTTATTTTGATAAAGCCCAAAGAATGAGAAAATTAGGTGGAATGATATCAGATGAACTTTTAATCAGTAAAGAAAAAGTTGAATTATCAGCATCAATTTGTAAAGTTGATTTATTGTCAGAACTAGTGGGTGAATTCCCAGAACTCCAAGGCGTGATGGGAGGTTATTTTGCTGTTGAACAAGGTTTTGATAAAGATTTGGCTCTGGCCATAAGCGAGCAATATTTACCTACAGGTCCAGGTTCAAGAGTTCCAAAAAAACCATTTAGCATAGCCCTTTCTTTGGCTGATAAGATAGATACTTTAGTTGGTTTTTTTGGTTTAAATCAAAAGCCAACAAGTTCTAAAGATCCTTATGGTCTAAGAAGATTAGCATTGGGGGTAATCAGAATAATAGTTGAAAATAAAAAAGATTTTAAAATAAAAGATCTAATTAATTATTCTTTAAGCCTGTATTTAGATCAAGGTTTTGAAATTGACAACCAATCTCTACAAAATGAATTATCAGATTTTTTAATGGATAGATTAAAATATCACATGAAGGAAGAGAATATTAGAAATGATATAATTCAAGCATCAACCAGTTCTTTTAACTTAGATCAATCTGTTATTATTTTTAATAAAGCTAAACATTTAAATAAAATTATAAACAAACCAAATGGTTTAGATATTATTGCAAGCTATAAAAGAGCCTCAAACATTTTAGACGGTGAGTTAAAAAAAGATAAAATAGAATTATCAAATACAACTGACCCTGGAATTTTTAAAACTGAGTTAGAAAAAAATCTTTTTAAAAAAATTAGTGAATTAAGGAAATATTTTTCAGGCATTAATAAAGATGAAAATTATGTTCAAACATTGGACAATTTAGCTAGCGTCAAAAGAGAGGTTTTTGACTTTTTTGACAATGTAATTGTGAATGAGGATGATCTTGTCATAAAGAAGAATAGGCTGGAACTAATTCAAATGATGTGTAAAACGTTCAACAATTATGTTAATTTTGCTCTAATCGACTCCCGTTAATGACAAAACTTATTTTAAACTTTAATTCTAAGGATAGTAAAAAAATTAAAAATCCTAAAAACTTTTTAGGAGGAAAAGGTGCTAATCTTTCTGAAATGGGAAGAATGGGTCTTCCAGTGCCTCCTGGTTTTACAATATCTACAAAAGTTTGTGAAATTTTTTATAAGGATAAAAAAAAATTAAATAAAAATTTAATTTCTCAAATTAAAAAAGAATTAAAATTAATTGAAAAAGATGTTTCTAAAAAATTTGGAGACTTAAAAAATCCACTTTTGTTGTCTGTACGTTCTGGCGCAAGAGTATCAATGCCAGGTATGATGGATACTATTCTAAATCTTGGTCTGAATGACAAAACAGTTAAAGCTTTAGCAATCAAAACTTCAAATGGAAGATTTGCTAAAGACAGTTATAGAAGATTCATTCAAATGTACGGTAATGTGGTAATGGGTGTAGAGGGTTATCATTTTGAGGAATTAATTGAAAATTATAAACTTACTAAAGGTGTTTTGTTAGATACAGATTTAGATGAGAGTGATTGGGATGGATTAATTGAAGATTTTAAAAGAACAATAAAAGAAAAGGCAAAAAAAGATTTTCCCCAAGATGTTTATGAACAATTGCTAGGAGCAATAAGTGCAGTATTTTTATCGTGGGAAAGTAATAGAGCAAAAATTTATAGAAAATTAAATCAAATCCCAGCTGAGTGGGGAACTGCTGTAAATGTTCAATCAATGGTTTTTGGAAATATGGGAGATGATTGTGCAACTGGAGTTGTGTTTACAAGAAATCCATCAGATGGATTAAATGAAATATATGGTGAGTATTTAATTAATGCTCAAGGCGAAGATGTTGTGGCGGGTACAAGGACTCCTCAATACATAACAAAAAAAGCAAGAAGAGATTCGAAAGTAAAAGAATTATCAATGGAAGAATCTATGCCTAAAGTCTTCAAAAAACTTCAAAAAATTTTGAAAAGATTAGAGACTCATTACAAAGATATGCAAGACGTAGAGTTTACAGTTGAAAATAGTAAACTATGGATGCTTCAAACAAGATCAGGAAAAAGAACAGCAAAATCAGCAGTCAAGATTGCAGTTGATATGGTTAAAGAAAAATTAATTTCAAAAAAGGAAGCTGTATTAAGAATTGACCCAAACTCCTTAGATACACTTTTGCATCCTACTTTGGATGAAAAAAGTTCAATTAATGTAATAGCAAATGGATTGCCAGCTTCACCAGGTGCAGCCAGTGGTAAAGTTGTATTTACATCAGAAGAGGCTGAGAGATTAAATGCAATGATGCAAGATACAATTTTGGTCAGAGTAGAGACCTCTCCAGAAGATATACAGGGCATGCATGCTGCTAAAGGAATTTTGACTGCAAGAGGAGGAATGACAAGTCATGCAGCTGTTGTTGCAAGAGGTATGGGCAGACCATGTGTTTCAGGATCGAGTGAAATTGATATAAACTATGAAAATAAATCTTTTAAAACTTCTTCAATGGAGATTAAAGAAGGAGACATAATCACTATTGATGGATCAACCGGAAGAATTATTGCTGGAAATGTTTCGACTGTAAAGCCTGAAATATCTGGTGATTTTTCCAAGTTAATGTCTTGGGCAGATAGTTTTAGGAAATTAAAAGTAAGAACAAATTCTGAGACTCCAAAAGATACCAAAACAGCAAAAGATTTTGGTGCAGAGGGTATTGGATTATGCAGAACAGAACATATGTTTTTTGATGAAGAACGAATTTTGTCTGTAAGAGAAATGATATTATCTAAAACAAAAGAAGACAGAGCAATAGCATTACAAAAACTGTTACCGCATCAAAGAAAAGATTTTATAGAAATTTTTAAAATCATGAGCGGATTACCAGTCACAGTTAGATTGTTGGACCCACCATTACATGAATTTTTACCACGTACAGAAAAGGAAATTAAAGAGGTTGCTAGTACTGTTAATCTCCCAATTAAAGAGATTGTGTCAAGAATTCAAGATCTTCATGAGCAAAATCCTATGCTAGGTCATAGAGGATGTCGTCTAGGAATATCTTTTCCTGAAATTTATGAAATGCAATGTAAAGCAGTGTTTGAGGCTTTGGCTTACCTCAAAAAAAATAAAATTGAGTCTGCATTTCCTGAAATAATGATACCTTTAGTATCCACAGAGGCTGAGATTAAAATAATGAAAGAATTAGTAATTAAAACTGCTAGTAAAGTTCAACAAGAAAATAAATTGAAAATAGAATTTTTAGTAGGAACGATGATTGAATTACCTAGAGCAGCAATAAAAGCAAAGGAAATTGCTAAGCATGCAGAATTCTTTAGTTTTGGAACAAATGATTTAACTCAGACTACTTTTGGGATTAGTAGAGATGATAGTGGTAAATTTTTAAATGATTATTTAGAAAATAAAATATTTTCTGCTGATCCTTTTGTTTCAATAGATGAAGGAGTTTCAGATTTAGTTGAAATAGCAGTAGAAAAAGGACGAAAACAAAACAAAAATCTAAAGTTGGGTATCTGTGGAGAGCATGGAGGAGATCCACATAGTATATCTTTTTGTTCTAATGTAGGATTGAATTATGTTTCTTGTTCGCCATATAGAGTTCCTGTTGCAAGGTTGGCTGCCGCTCAAGCCGAAATTAAAAAAAAATTAAATTAAGCAGGGGGCGTTCTGTTGCCAGGTGCCCCGGACCCCGTTTGCTTAATTAACTAAGTTAATTAGGCAGCAAGTGCGTAACTTTCGTTAGCAATTATAAAATAGCCCGTTACGGTGGAACAATCCCGAACGAAAGAATAGCCTTTAGTCACCCGTCGAATCTAGTTCACCCCCATAAGTTGTAATGGTGGAGGTGGTGGGTACTGCCCCCACGTCCGCAATGGTTATTACGAAATTCGTTTATCGTCGTAGTTGGAAAACCAACATTATTAATATAAAAGTAATTACAACAGATTCAATAACAATCATGAAATTAACTACAGAACAACAAGAAGAAATAAAAAATCAACAATCCCAAAGCAATCAAACAAAAAGAGTTACTGCTCCTGAGCTTGAAAAAATCCTATATGAAGCAATTCCAGCTTTAGATCATGGTTTTGTAAGAGTTGTTGATTATATGGGTGATGACACATCTATAGTTCAATCAGCCAGAGTATCGTACGGAAAAGGAACCAAACAAATTTCAACTGATAAAGGTTTAATAAAATATTTGATGAGGCATTGGCACAGCACTCCATTTGAAATGTGTGAAATTAAATACCATGTTAAGCTTCCAATATTTATTGCAAGACAATGGATTAGACATAGAACGGCAAATGTAAATGAATATTCTGCAAGGTATTCAATTTTAGATAAAGAATTTTATTTACCATCACAAGAAAATTTAGCTGCTCAATCAACTAGCAATAGACAGGGTAGAGGAGATGTCTTGGAAGGAAAACAGGCAGAGGAAGTTTTAGAACTTTTAAAAAGTGATGCAGAGAGAACCTATGATAATTATGAGACTATGCTTAATGAAAGATTTGATGGATCAACTATAGATGAAAATAAAAAAGGTTTAGCGAGAGAACTTGCAAGAATGAATTTAACACTAAATACCTACACTCAATGGTATTGGAAAACTGATCTATTAAATTTAATGAACTTTTTAAGATTAAGAGCTGATAGTCATGCTCAATATGAAATTAGAGTTTATGCTGACATAATGCTGGATACTGTAAAAAAATGGGTTCCTATTACTTATGATGCTTTTATGGATTATAGAGTTGGTGGCACCGAGGTTTCTGCAAAAGGAAAGTTAATTATTCAAAAACTTATTAAAGGTGAGAATGTAGATGTTGAAAGTTCGGGCCTGTCTAAAAGAGAGTGGAATGAATTAATGACTGCTTTTGATCTTAAAGATAAGTTGATTTAATTTTTTCAGCAAAATTTAAATATATTTTAGAAATTTCATGCTCGGGATCAGTTTCCACAATTGGCTTTCCTTCATCTCCAGTTTTACCAACTTCAGGATTAATTGGAATTTCACCTAAAAATTCTTTTTGAAATTCCTCTGCAGTTTTTTTAACTCCACCTTCTCCAAAAATTTTATATTTTTTTCCATCTTCTCCAATGAAAAAACTCATGTTATCAACTAAACCCAAAATCTGAACTCCAAGTTTATCAAACATTTTTATTCCTCTTTTAACATCTAAAAGAGCTACCTCTTGAGGTGTACTTACTATTATTGCACCATCCATTTTTATTTCTTGAGAAAAAGTAAGCTGAGTATCACCTGTTCCTGGAGGCATATCAACTATAATAAAATCTAAATCTTTCCAATTTACTTTCTGAGTAAAAGTTTTAATTGCACTTGTAACCATAGGACCACGCCATATCATTGGTGTTTGTTGATCAGCTAAAAAACCGATAGACATACATTGAATATCGTATTTGAGAATTGGATCTAATTTTTGACCATCACTTTTTGGTTTTTCGTTGATATTAAACATTTTAGGAATTGATGGACCATAAATATCTGCATCTAAAAGACCAACTTTGCATCCAACTTTTTTTAAAGCTAAAGCAAGATTCGTTGCAAATGTTGATTTTCCAACACCTCCTTTTGCACTAGAGATTGCAATAGTAAACTTAGTTCCAAGGATTGGATTTTTAGTGAATTTTTTAGGCTCTAGCTTACTTTTCATTGCGGCACTAAGTTCAGGTTTTTTATCACTCATGAAAGTATCATTACTTGTTTTTTGCAATAAAGACACTATATACTTTGGCATGTCAGACGATTTTAAAGGTCAAAGTCCTTGGGGAGCACCTCCTGGTGGTGGTGGTAGTGGTAATGGATCAGGTAGAGGTCCGACACCACCAAATGTCGACGAATTAATTAGAGATCTTCAAGATAAAATTAAAAGATTTTTACCTGGTGGAAAAACTTCAGGAGGAAAATCAATAAGTCTAATTTTATTAGTTTTAGTTTTTGTATGGTTAGCAAGCGGACTTTATAGAGTATTACCTGATGAACAAGGTGTTGTATTAAGATTTGGAAAGTTTGTAAAAACTACACAACCTGGTTTGAACTATCATATACCTTTTCCTGTTGAAACTGTTCAAACACCAAAAGTCACTAAGGTTAATAGAATGGATATTGGATTTAGATCTGAAAGAGACAGTGGCTTCTCTACAGGTGGCGGAGTTGCTGATGTTCCACAAGAAAGCTTAATGCTAACTGGAGATGAAAATATTGTTAACATTGACTTCTCAGTATTTTGGGTAATTAAAGACGCTGGTAATTTTTTATTTAAAATTCAAGACCCAGAAGGCACAGTTAAAGCAGCAGCAGAAACTGCGATGAGAGAAGTGATAGCCAAAAGTGATATTCAGCCAATTTTAACAGAGGGAAGATCTAAAATTGAGCTTGAAACTCAAGAAATTATTCAAACTATTTTAGACGATTACGAAAGTGGTATTCAAATTACACAAGTGCAAACACAAAAAGCTGACCCACCTGATCAAGTAATAGATGCATTTAGAGATGTACAGGCTGCAAGAGCAGATATGGAAAGATCAAAAAATGAAGCTGAAGCTTATGCCAATGATGTAATCCCAAGAGCGCGAGGAGAAGCACAAAAAATTTTACAAGCTGCTGAAGCATATAAAAAAGAAGTTGTTGCAAAAGCTGAAGGTGAGGCAAGCAGATTTATAGCAATTTATAATGAGTATAAAAATGCGAAAGCAGTTACTCAAGAGAGAATGTATCTAGAAACTATGGAAAAAGTTTTAGCTGATATAGATAAAGTAATTATAGAAAAAAATGCAGGTTCAGGAGTAGTTCCGTATTTACCCTTACCTGAATTAAAAAAGAAAGCGACAAATTAAAATGAAAGCTGGAAAAATATTAGTAGGAGTATTAGTTGCAATTGGAGTTGTAGCTTTTCTATCAGTTATTATAGTTAAAGAGGTTAACCAGGCAATTATTCTTCAATTTGGTGATCCAAAAAGAATTATAATGAAGCCAGGATTAAATTTTAAAATTCCTTTCATTCAAAACGTTGTTTATTTAGATAAAAGAATTTTAAACTTAGATGCTCCACCAGAAGAGGTTATTGCATCAGACCAGAAACGTTTGATTGTTGATGCATTCGCGAGATTTCAGATTGTAGATCCACTAAAGTTTTATATTTCAGTGGGGAACGAAAGAGTTGCAAGATCAAGATTATCTACAATTATTAATTCAAGAATCAGAAATGTATTAGGTCAAGAAGAATTACAAACATTATTATCTAAAGATAGATCTAAGCAAATGGCTTTAATTAAAGAGGGTGTTAATAACGAAGCACAAAACTTTGGAATTAATATTGTTGATGTCAGAATTAAAAGAGCAGATCTACCTCAAGCTAACAGTGATGCAATTTATAGAAGAATGCAAACAGAAAGGGAGAGAGAAGCAAAAGAATTTAGAGCAAAAGGAGCAGAGATGGCTGTCACTATTACATCAACTGCTGACAAAGAAGTTACAGTAATCTTAGCAGATGCTCAAAAACAATCTGAGATCATGAAAGGTGAAGGTGATGGAGAAAGAAATAAAATATTTGCAGATGCTTTCGGTCAAGATCCAGAATTTTTTGCTTTCTATAGAGCTATGCAGGCATATGAAAAAGCTCTTATTGGTGGCGAGACTTCATTAATTTTATCACCTGATAGTGAATTTTTTAAATTTTTTGGAAATATAAAACCTGAAATCCAACAATAATTCTTAAATGCGTGAGCTAGTTATAGCTTTTGGTCTTTTCTTGTTTATTGAGGGAATTTTATACGCCTTATTTCCAGCAAAAATGAAAAGTATGTTGAAAAAATTAGAACTTGTTAAAGATAGTCAGCTTAGATCAGGTGGACTTATTTTTGCATTGATAGGTTTTATAATTATTTATTTTATTAAAAGTTAATATGAATAAGATTAAGCTTATATTCTTAACCCTGGTTATATCATTTAGCTTTTCGTTAAACGTAAACTCCAAACCAGTTCCTGCTTCCTTTGCAGATCTTGCAGAAAAATTAATGCCATCTGTTGTAAATATTTCTACAACAACTACTATCACAACAACTTCTAATCCTTTTCCTTTTCAATTTCCTCCAGGATCTCCTTTTGAGGATATGTTTAAAGAATTTGGAACACCTCAGGAAAGACAGTCAGCTGCTTTAGGTTCTGGGTTTATAATAGACGATAAAGGTATTGTAGTTACGAATAATCACGTTATCCAAGATGCCGATGACATTATTGTTAGGGTAAACGGTGACCAAGAATTTAAAGCTAAGGTTTTAGGTGCTGATCCATTAATGGATATTGCTGTTTTACAATTAGAAACAGATGAAAAGTTTATCCCGGTTGCATTTGGTGACTCTGATAAAGCAAGAATTGGGGATTGGGTTTTGGCAATCGGAAATCCATTTGGTTTAGGTGGAACTGTTACTGCTGGAATAATATCAGCAAGAAATAGATCAATTGGTTTATCAAGATATGAAGATTTTATTCAGACAGATGCCTCTATCAACTCAGGAAATTCAGGTGGTCCATTATTTGATATGGAGGGAAATGTAATTGGAATTAATACAGCAATCCTTGGACGTAATGGTTCTATTGGAATTGGATTTTCTATACCATCAAACAGTGCTCAAATTGTAATTAAACAATTAATTGAATTTGGTGAAACAAAAAGAGGTTGGCTGGGTGTTAGAATTCAAGATGTGACAAAAGAAATTGCTGAAGTTGAAAAATTAGATAAAGCAAGAGGAGCACTTGTTGCAAGCGTTGCTGAAAATAGTCCTTCAGAAAAAGCGGGAATTCAAGCTGGTGATATTATTTTAGAGTTTAATGGAGAAAAAATAAATCAAATGAAAGAACTTCCAGCGATTGTTGCACGAACAGAGGTTGGAAAAAAAGTTGAAGTTAAAATTTGGAGAGATAAAAAAGAGATTATTAAAAATGTTATTTTAGGAAGATTAGAAACCTCAGATGATTTTAAAATAAGTAAAAATCAAGAAACTGAAAAACAAAATAATGAAGAGATCATTGAAAGTTTAAGAATAGCAGTAAGACCATTAACTAAAGAAGATATTAAAAATAGAAATTTACCAAACCAAACTGCAGGACTCGTTATTACTAAAATTGCAAACAACAGCCCTGTTGCAAATTCAATAGAGCTTAACAGTATTATTATTGAAGCTCAGAAGAAAAAAATTAGATCGGCCGATGATTTAAGAGAAATTACCAAAGAAGTTCTTAATTCAAATCAAAAAACAGTTTTACTTGCAATCTATAATAATCAAAATCAACGAAGATATATTGGTGTTAAGTTAGACTGATCATGGATTTAAAATCCAAGATTATATTAATCTCAGGTCCAACAGCTTCAGGTAAATCAAGCTTTGCAATTAAGATTGCAAAAAAAGTTAATGGAGAAATTATTAATGCAGATAGTATGCAAGTATACAAACAGCTTAACATATTATCAGCTAGACCAGATCCAAAAAAATATCAGAAAATAAAACATCATTTGTATGGTTTTCATAATGTTACAAAAAACTTCTCTACAGGTGATTGGCTTAAGTTAGTAATTAAAAAAATTAGGGAAGTTCAAAAAAGAAAAAAAACCCCAATTCTTGTTGGGGGTACAGGTTTATACTTTAAAGCTTTAACTGATGGTTTGGTTAAAATACCAAATATTTCATTAAAATTAAGAACTCAAATTAGAGATTTACAAAAAAAACTTGGTCAAAAGAAGTTTTATGAAATACTATTAAAATTAGATCCATCCTCAAGAGGAAAAATAAATCCTACAGACACTCAAAGATCTATCAGAGCTTATGAAGTAAAAAAGTTTACAAAAAAATCTCTACATGAATGGTTTAAAAACACAAAATCAAACTTCGTGGAAGATGATTTCTTTAAAATTTACATTGACTATCCTAGACAAGAACTCATTGCGCGTATCAATTTAAGAACAAGGGAGATGATAGAAAATGGAGCAATAAAAGAAGTAAAAGATTTCATAAAGTTAAGGGTTAGAAAAAATAAAAGTGTTAACAAGGCCATTGGAGTAAATGAAATTAGAGAATATTTAAAAAAACAAAAAGATTTGAATGATACTAAAGAAAAAATAGCCATAAAAACTAGACAATACGCCAAAAGACAAAGTACTTGGGCTAGAGGTAATATGGTGAGCTGGATAAAACTAAAGCCACAAGACATAAATAAATTTTTGAAAAAAATTTAAAATTTTCATTCTAAAACTTGACCAATGAGCACAACTTCAGCTAGATTGCCTAATGCCAAAATTATTTACTGGAGCAGAAATTGTATTTAAGTGTCTTGAAGACCAAAAGGTAGAACATATCTTTGGTTATCCAGGTGGTGCAGTCTTACCTATTTATGATGAATTAAAAAATCATCCTTCCATAAAACATATTTTAGTTAGACACGAACAAGGTGCAGGTCATGCAGCTGAAGGTTATGCCAGATCATCAGGCAAACCAGGTGTAGTTTTAGTTACATCAGGTCCTGGAGCAACCAATGTTGTTACAGCATTAACTGATGCCTATATGGATTCTGTACCACTGGTTTGTATTTCTGGTCAAGTTCCAACGCATTTAATTGGAACAGATGCTTTTCAGGAATGTGACACCACAGGAATTACAAGACCTTGCACGAAACACAATTGGCTAGTTAAAGATATTAATAATCTTTCAAAAGTTATTCATGAAGCATTTAGAGTTGCAACAACAGGGAGACCTGGACCAGTTTTAATTGATATTCCAAAAGATATTCAGTTTGCAAAAACCAAATACAAAAAACCAAAAAAAGAAAAAAAATTAAATGGAAAATCTCACAATAAATTTTCTCAAGATCAAATCGATGAATTAGTAAATTTATTAAGTAAATCTAAAAAACCAATCATCTATAGTGGTGGAGGGGTAATTAACTCAGGCCCAAAAGCAAGTCAAGCTCTAAGAGAATTTGTTGAGCTCACTGGTTTTCCTATAACTTCTACACTTCAAGGATTAGGTGCTTATCCTGGAGATGATAATCAATTTTTAGGAATGCTTGGTATGCATGGTACTTATGAAGCAAATAATGCTATGCATGATTGTGATCTTTTAATTAACATTGGTGCAAGGTTTGATGATCGTATTACTGGAAAAATTGATGAGTTTTCACCAAATTCAAAAAAGGTTCATATTGATATAGATCCATCATCAATTAATAAAATTATCAAAGTGGATCTTGCAATAGTTGGAGACGTTACGACTGTAATAAGTAAAATTAATAAAACAATTGCTAAAAGAAAAAATGGTCACAGCAAATCAAATAAATCAAATATAGCTAAGTGGTGGGAACAAATTGAAAAATGGAGAGAAAAGGATTCTCTTAATTTTGTAAATAGTGATGAAAGTATAAAACCTCAACATGCCGTTCAAAGACTTTATGAATTAACTAAGAATAAAGATACTTATGTTACTACCGAGGTTGGACAACATCAAATGTGGGCTGCTCAGCATTATAAATTTAATAAACCAAATAGATGGATGACATCTGGAGGTTTAGGAACTATGGGGTATGGATTGCCAGCAGCAGTTGGTGTTCAAATTGCTCATCCTGAAAAATTAGTAATTGATATTGCTGGAGAAGCATCAGTTTTAATGACTATGCAAGAAATGTCTACTGCAGTTCAATATAATCTTCCTATAAAAATATTTATTTTAAATAATCAATATATGGGAATGGTTAGACAATGGCAGGAATTACTGCATGAAAAAAATTATTCTGAAAGTTATTCTGAAGCGTTACCTGATTTTATGAAGATGGCAGAAGCTTATGGATGTAAAGGAATTAAAGCAGACAATCCAGATGATCTTGATGATAAAATTCAAGAAATGATCGATTATGATGGACCAGTTATATTTGATTGTCATGTTGATCCTAACGAGAATTGCTTCCCAATGATACCATCTGGAAAACCTCATAACCAAATGATCTTAGGCCCAAATGATCAAGAGGAAAATAAAATCAAAGGAAAAGGCAAAGCCTTAGTATAACAATAATGCCGAAATCAAAATCAGCTTACAGCATACCTACGAAGAAACAAAAACCAGATACATATATTTTTGTAGTATGGGTAGATAATGAGGCTGGAGTTTTGGCAAGAGTAGTTGGTTTATTTTCTGGTCGAGGTTACAACATCGAGTCGTTAGCTGTTGCAGAGGTTGATGCGGTTAAAAATATTTCAAGAATAACAATTGTTACCACTGGAACACCTCAAGTAATTGATCAAATAAGACTCCAATTAACAAAGTTAGTGCCTGTTCATAAAGTTGCTGAATTTAAAAGAGAAGATAAAGGCGTAATTTTTAAAGAAATGGCTTTATTTAAAGTTGTAGGAAAAAGAAATAAAATTGAAAAATGCTTAAATGCTTGTAAAAAATTTAATCCCGTAATATTAGATGAAACAAAAACTTCAGCAGTAATTCAAATAACTGCTCTTAGAAGAGAAATTGATAAAATGAATAAAAAATTAAAGCCCTTAGGACTTATTAGTACTTCGAGAACTGGGGCAGTAGCAATGACTAGGGGTGCTAAAATATTTAATTAATTTAAAAGGAGAGATGATATGAAAATGTTTTATGAAAAAGATGCAGACGTTAATCTAATTAAAAGCAAAAAAGTTGCTATCTTCGGTTATGGAAGCCAAGGGCACGCTCACGCATTAAATTTAAAAGATAGTGGAGTAAAAGATATTGTTGTAGCATTAAGAGAAGGTTCATCGAGTGCAGCTAAAGCTGAATCAAAAGGATTAAAGGTAATGAATTTATCTGATGCTGCAGAGTGGGCTGATGTAGTAATGATTCTTACACCAGATGAACTACAAGCGGAAATTTATAAAAATCATATTGAACAACGAGTAAGAGAGGGGACAAGTATCGCTTTTGCTCATGGTTTAAATGTTCATTACGATTTAATTAAAGCTAGAAAAGATCTAGATGTTTTTATGGTTGCTCCCAAAGGACCTGGTCACTTAGTTAGAAGTGAATATGAAAAAGGAGGTGGAGTGCCTTGTTTATTTGCTGTTCATCAAGATGGTTCAGGAAAGGCAAGAGACTTAGCTTTATCTTATGCTTCAGCAGTTGGTGGAGGAAGATCAGGAATTATTGAAACTACATTCAAAGACGAAGTTGAAACAGATTTATTTGGTGAACAAACAGTACTTTGTGGAGGTTTGGTTGAGCTAATTAAAAATGGTTATGAAACTTTAGTTGAAGCTGGATATGAACCAGAGATGGCATATTTTGAAACAGTTCATGAAGTTAAATTGATTGTTGATTTAATTTATGAAGGTGGAATTGCGAACATGAATTATTCTATTTCGAATACTGCTGAATATGGCGAATATCAATCTGGCCCGAGAGTAGTTAATAAAGAAGAGACCAAAAAAAGAATGAAAGAAGTTTTGGCTGAAATTCAATCTGGAAAATTCACTAAAGAATGGATGGATGAATGCAAAAATGGTCAAAAAAATTTCCTTGCTACGAGAGCTAAATTAGCTGAACATCCTGTAGAAAAAGTTGGTGCAGAACTAAGAGCTATGATGCCTTGGATAGGTAAGAAAAAATTAGTAGATAGCGATAAAAGTTAAATTTTATCAGTAAATTATTGCTACTATAATTCAATTATTTCACTTATACTTTTTTATATAAATTTAAAAAACGAGGGGAATAATGAAGACTAAAAATATAGTAAGAATACTATTGTCATTAGTTCTAGTATTCGGATTTTCTTCAGCATGGGCAAAAACTATTAAATGGTCTATGCAAGGAGACAGTTTAACACTAGATCCACATGCACAAAATGAGGGTCCAACTACTCAAGTATCTAGACAGGTTTATGAAGCTCTAGTTCAAAGAGGCTTGGACATGAAAATAGGGCCTGCTTTAGCAACAAAATGGAAAGCCACTGATCCAAATACTTGGATTTTTACTTTAAGAGAAGACGCTAAGTTTTCAGATGGTTCTGGAATGACATCAGCAGATGTTGTTTTTAGTATATTAAGAGCTAAGCAAAGAACATCTGACTTTAAAGAATACATCAGCACTGTTGCTAATGTTGAAGCGGTTGGAGATTACTCTGTTAAAATAACTACAAGTAAACCAAATCCTATTCTTTTAAACCAACTATCAAACATTTTTATAATGTCTAAAGCTTGGTCAGAGAAAAACTTTGCAATGTCTCCACAAAATTGGGATGCAGGACAAGAAACTTTCTCTGCTACTAATGCTATGGGAACTGGTCCTTTCAAAATAACTTTAAGAGAGCCTAATACCAAGACAGTGTTTAAAAGAAATAAACATTGGTGGGGTGAAATGAAGGACAAAAAAGTAACTCAAATCGAATTAATGCCTATTAAAAATGCAGCTACAAGAGTAGCAGCATTATTATCTGGTGAAATTGATATAGTTACTGATGCTCCTGTTCAAGACTTAAAAAGAATTGGATCTTCTTCAGGTCACAAAGTTGAAAGTACAGCTCAGATGAGAACAATTTTCTTAGGTATGGACCAAGCAGCTGACAAGTTGAGAACTGGTAATACAGGTGATAATCCATTTAAGAAAAAAGAAGTAAGACAAGCTCTCTATCAAGCAATTGATATTGAAGCGATCAAGAAAAAAGTTATGAGAGGTTTAAGTGAACCAGCAGGAATTATAACTTTCCCAGGTGTAAATGGATATACAGCTGATCTTGATAAAAGATTACCTTACGATGTTAATGCTGCAAAAAAACTTTTAGCTGATGCAGGTTATCCTAATGGTTTTGACGTTGAACTTAGATGTCCTAATGACAGATATGTAAACGATGAGGCAATATGTACTGCTGTTGTTGGAATGTTGGGCAAAATTGGAGTTAACGTTAACTTATTTGCTCAAACTAAAAGTAAACACTTCAAAGAGCTTAAAGATGATCAAGGTGATTTCTATATGCTAGGATGGGGTGTTCCAACTTTAGATAGTCACTATGTTTTCCATTACCTATATGAAACTGGTGCTAGCTGGAACAAAGTTAACTTTAGTAACGCTGATGTTGATGCTGCAATTAGAGTTATGGAAGGTGAAGTTGATTTAGATAAAAGAAATGCTGCAATTGCAAAAGCTTGGAAAATTGTAAAAGATGATATTTCTTATCTTCCTTTACATCACCAAGTAATTTCTTGGGCATCTAAAAGCAATGTTAATGTTCCTATCAGACCGAATAACGAACCGTTATTCAGAACTGCTAGTTTTAACTAATTAAAAATTATTACAAGCCCTTTAAAAATTTAAAGGGCTTGTAAGTTTAAACCTTCACAAATTGATAAAATATTTTTTTAAAAGGCTGTTTCAATCTGCTTTGGTGATGTTGGTTGTCGCCTTTGTATCTTTTTCTTTATTTAATTTTGTTGGTGATCCAATTAATAACATGGTTGGAGAAGAGACTTCTGATGAGGAAAGAGCAGAATTAAGAGAAACATTAGGTTTGATGGACCCAATTCATGTTCAATTTTCAAGATTTATAGTTAATGCTTCTAAGGGTGAGTTTGGAATTTCATATCAATTAAGAAGACCTGTTTCAGAATTAATAGTTGAAAGATTGCCAGCAACTATTGAACTTGTGGTTATTTCAGCACTAATTGCACTAATTACTGGTACTTTGTTAGGAGTTTATACTGGCATAAATCGAAAAGGTTTTTTAAGTGATTTTGTCTTAGCCGTCTCCTTGCTTGGAGTTTCACTCCCCACATTTGTAATTGGTATATTATTTATATATTTGTTTGCAGTAATCTTAGGAATATTACCTTCTTTTGGTAGAGGGGAGGTTGTTGATTTAGGTTTTTGGACCACAGGTTTTTTAACAGTTTCAGGACTGAAAGCAATTATACTTCCTTCAGTAACATTAAGCCTTTTCCAAATGACTTATATCATCAGACTTGTGCGAGCAGAGATGATGGAAATATTACAAACAGATTATATTAAATTTGCACGTGCTCGAGGCATTAGTGAAAATAGTATTAAATATAAACATGCATTAAAAAATGGATTGATACCAGTAATAACTATAGCAGGAATAAATATTGGAACTTTAATTGCGTTTTCAATTATTACTGAAACTGTTTTTCAATGGCCTGGAATGGGCTTCTTATTTATTCAAGCAGTTCAATTCGTAGATATACCAATCATGTCAGCTTATTTAGTTTTTATAGCTTTTGTTTTCGTAATGATAAATTTTATAGTTGATATTCTTTATTATTTAATTGATCCAAGAATAAGAGTTAAAGGAGATGCAGCAAGTGGATAACAAAACTTTAAGTACTTGGGAAAGAGTAAAAGATAGTGATATTTATCATAGCTTTATTAAATCGCCAACTGCCATTGTATCATCTACTATCTTGTTTATAATTTTTTTCTGTTCTTTTTTTGTTGAGCTCGTAACACCTTACAATCCCTTTGACCCATCCTCTCTATCATTGATGGATGCATTCACACCACCTTCATGGACAGAAGATGGCCTTGCTAAATTTATTTTAGGTACTGATGGACAAGGAAGAGATATGTTATCAACAATTTTGTATGGATGTAGAATTTCTTTAATAGTAGGTTTTTCTGCGATAATTTTTAGCTTAATTCTTGGAGTTGGATTGGGATTAACAGCGGGATTTTTTGGGGGAAAATATGAAATGATAGTAATGAGGTTAACTGATGTTCAGTTAACAGTACCAAGTATTTTGATGGCATTATTGGTTGATGGAATAGCAAGAGGATTAATCTCGAGAGAAATGCATGATGAAATGGCAATTTATGTTTTAATATTTGCAATCGGGATTTCAGAGTGGCCACAATTTGCTAGAGTTTCAAGAGCTGCAACTTTGGTGGAAAAAAATAAAGACTATGTTTCAGCATCAACAATAATTGGGGTTTCTAATATAATTATTATGTTTAAACATATTTTACCAAATATTTTAAGACCGGTGTTAGTAATTGGAACTATTGGTTTAGCTCTTGCTATTTTAGCTGAATCTACTTTGAGTTTTTTAGGAGTTGGCGTACCTCCAACAACACCTTCTTTAGGGACATTGATACGACTTGGTAATGACTTTTTATTTTCAGGAGAATGGTGGATAACTTTTTTTCCAGCAATTTTCTTAGTTATTTTAGCATTTTCAATTAATTTATTAGGGGATTGGATGAGAGATACTTTAAATCCAAAATTAAAAAAATGACATTTTTAAAAATAAATAATCTTAGTGTTGATTACCAAATGAGAAAAGAAACAGTTTATGCTGCTAAGAATGTGAATATTGAGGTTAATAAAGGAGAAATTTTAGGATTAGTTGGAGAGTCTGGATCAGGAAAAAGTACAGTAGGAAATGCTATTATAAATTTAATCGATGAACCAGGTAAGGTATCTAGTGGATCAGTTATTTTAGGCGATCTTAACATTCATGAAAATTCTGAAAGCATTGTTAAATATAGGGGAAATAAAATTGGATTGATATTTCAAGATCCTCAAACTTCACTTAACCCAATTCTTACAGTGGGTGAACAATTAATTGAAACAATTCAAACTCATCTTAAATTGAGTAAAGAAGAAGCAAAAAATAAATCTATAAATTTATTAAAAGAGGTTGGTATAAAAGATGCAGACGCAAGATTTGATAATTATCCTCATCAATTCTCAGGTGGAATGAGACAGCGAGTAGTAATTTCTTTAGCTCTATGTTGCGAGCCAGAATTGTTAATTGCAGATGAGCCAACAACAGCATTAGATGTATCAATTCAATCTCAGATTTTAGAACTTATTAAAAAATTAACAAAAAAAAGAAATCTTGCTGTAATCTTAATTACTCATGACATGGGAGTTATAGCTGAGACAGCAGATCGTGTAGCAGTTATGAAAAGTGGTAATTTAGTTGAAATCGGTGAAACTAAAAAAATATTAACCAATCCACAAGAAAATTACACCAAAAGTTTAGTGAGCTCAGTTCCTCCAACAAATAAAAAAATTTCAAGATTTGTAATAGTTGAAAAAGAACACAATAAAAAAAAAGAAAATAATATCAAAATACTAAATAGATGGTCAAAGAAAGAAATTATAAGTCAAGATTTAGTTCAGATAAAAAATTTGAATAAAAGTTTTGATGATAATTTTTTTACAGAAAATTCTAAAAATTCTGTGATGGCTGTTAATGATGTTTCATTTGAAATAAAAGAGGGAGAATCTTTTGGTCTAGTAGGAGAAAGTGGGAGTGGAAAATCTACAATTGCTAAAATGATTGTAAATTTATTTAAACCTACATCTGGCGATATCTTCTTTGATAACGTTTGTATAACAAAAATAAAACAAAGATCAGAATTAATGAAATTTAGAAAACAAATTCAAATGATATTTCAAGATCCTTATTCTTCACTAAATGGAAGATTAAAAGTGAAAGATATAATTGCAGAACCAATCACACTTCACAACCCATCCATATCAAATATAGATTTAAATAATTATATTTATGACTTACTTGAATCTGTAGAATTAACTCAAAAATCTGGAGATCGATATCCACATGAATTTTCAGGAGGACAGAGACAGAGAATATCAATTGCAAGAGCACTTGCCACACAACCAAGACTTTTGGTTTGTGACGAACCTACCTCTGCTTTGGATGTAAGTATACAAGCCCAAATATTAAATTTACTTAAAGATCTTCAAGAACAATTAAATTTAACAATTTTATTTATAAGTCATGACTTACCTGTTGTTAGACAAATGTGCGATAGAATTGGTGTCTTAAAAGAGGGCAAATTATGCGAAGTTTCAATAACTGAGGATTTATTTTTAAAACCAACGCATGAATACACAAAAGAACTTTTACGATTAATGCCTAAAATTGAGTCTATTTATAATTAATTTTTCGTAAGCCTAAAATGGTCCATTGAAAGTGATTATTTTACTAATTATTTTGCAATCTCTCTCATAGATTGTATTATAGATTTTCTAAAAATTTAGTTATGAGCAATAAAGATAGAGTCTTTATATTTGATACTACTATGCGTGATGGTGAACAATCGCCGGGCGCATCTATGAGTTTAGAGGAAAAAATTCAAATCGCTAGAGTGTTTGATGAATTAGGTATCGATATTATTGAAGCAGGTTTTCCAATAGCTTCACCAGGGGACTTTGAGGCTGTTTCAGAAGTAAGTAAAATTTTAAAAAATTCTATTCCTGCGGGACTCTCAAGACACTCAGTAAAAGATATTGATAGAGCTTATGAAGCTCTAAAACATGCACCAAGATTTAGAATACATACATTTATTTCTACAAGCCCTTTACACATGAAGCATAAATTAAATATGTCTCCAGAAGATGTTTATGAATCAATTGGAAAACATGTTGCTTATGCAAGAAAATTTACTGATGACGTTGAGTGGTCTTGCGAAGATGGAACAAGAACTGATATGGATTACATGTGCAAAACTGTAGAGCTTGCAATTAAAAATGGAGCTACAACAATTAATATTCCTGATACAGTTGGTTACACAATACCATCTGAGTTTACTACAATTATTGAAACTTTATTAAATAAAGTTCCAAATATTGATAAAGCAATTTTATCAACTCATTGTCATAATGATTTAGGTTTAGCAGTAGCTAACTCGTTAGCTGGAGTTCAAGCTGGAGCAAGACAAATTGAATGTACAATAAATGGATTAGGAGAAAGAGCAGGAAATGCTGCTCTAGAGGAAGTTGTTATGGCAATTAAAACAAGACCTGATTTAATGCCATATGAAACTGGAATTAATACGACACTTTTAAGCAAAGCTTCAAAAATTGTTTCAAACGCAACCGGTTTTCCTGTTCAATATAATAAAGCTATCGTTGGAAAAAATGCTTTTGCTCATGAAGCAGGAATTCATCAGGATGGAATGCTAAAAAATAGACAAACATATGAGATAATGACACCTGAAAGTGTTGGGGTAAAGCAAACATCATTAGTAATGGGAAAACATTCTGGGCGACATGCATTTAAAGATAAATTAAACAGTCTAGGTTATCCAGATTTAACTGACGATGTAGTAGGAAATGCATTTGCAAAATTCAAAGTCTTAGCAGATAAGAAAAAACATGTTTATGATGAAGATATTATTGCCTTAGTAGATGATAGTTTAATTGTAGATAATAAAGTGAATGCAATTACTCTTAAATCTTTAAAAGTTTTTGCTGGAACAGGAGAACCTCAAAAAGCAGAAATGACTTTGGATGTTTACGGTGATGTTAAAAATGCAACAGAAACTGGAGATGGTCCAGTGGATGCAATATTCAAATGCATTAAAACTCTATATCCTCACGATGTTAACTTACAGCTTTATCAAGTTCATGCAGTTACAGAAGGAACAGACGCACAAGCAACAGTAAGTGTTAAAATTGAGGAGAAAGGTAAAACAACCGTGGGTCAAGCAGCTGATACGGATACTTTGGTTGCATCAGCAAATGCTTACATAAATGCATTAAATAAAATGATAATCAAACGAGATAAAACAGCTCCTATGGAGCAGGAAAGTCAGAAAGTAAGAGGGATATAATGGGGTTATTTAGCAGTGTTAAAAAAATATGGAGTCAAGATATGGCAATTGATCTTGGAACAGCAAACACACTTGTAGTTTTAAAGGGTCAAGGTGTAGTTCTTAATGAACCTTCAGTTGTTGCGATAGTTGATCAAGGTGGAAAAAAAAATGTGTTAGCTGTTGGAGATGAAGCTAAGACAATGCTAGGGAGAACACCAGGTAATATAAGCGCAATCAGACCATTAAGAGACGGTGTTATCGCAGATTTCATAGTCACTGAAGAAATGATTAAACATTTTATTAAAAAAGTTCATAAAGGAAGCACATTTGCTAACCCTAGAATATTGATTTGTGTGCCAACTGGTTCAACACCAGTTGAAAGAAAAGCAATTCAAGATAGTGCTCTAGCAGCAGGTGCAAGAAGAGTTCAGTTAATTGAAGAACCAATTGCTGCAGCTATTGGAGCAAATCTACCAATTTCTGAAGCAACTGGTTCAATGATTGTAGATATTGGCGGGGGCACAAGTGAAATTGCAGTAATGTCTTTAGGTGGATTAGTTTACTCTAAATCTTTAAGAGTTGCAGGTGACTCAATGGACACTGCAATAGTGGATTATATGAGAAAAGAATACAATTTATTAATTGGTGATACTACAGCTGAAAAAATAAAAAAAGAAATGGGGACAGCTGTTCCAACTGGGACAAATACTTATCCAGTTAAAGGAAGAGATTTAAGATCAGGTACGCCTAAGGAAGTTAATATTACAGAAGAAGATACTGCTGAAGCACTAAACGATATTATGAAACAAATGGTTGGTGCAATTAAAGATGCGTTAGAAAATACTCCTCCTGAGTTGTCAGCTGATTTAGTTGATATGGGTCTAACTTTAACAGGTGGTGGTGCTTTGTTAAAAAATATCGATAAAAGGTTTTCTAAAGAAACAGGTTTACCAGTTCATATAGCAGATGATCCATTATCTTGTGTTGCTGTCGGTACAGGTAAAGCTTTGGATCAAGAAGAAACTTTTTCTACTATGTTATCTGAATATTAGGAAAAATGGCTACTGGCAGAGATGATTTTGTAATTGCCATTAGGTCAGCTTTCTTAAAAAAAAAAGATAAACAAAAATTTTCTTTATTAACTTTAATTACTTTATCAATTTTCGTGATTGTTCTAAGTAATTTTAATTTTAAAGCAATACAATTTGTTAAATTAGGTATTAATGAAGTAATTTATAGATCATCTCATATTGCATCAATCCCAGAAAATAAATTAAAAGAAATAACTTCAAAATTCAAATCACATATGGACTTATATGAAAGTCATCAGAAAGATTTAATTAAAATAGAAAATTCTGATCAACTTAAATTACAAAATGAGTTTTTAACTGCAGAAAATAAAAAGCTTAGAGAGTTACTTGATGAAAGTATAAATTCACAAGAAATTTTTGCCAGAGTTTTAATTGATAAAGACAGCCCATATTTAAAATCAGTAGTATTAAATAAAGGCACAAAAGATAAAGTAAAAATTGGAATGGCAGTTATTGATAATGTTTATCTGGTTGGCCAGATAATTGAAGTAAATTATACTAATTCAAGGGCATTACTATTGTCTGACCTTAATAGTAAAATACCATCTGTTTTAGAGCCAGATGACATACAAGCTGTAATTTCTGGTACAGGAAGTGAATTTGGAAAAATTGAACATACTCAAGAAGAATTTGGAGAAGATTTTAAAAATAAAGAAATTTTTGCTTACACCTCAGGTCTTGGTGGTTTATTCAAACCTGGTATACCAATTGGAAAAATTAACAACATATCAGAAGGAAAAATTGATTTTTTTTCTGATTTTACACAACTCAACTATGTAAAAATAGTTTCTTATAAAATAGGTGGAGAAGAATAATGTCATCACTTAATAAAAGTCCTTTTTTAAAAATATTCTTATCCTACGTACCATTTATAATGTTATTTTTTTCTGTATTTAATGAATTTGATTTTAATTACTTAAAACTTGATTATTTTTCTTTTAATTTTGTTCATCTATTAATTTTCTTTTGGACTTTAAGAAATCCTGATCAATTAGGTTATCTAGCAATTTTCTTTGCAGGAATAGTTAATGATGTTGTAATAGGTATACCAATAGGAATTAGTAGTTTTTGTTACCTTATTCTTTGTTCAGTAACAGCTTACATAAGAAACATTACTTTAACCCCAAACTTTATGAAGGATTGGATATCATTATTATTCACGATTTTATTAATAAATTCAATTCAAGTAATTATTTTGGATTTAGTATTTTTAATTAAAGTTGATTACACTAATTATTTGATTAACTCTGGTTTTACTTTTTTATTTTATCCAATATTTTTTTTATTTTTTAATTTTTTAAACGAAAGAATTTCATATCAAACAAATGATTAAATCTAATTCAGGAATAAGAAAAACAGATGTAATTAATAGAAGGATGTTCATAATCGGAGCAGCAAAAGTAGTAGTTTTTGTTGGTATCGTTGCTCGTTTGTTTTCTCTTCAAATAAACGAAAATAAAAAATATCTTACTCTTTCAGACAAGAATAGAATTAGAGAATGGAAACTCCCACCTACAAGAGGAAATATTGTTGATTATTTTGGAAATGTAATTGCAGGGAATTTAAAAGTTTATCAATTACATATAATTCCAGAGCAAGTTGAGAATTTTAATTATTTACTAGTTAGATTGAAAAATCTTTTAAATCTAAGTGACAAAAGAATTGCAAGAATAAATAAATTAAAAGCAGAGTTAAAACCATGGGATAGTATTATTGTTTCTGAAAATTTAAGCTGGAGTCAATTTGTAAAAATTAATAATTATTTATACGATCTTGTTGGTGTTAAACCCGTTATGACAATCTCTAGAAACTATCCATTTAATGATGTATACACACATGTTCTTGGATATGTAAGTCAACCAAATGAACAAGAAATTTTAGAAAATGAAACCATCCAAGAAAGATTTGTACCAGGAATGAAAATTGGAAAACTAGGCTTAGAGAAAAGACTTGAAAATCATTTAATTGGAACAAATGCTATTCAAAGATATGAAGTTAATGCTTACGGCAAAAGAATTAATCAACTTGAACATCAAAAAGGTGAGCAAGGATCAAAAATACGTTTAACTGTAGATACAGAAATACAAAAAGCTTGTGGAGAATTGTTAAATGAAAAAGCAGGATCTATAAGTGTAATGGATATTTATACTGGAGATATAATAGCAATGTATTCATCTCCATCTTATAATCCAAATTTATTTTTATTTGGAATAAGTCAAGATGAATGGCAATTAATTAGAAATAATCCATTAAAACCATTAATAAACAAGACTCTTTCGGGTCTATATTCTCCAGGATCAACAATAAAACCAATTGTTGCTCTCTCAGCTTTAGAAAACAAAGTAATAGATACAAAGTTTAAAGTTAAATGCACAGGAAAAATGGAGTTATATGGTCAAACATTTCACTGTTGGAAGGAAAAGGGACATGGTTGGGTTAGTCTAAAAAATGCAATGAAACAATCTTGTGATACATATTTTTATGAGGTTGCTAGGTTATTAGGTGTTGATAGATTAAACATTACAGCTGAAAAGTTTGGCTTAGGTAAAAAAGTTCTCGGCGATTATTTTGATAATGAAAAAAAAGGATTATTTCCGAATACAAAATGGAAAAAAAATAATCTAGGCAAAGGCTGGGTATTAGGCGAAACTTTAATCACAGGTATTGGACAAGGCTATATACAATCAACTCCTTTACAACTTTGCATGATGACTGCACAAATTGCAAACGGGGGCTTTGCTGTAAAACCGAAAATAATAGTGGATAGTAATCCAATTTCTTATGAAGATGCGAAACAATCAATGGAAAGTGGGTTATTATTTGATACCAACTCTGAGGAATTGTTAGACAAAAAGTTATTTAAAAACCAAAAAAATATTAAAATTGTTCAAGAAGCAATGTTCGCTTCAACAAATGAAAGATTTGGAACTTCTTATAAATCAAGAATTGATGATCCTAAATATCAATTTGCAGGAAAAACAGGAACAGCTCAGGTAAAAAGAATAAGCAAAAGAGAGAGGGAATTGGATTTAGAATTAGAGCAAATACCATACAAAGATAGAGATCATGCTTTGTATGTTGCTTATGGCCCATATGTTAACCCAAGATATGCACTCAGTATAATTGTTGAACATGGTGGTTCAGGAAGTAAGGCGGCAGCACCAATTGCAAAAAAATTATTTAAATTAATAATCGACAGACATGATTTAAGAAATAAACAATCAAATTTTGAAAGGATTACTGTTTAAATGTTTCAGCACGATAGATTGAATAATGAGATTACATTATTTCAAAAAATAAAAAACCTAGACTATATATTATTGATTTCTGTTATTCTTCTTTCAGTATTAAGTGTTTTTGTTATGTATTCTACAGATGGAGGTGAAATACTTTTTCATACAAAAAATCATTTTGTAAAACTTGCAGTTTTTTTTCCTTTAATGATTTTTGTAGCTTTTTTTAATATAAAATTTTGGCACAACTTTTCTTATATAATCTATTTTATAGTAATACTTTTATTAATTTATGTTTCATTTTTTGGACTAAAGTCTTCTGGTTCAAAAAGATGGATGGATCTTTATTTATTTGTTCTGCAACCTTCAGAACTTATGAAAGTAGCAATTATAATGTGTCTCGCAAAATATTTTCATAGAATAAAAATAGAAAATGTTAATTCATTTACTAGTATAACTATTGTGTTATCGATTATAATAATTCCAATAATTTTTGTAATTTCTCAACCTGATCTTGGTACATCTATATTAATTGCTTTAAGTGGATTAATTATATTGTGGTTAGGAGGCATGAAAATTAAATATTTTATATACTCATTTATTACTTTCTTAATTTCACTTCCATTTATAATCTCATTTCTTAAACCATATCAAAAACTAAGAATTTTAACTTTTTTAGATCCAGATAGAGATCCATTGGGTGCTGGATATCAAATTATACAGTCAAAAATAGCTATTGGTTCAGGTGGCCTTAATGGAAAAGGTTTTTTAAAAGGAACCCAGAGTTATTTAGATTTTTTACCTGAAAAACACACAGATTTTATATTTACTTTATTTTCAGAAGAGTTTGGTTTTATAGGCTCAGTTGGTCTTTTAATATTATACTCAATAATAATTTTTAGAATTTTAAGAATAGGAGCAATTTCGAGAAGCAATTTTGCTAGACTTTTTTGTTTTGGTTATGCTTTTGCAATTTTTATTTATATTGTAGTAAATTTATCTATGGTTTTGGGTCTGCTACCTATAGTTGGTTCTCCATTGCCCATTATGTCGTATGGAGGCTCCTCAATGTTAGCCACTATGATTGGATTTGGTATAGTATTGAGTGCAAAAATTAATCATAAACAAATGATTGCATAATTTGTCACTCTCTTAATTTAATTTTTAATTGTATAACAATTTTATGAATAAAAATATTAAGGTAGGAATAGTTGGAGCAGGGATTCAAGGTGTATCTAATGCTTTGTTTCTTCAAAAAAAAGGTTTCAATGTAACTATCTTTGATAGAGATAACCCAGGTAGCCAAGCCGCCTCTTATGGTAATGCAGGTCACTTTTCACCATATGCATCTCTTTCTTTAAACAGAACTGATGTTCTAGCAGATGTGCCTGCAATGTTGCTTAGTTCTTCAGGTCCACTTGCTTTAAAATGGAATTATGTTCCTAAAATGATTCCATGGTTTATAAAATTTATAATGAATACTACTAAAACTAAGATGATGCATACTGCTAAAAATATGCACCAAATTTTAGATCTAGCTTTACCCGCATATGATGAATTATTTGAAGAGATAAACTTAGAAGGTTTGGTTGAAAACAAAGGAATTCTTTATATTTGGAACGATAAAGATCTAAAAAGTAGAGAATTAGAAATTAAAGTTAGAGATGAATTAGGTGTTGAACAACAATTAGTCACCAAAGCCGAAATACACGATCTTGAACCACACATTAAACCATTTTACCATGCTGGCGTATATTACCCTTATGCAAGACATGCAAGAAATCCAAAAAAAATTCTTTTAAAATTGTTTGATTTATTTTTACAAAAAGGTGGAAAATTTAACAAAGTAAATATTAAAGATATTAGTTTTGATGAAGAAAAACCAGTTTTTAAAACTGAAACTCAAAGTTATGTTTTTGATAAAGCAGTAATAGCTTGTGGAGCTTTTTCAAAAAAATTAACAGATAATCTTGGTGAAAAAATACCCTTAGATACAGAGCGTGGATATCATGTTCATTTCAAAAATTGTGATCATTTATTAAGTAGACCAGTAATATTTTCCAATCGTGGATTCGGAATTACACCGATGGAACAAGGTTTAAGAGTTGTTGGAACTGTAGAATTTGGTGGATTAGATAATCCATTATCTAAATCAAGAGTTAAAAATTTGATAAATAATGCGAAATATATGCTAGGTGATTTACCAGAGCATGAGGATGAGTGGCTAGGTTTTAGACCAACTTTACCAGATTTTTTACCTGTTATGGGGCCATCAAAAAATTTCAAAAATATTTATTATTGCTTTGGGCATCATCATTTAGGATGGACTTTAGGTCCAATTTCTGGAAAGATTGTTTCAGGGATGATAGCGAACGAAAATACAAATTTAAATTTAAAACCTTATAGTTCGCTTAGATTTAGTTAAGTGACTAAAGATAATAATTTTTTAGCTTATTTATATCTATTTTTAACAGTAACTTTTTGGGCGGGAAATTTTGTAGTAGGTAAACTTGCAAGTTTTTATGAAGTTCCCCCTTTTTCACTAAATTTTTATCGATGGCTTTTTGCTTGGTTAATTTTAGCACCTTTTACAATTCCTGAAATATTAGAGAAAAGAAACTATATAATTAAAAACTATAAACTTTTTATTGTTTTGGGAGTCACTAGTATAACGGTATTTAATTCAATTGTTTATTATTCATTAAATTTTACTCAGGTGATTAGTGGGGTTTTAATGATTTCAACTATACCTGTGATGATCATGTTATTTTCTTCAATTTTAAAAATTGAAAAGACAAATATTTTTCAAATTATAGGGGTAGTATTCTCTTTTGCTGGTGTAATTATGATTATAACAAAAGCAAATATAGAGATATTAAAAAATTTAGATTTTAATAAAGGAGACATAACCATGGTTATAGCAATGTTTTCATGGGCATTGTATTCAACTTTATTAAAGGGAAAACAATATGAGTTATCTCAAATATCATTGCTTCAAGTAGTAATTACTTTTGGTTTGGTATTTTTAATTCCAGTTTATTTTATTGAATATCAAATTGGCTTTAGAATTAATTTAGAACTACCTTTTATTTTAATTTTATCCTATGTAGTTTTATTTCCAGGTTTGGCATCTTTTCTTTTATGGATAAAAGGAATATCCATGATTGGCGCTAATCGCTCTGGTGTTTTTTTACACTTAATGCCAATATTAAGCGCAATAATGGCAATGATTTTTTTTAGTGAAAAATTTATGTTTTATCATATTTTAGGCGCTTGTTTTATTATTACAGGAATATTGTTATCAAATAAGAAAGTTAAAAATGCTTAAAGTTGCTATATTAGATGATTACCAAAACGTTGCTCAACAGTTTGTAGATTTAGAAAAACTATCTGGGAAATATGAGTTTAAGATTTTTAGTGAACCTTTTTTAGACGAGGCCGATGCAATTGATCAGTTAGCTGATTTTGAAGCTTTATTAATAATGAGAGAAAGAACTCCAATCACAAAAAATTTAATTGATAATTTAAATGATTTAAAATTTGTAATTACAAGTGGATTACGTAATAAATCTATTGATTTAGAAGCTGCAAAGAAAAGAAAAATTACAGTTTGTGGTACAGATATAAATTTAAACCCAACACCTGAATTAACTTGGGCACTAATTCTTGGTTTAGCTAGAAATTTTAAAGAGGAGTTTGACAATATGTATCAAGGGTATTGGCAAACTACAATCGGAGTAGAATTAAAAGGAAAAATCCTAGGCTTAATTGGTCTAGGCAGAGTAGGTACAGAAGTTGCAAAAATTGGAAAAGCATTTGGAATGCAAGTAATGGCCTGGAGTGAAAACTTGAGCTTAGATAAGTGTAAAGAATTAGACGTACTCCCTTGTAGTAAAGATGACTTAATTACAAACTCTGATGTACTTTCAATTCACGTTCAAGGAGGTGAAAGATACAAAGAATGTATTACCATAAAAGAATTTGATAAAATGAAAAAAACAGCATTTTTGATTAATACTTCTAGAGGACCTATTGTTAATGAAGATGACTTAATTATTGCATTGTCAACGAATGTAATTGCAGGAGCTGGAATAGATGTTTATGACAAAGAACCCTTACCAGAGAATAATAAACTTCGATTTTTACCAAATGCATTGCTTACTCCGCACATAGGTTATGTAACAGCTGAAAATTATAGCATTTTTTATAACCAAATGATTGAAGGACTAGAGGCTTGTGTAAATGGAAAGCCTATCAGAGTTCTAGAGTAAAAATGGATCTCCCTGTTGTTAATCATGAGGATTATTTTGCCAAAATTGGCGATGATCATAAATTTCCAATTAATAAATTTGGAGAGTTAGCAAACTACTTAACTCAAAACAAGATAGTAAGTAAATTTCATAAACCTTCAGCCTGTTCATTTGAAACATTAAGCTACGCACATTCAAAAAATTATATATTGGATATTAAAAATAAAACTTTAAGCAAAGAAGGAGTAAAAAAAATTGGATTTCCACTTGTAGATAGTGTTGTGCAAAGATCCTTAGTTGCTACAGGCGGAACTGTTCTCGCATCTAAACTTGCAATAAATTATGGTATTTCATGTAATACAGCAGGAGGTAGTCACCACGCAAGTTATGACGGAGGTGCAGGTTATTGTGTGTTTAATGATGTTGCAGTTGCAGCACATTATTTACTTAATAGAGGTCTAGCAAATAGAATTTTGATTGTTGATCTAGATGTTCATCAAGGTAATGGCAATTCAGAAATCTTTAGAGACAACAGAAGTGTTTTTACATTCAGCATGCATTCCAAAACTAATTATCCTGCTAAAAAATCAAATAGTGATTTAGATGTAGAACTTGAGGATAACTTAGAAGATGACGCTTATATCAAAACACTTAAACATTATTTAAAAGAGCTAAATCAAGAAAATTTTGATTTTATTTTTTATATAGCAGGTGTTGATATTCATTTTAATGATAGATTGGGTAAATTAAAAATCTCAGACGAGGGAATAAAACTTAGAGATGAGCTTGTGGTAGAAAACTTTTTTTCTAGACGGATACCATTTTGTGGAGTTTTGGGTGGTGGTTACAACAAGGATTTCAACAAACTTGTTGAATTACATTCAATGTTACATCAATCTTGTGCTAAATATATAGGATCATGACAAAAAAAATAAATCCAAATTTAACTGCAGAACAAAAATTAATTTTATTCGAAGAGGGGACTGAGCGTGCAGGATCAAGTGAGTTAAATCATGAAAAAAGAGAAGGAAGTTTTCATTGTGCAAATTGTGGAGAAAAATTATTTGACTCGAAAACGAAATATGAGAGTGGATCAGGTTGGCCTTCTTTTTATGAGTCTCTACCAGATGTGTTTGAAACAAAAATAGATCATTATTTAGGTTACGCAAGAACTGAATATCATTGTAAAAATTGTGGTGGACATCATGGCCATATATTTGAAGATGGTCCTAAACCAACCGGAAAGAGATTTTGCAATAACGGGGTATGTTTAGTTTTTAAACCAAAGAGCTAAATTTAATGTTTGAAGATATTGATATAAAGGCAATAAAAAAAGAATTAAGAAATTTTTCAAAAAATTACATAGAAAATTTTAATAAAATAGAAAAATTTATAAAATCTGAAATAGATGAAATTTTAACTCTAAAAAAAAAGAATAAATCTATAATTCCTGAGATAAGTTTTAATCAGATAGATCAGGAAAATATTCAAGAAATAAGCAATATTAAAAAAAGAGGCTGTGTAATTATCCGTGATGTTTTTGATGACAAAATGATACAGAATTTGAATGAGAAATTAGAGAAATACATCGATGAAAATAATTATTATGAGGATCAAAAAAAAAAATCTAATTTAGATAAATATTTTAGTGACTTACAGTCTGCAAAACCTCAAATTTATGGTCTTTATTGGTCAAGAGCACAGATTGAAATTAGACACTCAGAGCAAATGGCTAAAGTAAAAAAATGGCTAAATAATCTTTGGATTTATGAAAACTCTGAATATAAAGTTTTTGATCCAAATAAAGAATTATCTTATGCAGATAGAGTAAGAAGAAGAGAGCCAGGGGATGATACTTTGGGACTTTCTCCTCATTGTGATGCTGGATCAATTGAAAGATGGACTGATAGTTATTATCAAAAAATTTATAGAGATATTTTTTCTGACAACTTTGAAAAATATAATCCATTTGATGCAAAGTATAGAGATAGAACAATAGAATTCGAGTCTCCTGCGGTTGCACATGTATTTAGAACATTTCAAGGATGGACTGCTTTAACAGAGCAAGGACCAAGTGATGGAACTTTACAATTAATACCTATTGCTAAAGGAATTGCTTATGTTTTGACCAGAGCATTACTAGATGATGTTGAAGAAAATGAATTGTGTGGATCAAAACTTGGTAGAGCTTTATCAGTAAACAAAGATTATCATTCATTACTGTTAAAAGGTTTAGTTTCAATTCCAAAAATGAAACCAGGTGACACTGTTTGGTGGCATCCAGACGTTGTTCATGCCGTTGAAGACAAACATTCAGGAAAAAATTATTCAAATGTTGTTTACGTTGGTGCAACACCATATTGTAAAAAAAATTTGGATTATACAGTAAAACAGTCAAAAAAATTTTTAGAAGGAAAGAGTCCACCAGATTTTGCAGCTGAAGATTATGAAATTAAATATAAAGATAGAGTTAAACTAAAAGATTTAAGCACTTTAGCTAAGAAACAATTAGCTTTAGAGGAATGGAATTAATTATTTAAAAGATCTTGAAGTTTATTTTCTTTTTCTAATGCTCTTACTTCATCATAACCACCAATATGCTGGTCATCAAAAAAAATTTGTGGAATAGTTCTTTTTCCATTAGCTTTTTTAATCATTTCATCCATTGCTCCATCAACTTTTGAAATATCAATTTCATTATAAGGCGCATTATTTCTGGCTAATAATCTTTTTGCAGCCTCACAATAATTACATAGCGGACCTGTATACATGGTAATTTTTTTCATAAACTATAGATAGTCACCTTTCTTAATTTTACTAGCTATTTCTTTTCTAGAATATTCAAATTTTTTTCGATGTTTTATACTTTTTTGGTTTACTCTTTTTCTCCATAACCTGAAAGATGATGGTTTTAGAGATCTTCGCATAATTTTAATTACATCAGACTCTTTCTTTCCTGTTTTTTTTTCAATTTCCTCGAAAGTGATCCTATCTGCCCAGGCTGCCCAAATGATCCAATCCGGATCGTCCATTTTGGGCTCTGGATTTTTGACTCTGGTAATTGGCCTGTGACCTTTTTTTTTCATAAATCCTTTATATTTGAAAAAAATATTTAATGCATTTTTTTTAGCCTCTGATATTATGTATTAGATAGTCCTTCTTAGCCATCTTTAGCTCCCGGTTTTTAAGGACTATCTTTTTTTATGCTCCCCCTAGATTTTATACTTTATCTACAGATAATTATTTTTTTATTTATTACACCCGGAACTCCCAGGATTGTAATTATCTCTTATTCAATGAATTATGGAGTCGGAAAATGTATATGGTCTGCTTTAGGTGATGTTACAGCAAATTTAATTCAAGCAACTTTAGTTATTTTTGTCATTGGATCTTTTTTTTCAGAGAACTCAATGATACTTAATGCGTTTAAATGGATCGGAATAATTTATTTATTATATTTAGCTTATGATATTTATAAATCTCGACCAAAAAGTATTTCAAGCGATGGAGAAATAGAAAAAAGTAACTTATCTTTTTTTAGAGATGGTTTTTTAGTTGCTGGCACAAGTCCTAAGGCTTGGATGTTTTTTCCTTTTATTTTTCCTCAATTTATTGACTTTAATTCTAATTTAGTGTTTCAGTTTGTAATTTTAATTACAACTTACATAGTTTTAGATTTTTTATCTTTGATTGGCTATGCAATGCTCGCACAAAAATTAATAAAGTGGATAACTGCTAATCCAAAAACAATTAATACAATTTCTGCGAGTGTTTTAGTAATTATTGCCGCAATAATTGTTGTAACTCAACAATATTAATTAGATTTGGCCTTTATTGCCACTTGCATAAAATAAAATTTCTTTATTTAATCATTACATAATTAATTAATTAAAGAGGAAATAAAATGAGATTAAATAAAATAATTTTAAGTTTTGTTTCTGCATTAGTAATTTTATTCTCAACTTCAGTTGCATCATTTGCAAAAGTTGTTGGTGATAAAATTATTTTAGGTGCTGCAATTTCCTTAACTGGTAAATACTCATCTAATGGTGTTCATACTCAAAATGGTTATAACATGGCCGTTGATAGAATTAACAGCATGGGTGGTGTTAAAGTTGGTGGAAAAACTTATAAGTTTGATATTATTTATTACGATGATGAGTCAAACCCTAAGAGAGCTGCACAGCTTGCAGAAAGATTAATTTCACAAGATGGTGTTGAGTTTATGCTTGGCCCTTATAGTTCTGGTTTAACTAAAGCGATTGCGCCAGTGACTGAAAAATATGGTGTTCCAATGGTTGAAGCAAATGGTGCATCTAGATCTTTGTTTACAAAAGGTTACAAATATCTATTTGCTGTATTAGCTCCAGCTAATTTGTATCTTGATGTTGCTATTGAAACAGCGGTTGAGTTAAATGGTGGAAAACCAGTAAGAATTGCACAGGCGTTTGAACAAGATGCATTCTCACAGGACGTTAGATTAGGTATTTTAGATGCCGCTGAAAGAACTGGTTCTAAAATCATAATCGACGATAAATTACCTAAAGAGCTAAATGATATGGCTGCTACTTTGGTTAAAGTAAAACAAATGAAACCAGATGTACTTGTTGTATCAGGTCACACAAAAGGTGCGTTAACTGCGATCAGACAAATTGCTGAAATGAAAGTTGATGTTCCTATGTTGGCTATGACTCACTGTGATGCTGCTAAGCTATCTAAACAGCATGGTAAAAATTCACAGTATGCACTTTGTGCTTCTCAATGGCACAAGTCACTAACTTATAAAGATGATTTCTTTAAAGATGGTATGACTTATGCTGCAGACTTTGAGAAAGAGTTTGGATATGATCCACCTTACCAATCTGCTGAATCTTCAGCTGCTTTATTGGTATTCAAAGATGCATTTGAAAGAGCAAATTCTTTCGATCAAAAGAAAGTAAGAGATGCTCTTGCAGCTACGAATATGCAAACATTCTATGGAAATATTAAATTTGCACCTGGTGGTCAGAACGTTGACAAACCAATGGTACTTTTCCAAGTAATGTGTGATGCTTCAGGAAGTTGTGAAAACAAAGTTGTTGCTCCATTAAAATGGGCATCAGCTAAGTTGATACATCCAATTCCTAAGTGGTCAGAAAGATAAAATAAAATACTAAAGCCCCCTAGTCATAGGGGGCTTTTTTTTATATAACCCAAAAATACTTTTTATGGATTTTCTTGTATTTCAATATCCTATGATAACTCTTCAAGCTTGCTTGGATGGTATTTTGCTAGGAGTTTTGTTTGCATTGATTGCATATGGAATGGCACTTCAATGGGGTGTGATGAATATAATTAACATTGCACAAGGAGATCTTGTAATTTTAGGAGGATACATTGCATACTTTATGTATCTCTATGGTATTCATCCAGCATGGGGAGTTATTGTTGCGCCAGTAATAATGTACTTTGTTGGTATAGCGATTTACAAACTCGTAATTAATAAAGTAGTAGATAGAGATCTATTTATCTCTATTTTAGCTACTTTTGGAATAAGTATTCTTTTCATGCAATTAATGAATTTTGCATTTGGTGCAGACGTTGTACTTGCAAATTCTGGTTATGGAACAACTATGTTGTTTGATAATAATGTTGTGTTACCAAATTCAAAGATATTTTCAGCGTTTATTAGCATTGTATTTGCAGTTTGTTTGGTTATTTATATGAAAAAATCAAAGCTAGGACGTGCAATTAGAGCTACAGCTCAAAATGCAAGAGCTGCAAAGATTTTAGGTGTTAATACAGAAAAAGTTTATGCCGCAACATTTGGAATAAATGCTGCTCTTTGTGGTGTTGCCGGTGCTTTGATATCTATAACTTTCACAATTCATCCTTACATGGGATTGCCCTACACAATCAGATCTTTCATGATCGTGATTGTTGCAGGATTAGGAAACTTACCTGGAGTAGCAATGTCGGGAATGGGATTAGGAGTATTTGAAGAATTTGCAGATTATATACTAGGTACAGAATTTAGAATTGGTTCAGTATTTTTATTATTAGTATTAATCCTTGTTTATAGAAGGTTTAAACTTTCAAGAAAGAGAGAATATTTAAAATAATATTGAGATGAAAAATGAATAAGAATTTTATTTTATATGCAGCAATATTAATATTTGGATTAGCTGCCCCTTTTTTATTTCCAGCATTTAAAGTTCAGCTATCAATCCTTTGTGTTTTAATAGTTCTTGCTACTACTTGGAACATCCAAGGTGGGGAGATGGGCTATAATTCATTTGGAAATATATTATTTTATGGATTAGGAATGTACCTTTGCGCTTCTGTTCAAGTTGGAATGTTTTTTCCATTAGCTGAATGGACGGAGAGTGGAGGGGAAAAAACATTTGTTCATACTCCAACACAGTTTTTTCAAGGTATGGCAGTTGGACTAGTTGTAGCTGCTGTAGTTCCAACTATTGTAGCTGGTTTAATAGGATATTCTATTCTTGGACTTAGAGGACATTATTTTGCAATTTGTACATTAGGTTTAGGTGTAGCTGCGGGTGAAATTTCTGGTGGAATAGAAATTATTGGAGCAGGTCAAGGCTTTACTACACCACCTTTTCCAAATGTTGGTAGCTTAGAAGCAAGGGGAGAGTTTTTCTATTTTTTAAGCTTTTTCACATTAGTGCTCACATTCATTGCTGTTCGTTCAATCTATTCTACAAGATTTAAATTAATTCTTAATGCTATCAGAGACAATGAAGATAAAGCTGAAGCAATGGGTATTGAAACAATGAAGTATAAAATTATTGGTTGGATGATCTCAGCTTTCTTTTGTGGATTAGCCGGTGGAATAATGGGAGGATTAGTTGGCTATATAGACTCTACAGACGTTGCTTTTGATGGAAGAGAGATGGGTGTATTCATGGTATTGATGGCAATACTTGGAGGAAAGGGAACACTTTGGGGTCCAATTATTGGTGCAACTATATTCCATATATTTAAAGAAGGTTTTTGGACATTCTTTTTAGGTTGGCAGTATGTTGCTCTTGGAGTTTTGATTGTAGTAATTGTAATTTATTTCCCAGAAGGAATTATGGGATGGTTAAGAGAAAAATATCCAGAACGTTTCGGTGAAGTAGTTGATGAAAAAGATCGTAAAGCACAGGTAGAACTTAAATGAGTATTTTAGAAGTAAGCAATGTAAGCAAATCATTTGGTGGTGTTAAAGCTAATGTCGACATCTCAATGAATGTTGAAAAAGGTAAGATAGTAGGATTAATTGGGCCAAATGGTTCAGGCAAAACTACATTGTTTAATTCAATTGTAGGGACTTACCCAATAGATAATGGATCTATTAAATTTAATGGTAAAGAAGTTTCTGAGTTACCAGTCCCAGTTATTGCTAAGCTAGGACTGCTAAGAACGTTTCAACAAACTAGAATTTATGGAAAACTTAATTGCATAGAAAATATGCTCATTAGTCACAAAGGTAGTGATGCAAATTTAATGAAAATATTTTCTAAAATTCCAAAAGAATTAACTGAAAAAGCAGAAAATCTATTAAATTTTGTAGGATTATATCAAAAAAGAAAGCTAAGAGCAGGTGATCTATCATTTGGCCAGCAAAAATTATTAGAACTCGCAATGGCATTGATGAATGAACCAGAGATGTTACTGCTAGATGAGCCTACAGCTGGAATTAATCCGACACTGATAAATGGTATTATTGATAGATTAATTAAAGTTAATCAAGATTTTGGGATTACTCTTTTGGTTATTGAACACAATATGAGAGTGATTATGCAACTAGCAGAAAATATTTTTTGTTTAGCTCATGGTAAAATGTTAGCCAATGGATCGCCAGATGAAATTAAAAATGATAAACGTGTAATTGACGCGTATTTGGGAGCTCAATAATGGCTAACCAATATGAAGTATTAGGAAAAGCTCCGACACCAGATGATTTAAAAAAATTGTCTCCAAACGAAGTCCATTTAACTATTAAAAATTTAAATGCAGGTTATGGAAAAATGGAAATTTTACATAACTTTGATTTATTCGTGAATAAAGCTCAGTCTTTATGTTTAATTGGACCTAATGGTGCAGGTAAATCTACAATTCTTCATTCAATATATGGTTTTACAAATATTTTTTCTGGTCAAATTGAACTTGAAGGAAAAGAAATTACAAATCTTACCCCAGCAGAAAAGTTAAAGTCAGTTGGTATAGCTTATATATTGCAGGATAACTCAGTATTTCCAGATATGACAGTAGAAGAAAATTTATTAATGGGAGGATACATAAAAGAAAAAACAGATGAGTCATATGAAGAGGCTGAAAGAATTTTTGAAAAGTATGAAAGGTTAAGAAATAGAAGAAACCAACCAGCAAAAGTTTTATCTGGTGGGGAGAGAAGATTGCTAGAAATATCTAGAGCATTAGTTATGAAACCTTCAGTACTTTTAGTAGACGAACCGTCAATTGGACTTGAACCCAGATATATTGAGATGGTTTTTGAAATATTAAGAGATCTTCAAGAAAATGAAAAAAAAACAATCATTCTAGTAGAGCAAAATGCCAAAAAAGGATTGGAGTTTGCAGATATAGGATACGTTTTAGTATCTGGGCAAACTGCAATTGCAGGTAAAGGAGACGATTTACTTCAAAATCCTGATGTTGGTAGACTGTTCCTAGGTGGATAATGATTAATAAAAATTTTTTCTTTAAAGGATATAGATCTATTTTTACTCATGATAGTCCAGCTATAGCTCTTACTTGTTGTTTTATAGCAATTGGTGCTCTCTTTAAAAATTTAGGTTTTAATATTCAAGAAAGTATTTTTTCAACTGTTTTAACTTATGCTTTACCAGGTTCATTGGTAATGGCAGAGTCAATGTTGATTGGAGCATCTTTATTAAATATTTTTCTAGCAGTTTGGTTTGTAAATGCTCGACTTTATCCAATGGCTGTATCTTTATTTCCATTAATGATGCACAAATCTCAACCTAAGTGGAAGTATTACTTTTCTTGTCATTTTATTGCTGTTTCAGCGTGGTTAATCATGAAAAGCAATTATAAGAAAATTCCAAAAGAATATAGGATTGATTATTGGATTGGAATCGGAAGTGCAACAGTAAGTGTGTCTGTTATTGGAACATTTATAGGTTTTTATTTTTCAGAATTCATGAATAAAGATATGATGATTGGATTGGCAATTCTTAATCCAGTGTATTTTTTATGCATGATGGTTGGAGCATCTAAAACTATACAAGTTACATTATCAGTCTTACTTGGAATAATTTTAGGACCAATTATTTATTTATTTTCACCTCAGTGGTCAATTCTGTTAGCAGGTGTAATCGGTGGAACTATAGCTTATTTAGTTGGAGAGTATAATGTCAGCTAGTATCGTTTATGCAATTTTAGTTACATCTCTTGCTACATTTTTATCTAGATTTTTAGGCGCTCTTACTTCTCAAGGTATTAAGGAAACATCAAAACTTTTTAAGTGGTTTAATTGTTTAGCCTATGCAACTTTAGCAGCATTAATAGCAAGAACTATAATTTTTCCTGCTGGCGTGTTAATAGAATCTAGTTATTACAGTAGATCAATTGTTGTATTTTTATCCTTGTTTGTTTTTTTTATTTCTAAGAAAAACTTTGTTTATCCTACAATTTTCTCTGCTATTTGTATGGCAATAATTAACAATTATATCTGATTAAATTGATTTATAAAATAATGTAAAATAAAATTTAGAATGCAAAAAATTACAGGCATAGACATTCAAAAACACGATAAATCAAATAGGATTATAAAAATTAGTTTAGAAAATGATATAATAGATAAATTAATTTTCCCGTTTAATAAATTTGATTTAACAGCATTAGAGCTAAAACCATTTACAAGATTTACTTTAGCTAAAAGTTTAGATGATTTAACAAATAATAAATTAAGCGAATTAATGAACTCAATTATTAGAGATAGATCTACAGGTTGTTTTATTATTGGACCAAAAAATATAACTGCAAAAATTAATGATATATTTTTAGTTAAGTTATCAACTGCAATAGCTCATCTAATTGGTGTACCTAATCATGATGCCATGGCAGGAAAATATTATGCTCGTTTTCATGTTAAACATGAAGATAGTAGCGACTCTTATTTGAGAAAGGCTTATAGGAATATGGATCTTCATACAGATGGGACATATGTAAAAGATGTGACTGATTGGTTAATTATGACAAAAATTGATGAGCAAAATGTTGAAGGAGGTGAAACAGCTATGCTGCACCTTGATGACTGGGAGCATTGTGATGATTTATACAACGATCCAGTTGGGAGACAAAATTTTGTTTGGGGGTCACCAAAAAGTAAAAATATTGATTACAAGGTAGAGCACCCAGTTTTTTCAACTGATAAAGAGGGAAGACCAACAATATCTTATATAGATCAATTTCCAGAACCTCAAAATATGGATCAAGGAAATTTTTTACAAAAATTATCTGATGGATTAGAGGAAAGTAAAAATAAAATAATAACGAAATTACCTGTTGGATTCTCTGTGATTGCAAATAATTATTTCTGGCTTCATGGAAGAAAACCCTTCAAAGAAAACAAGGAATTAAGCAGAGAATTACTAAGAATTAGAGGTTCTTTTTTTGTTAATTAATTCAATATAATCAATATAAAGTATCCAAAATTATGAATTTAGGTTTTATTGGTACTGGAAAAATTGCAGCTTCAGTGATTACTGGAATATGTAAATCAAAAATTTCATATAAAAAAATCATTATTTCTCCAAGAAATAAAAAAATAGCTCTTGGGTTAAAAAGAAAGTTTAAAAAAATAGTTATTGCCAAGGATAATCAACAAATTATAGATCAATCTAATTGGGTATTTTTATCTGTTACACCTACTGTCGGTGAAAAAATTATTAAAGATTTAAAATTTAAATCGACCCAAACGATTGTTAGTTTTATTTCGACAATTACTTTATCTCAATTAAAAAAAGCAATTAAAGTAAAAGCAAAAATTGTAAGAGCAATACCTCTTCCTCCAATTTCATTAAAAAAAGGCCCTGTACCTATTTGCCCTCCTAATTTAAAAGTTAAAGCGTTTTTCAATAACTTGGGCACAACTGTAGAAATTAAGAATGAAAAATCGTCTATAAATTTTTGGTCAACATCTGGAATGATGGCACCATTTTATGAGGTGTTAAGAGTTATGACTGATTGGTTGGTAAAAAGAGGGGTAAAAAGAAAAAATGCTCAAAAATATATTACTTCTTTATTTTTGGCTTTATCTGAGGATGCTGTCGTAAATTCAAAAGAAAATTTAAAGAATTTAGTAAAAGAGTCTCAAACGCCAAAGGGATTGAATGAGCAAGGTGTTAAAGAATTAACTAAAGCAGGTTTTTATAAATCTCTTGAAAGAACATTAAATAATATTCACAAAAGACTAAATAAATAAATCAAATGTCTGAAAATATTTTAGAGATTAATAATTTAAGTAAATATTTTGGTGGATTGGCTGCAGTTTCGGATTGTTCAATAAAAGTCAAAAGAGGAACAATCACTGGTATTATTGGACCAAATGGATCTGGTAAAACAACTTTATTTAATTTAATTGCTGGAAACTTAAAATCCTCTGGTGGTAATGTTGTTTTTGATGATGAAAATATTACTGATGTTCCATCTTATGAATTATTTTCTAAAGGTTTGTTAAGAACATTTCAAATTGCACATGAGTTTTCAAATTTATCTGTTTTAGAAAATTTAATGATGGTTCCAGGAAATCAATCTGGAGAAAAAATAATGACAGCATTATTTAAACCAGGTTTAGTTGCACAAGAAGAGGCTGTGGTTAAAGAGAAAGCGAAAGAAGTTGTTGAATTTTTAAATTTAGGACATTTATCAAATGAGCTTGCTGGAAATCTTTCAGGTGGACAAAAGAAATTATTAGAACTTGGAAGAACCATGATGGTTGATGCAAAATTAGTATTATTAGATGAAGTAGGGGCAGGAGTTAACAGAACTTTGTTAAAAGATCTTGGAACAGCAATAGAAAAGTTAAATAAAGAAAAAGGTTATACTTTTTGTATGATTGAACATGATATGGATTTTATTGGAAGATTGTGTGATCCAGTGATTGTAATGGCTGAGGGGTCAGTTTTATTTGAGGGAAGTGTTGAAGAAGCAAAAAAAGATGAGAAAGTTATCGAAAGCTATCTTGGAAGAGGATCAAAATTAAAGGATACAAATTAATGGCATATTTTGAAGGAATAGAAATGACAGGTGGTTATGGTAATGGTCCTGACATTATTAGTTCGTGTTCAGTAAATGTTAATAAAGGTGAAATAGTTTCTATTTTAGGTCCTAATGGAGCTGGTAAATCAACTGCTATGAAAGCAATGTTGGGCTTGCTGAATTTAAAGACTGGATCAGTAAAGATTGATGGTAAGGATATTTCAAAATTATCTCCTCAAGATCGAGTTAAGCAAGGTATTTCTTTTGTGCCACAGACTAAAAATGTTTTTGCAGGGATGACTGTTGAAGAGAATTTAGAAATGGGTGCATTTCTTATTGAGGATGAAATCAAAAATATAATTGAGGAAATTTATGAATTATTTCCAATTTTAAGAGAGAAAAGAAATCAGTTGGTTGGTGAACTTTCTGGAGGTCAAAGACAACAAGTAGCTCTAGGTCGAGCTTTAATGATTAAACCCACTGTTTTAATGTTAGACGAGCCAACAGCCGGTGTATCACCAATTGTGATGGACGAATTATTTGATCATATTGTAAAAGTAAAAAAAACAAACGTTGCTATCTTAATGGTAGAACAAAATGCAAAACAAGCCTTAAGCATTTCAGATAGAGGTTATGTACTAGTTACTGGAGAAAATCGTTATTCAGGAACTGGAAAAGAATTATTAGACGATCCAAGAGTAAGAAGCTCTTTTTTAGGAGGGTAATATGGATTTTGTTAATGCGATAATTCTTTTATTAAATTATATTTTTATTCCTGCGTTAACTTATGGTTCTCAGTTAGCACTGGGTGCAATATTTGTAACACTAATCTATGGAATTTTAAGATTTGCAAACTTTGCAACTGGTGACATGATGTCTTTTGGAACCATGGCTACGATTTTATTTACATGGTATTTTCAATCTTTAGGTGTTTCTCTAGGAGTTTTACCTACTGCTTTATTGGCTATTCCTTTTGGAATAATTTTCATGATATTTTACATGCTTTTAATAGATAAGTTTGTCTTTAAGTATTACAGAAATCAAAAAAGTCCCCCAGTTCAATTTGCAATGGTGAGTATTGGTGTAATGTTTGTAACACAAGCAGTGGTCAGAATTATAATTGGACCTGGTGATAGAAGATTTTTTGATGGTGAAAAATTCATTATTAAAGCTCGTGAATTTAAAGAGATGACAGGTTTAAACGAAGGTCTTGCACTGAAATCCACTCAAGTGATTACTATTTTTGTAACAATAGTTTTAGTCTCGTTATTATTTTGGTTTTTAAATAGAACCAAAACTGGAAAAAGTATGAAAGCTTATTCTGATAATGAAGATCTTGCTTTGTTATCAGGTATTGATCCAAAAAAAATAGTTTTAGTTACATGGGTAATTGCTGGAATTTTAGCTACAATAGGTGGAGCATTGTATGGTTTAGATAAAAGTTTTAAACCATTTACTTATTTTAACAATATGCTTCCTATTTTTGCTGCTGCAATTGTTGGAGGAATTGGAAATCCATTTGGAGCTTTTTTAGGTGGATATGTAATTGCTTTTTCTGAAATATTGCTCACTTATGCATATAAAAAATTCTTTATGTATATTTTACCAGAAAGTATGGAGCCAAATAGTTTAGTTCAGTTACTATCTACTGATTATAAGTTTGCAGTCTCGTTCTCTATTCTTGTAATTGTTTTAATTTATCGACCTTCGGGAATATTTAAGGGGAAAGTATTGTGAGAAAAAACCTAAATGTAATTGCAGCTTACAGTATCATGATGGTGCTTATTCTAATGGTTGGGATATTTCAGTCTTGGAATATCGCTTTATCAATATTTAATCTTTGTTTGATTTCTGCGGTCATGACAATGGGTGCCAATATTCAATGGGGTTACGCTGGTTTAATTAATTTTGGAATTATGGGTTACACAGCTTTAGGTGGTTTAGCTGCAGTATTGATATCTGTCGATCCTGTTCAAGAAGCTTGGAGGGCAGGAGGTTTCGATATTTTAATGGCATTATGGCTGATAGTAGTAATGGTATTAGTTATAAGGTTTATTTTAAAAAGATTTGAAAAATCAAAAATCAGAACATACAGCATAGCTGCAATAATAATTTCAGGTATTTTACTTATTAGATTTTCTGCAGAGCCAGGCATAGAAGCTATTGAAGCAGTTGATCCTGCTAAAACTGGTTTCTTAGGAGGATTTGGATTACCAATTATATTTTCTTGGATAGTTGGAGCTCTTTTTGCAGGGGGTTTAGCATTTATAGTTGGAAAAGTTGCACTTGGTCTTAGAGCAGATTATTTAGCTATTGCTACTCTTCTTATTTCCGAAATTGTTATTGCAATTATTAAACACGAGGATTGGCTTACAAGAGGGGTCAAAAATGTTATTGGATTAAAAAGACCTGCACCTTATGAAGTAGATCTTCAAACAACTGATTGGTTTATTAAATTAGTTGAAAAGTTTAATTCAGGAAAATTAAGTGTAATTGAGAATTTAGCTGATAGAAAAGCTGCTTTAAATCAACTTGTTATTGAAGGCTCTTCAGTATTTGTAAAACTGTGTTATTCAGGATTATTCTTAGTAGTAGTAATTATTCTTTTAATTTTAACTCAAAAAGCTCTTTATTCTCCTTGGGGAAGAATGATGAGGGCAATTAGAGACAATGAGGAAGCTGCAAATGCAATGGGTAAAAATGTTGTTAAACAACATTTACTAATTTTTATTTTAGGCTCAGCAATTGTTGGAATTGCGGGCGCAATGCTTGTTACACAAGATGGTTTATTTACTCCAGGAAGTTATAGACCTATGAGATATACTTTTTTGATTTGGGTGATGGTAATTGTTGGAGGAAGCGGAAATAATTTTGGGGCAATTTTAGGAGGATTTGTTGTTTGGTTCTTATGGATTGAAGCTGCACCAATATCATTATTTTTAATAAACTTTTTCACTGCTGGAATTCCTGAAACAAATGCACTTAAAGCTCATTTAATTGAAAGCGTTCCTTATTTCAGATTTTTACTGATGGGATTAGGATTGTTGTTTATCATGAGGTATCGACCTAAAGGTATACTTCCAGAAAAAATAGAAATAAAGTAAACATAATGAAATATATTATATTAGGTGCTGCTGCTGCTTGGGCTTTGTATATGGCTGATAAGTATTTATTCTTTTAATGAATAAAAATCTTTCGTTACTTATATTAAGCCAGATTTTCGCTTTTACAGCTGCACCGGTCACCGTTTTTTTAAGCGGTATAATTGGTTCAAAATTTAGTCCAATAAAATCTTTAGCTACTCTTCCAATGGCTTTGTCAGTTGTTGGAATTGCGTTATTCGCTTTTTTTGCTGCAAAGCTAATGAGTATAATTGGACGAAAATTAGGTTTTATTTTTGCATCAATAGGTACATGTTTTGCATCTTTTTTAACTGCATACTCTATAATTATAGAAAGTTTTGTTTTATATAATTTAGGATGCTTTTTAATTGGTGGAGGAATAGCTTTTAGCCATCAATATCGTTTTGCAGCAGTGGAGGTTGTTGATAAGGATTATGCACCAAAAGCAATTTCTATTATTTTGTTAGCAGGAATAGGTTCCGCGTTTATTGGTCCAAACATTGCAAACATTTCTAAAGGACTTATCTCAAATCATATGTATGCTGGTTCTTATATTGCACTCGCCATTTTATCTATCTCATCAACAATATTTTTAATTTTTTATCAGGAACCAAAAACGATATCTAGTAATCAATATAAAACTGGAAGAAGTTTTTTTGAGCTTATTTCTCAACCTAGATTTCTACAGGCGCTTGTAGCTTCAGCTTTTGCCTATGCTGTAATGACTTTTTTAATGACAGCAACTCCTATAAGTATGCATCTGATGGAGAAAATAAGTTTGAGCAAGACTGGATTTGTTATTCAGCTTCATATAGCAGCTATGTTTTTACCTTCACTGGTTACAGGAAATTTAATTAAAAGATTTGGTCATAGTAAAATAATGCATGTGGGAGTTTTATTGTTTTTAGTCACAATTATTACCAGTTTATTTGAACAGAATTATATTAACTATATGGTTGCACTTATTTTCCTGGGGCTAGGGTGGAATTTTTTATTTATATCAGGAACGAGCTTACTTGTTTTGTGTTACAGAGAAGAGGAAAAATTTAGAGCTCAAGGGTATAATGATTTAATTGTTTATTCTATACAAGCATTAGCCAGTTTGTCTGCTGGAGTATTTCTTAGCTTAACTAGCTGGAAAACTATGAATTTAATATGTTTGATTTTTCTAATTATCATAGCTCTATCTACCATAAGAGCTGATTTAAAAAAAAACCCCAGTAATTAAATTACTGGGGTTTTTTGAATTAAGATAAAAAATTATCTTTGTTTTTTAGTTTTGAATTTTCCGCCTTTAACTTCTTGTTCTAAGAAAGAACCTTCAGCTTCACCAACACTAGTAAAAGTTACTCCAGTAGCACCTTCGTAATTAATCTTTTTACCTTTTGCTAGTAAGTCTAAACCTTTCTTAAGTTCACCTGGATAAATTTTAGTTCCAGGAGCATTAGCAACATCCATTACATTTTTTGCAATTGATGCTCTGTCAGCAGAGTTACCTGCTTGCATTGCAAGAACGATTAAAGCAGCTGCATCGTAAGATTCACCTGTGTAAGGACCAGAAGCTTCTACACCCCCAGCTTTTGCAACTTCAGCAAATATACCTGCACCTTTACCAGTAGAACCTGGTAATGATCCAAATGATTTACTTAAATCTTTTCCGAATGCGTCAACTAAAGATTGACCAATCATACCATCTGATAAAATAAATCTATCAAACGCACCAGAGTCTAAAGAAGCTTGAATAATTCCTTTTCCTCCTTGGTCAAGATAACCAATAACTGCTACAGCATCACCACCAGCAGAAGCAAGAGTTGCTACTTCAGATGAGTAATCTGCTTTTCCATCTTCGTGAGCAGTTACAGTTGTAACTTTAATACCATGAGCTTCAACTGCTGCTTTGTAAACATCAGCTAAACCTTTACCATAGTCATTGTTAGTATAAGTGATTGCAACACTTTTTACTTTTCTATCTTTAGTTATGTCAGCTAAAATTTGGCCACCTCTAGCATCTGATGGAGCAGTTCTAAAGAAATACCCTTTATCATCTAGAGTTGTTAATCCTGGAGAAGTAGCTGAAGGTGAAATCATTACTACACCATTTGGTACAGCAACGTTAGTTGCAATAGCACCAGTTACACCTGAACAGTCTGCTCCCATAATTGCAGCTACACCACCTGAAATTAATCCCTCAGCTGCAGCTGTTGCCGCTGCTGAGTCAACACAAGTTGAGTCTGCTCTTACTGGCTCAATTTTTTTTCCACCTAATAGCGAACCTGAGTCAGAAGCTTCTTTAAATGCAAGCTCTGCAGATGCAGCCATAGCTGGAGTTAGAGATTCAATAGGACCAGTGAATCCTAAGATGATCCCCATTTTAATCGAATGTCCGTCTGCCATTACATTTGAACCAAAACTTGATACAAACATAAATACAGCGATAAATAGTTTTCTCATTATCTTCCTCTTTATTGTTAACAATTTATAAAAGCCAATTTAAGTATGAATACAATCAATATTCAATGACAAAATTATCCTATTTTAGATGGGTTAATTGATACGGATTATCTTATTGAGAAAGGGTCTAGAGAAGGTTCGTCTGATGTGTAGAACCAAGTTGTTTTCACTCTTGTATAGTCTTTAATTGAGTCAATTCCTGCTTCTTTTCCATATCCACTATCCTTGATACCTCCAAAAGGAGCTGAAGGAGAAATTAATCTGTAAGTATTTACAAAGGTTATACCTGCCCGTATAGCATTAGATACCCTCATTCCTCTTGCGAGATCACTAGTATAAACACCTGAAGAAAGACCATATTGATTATCATTCATTAATTCTATTACCTCTTTTTCAGTATCAAATTTCATTACTGATAATACTGGGCCAAAAAGTTCATTCTCAGCAGCTGGCAGATTATGATTTTCACACTCAATTATTGTTGGTGGGAAATAATAACCTTTATTTGAAAAAGGATGTCTTTTACCACCGCATTTAATTTTTCCACCTTGTTCAACAGTTAATTTAATATTTTTTTCTATTACTTCTAGTTGTTTAAAGTTACTTAAGGGACCCATTTCAGTATCAGAATCCATTGGAGCACCTATTTTAATTTTTTCTGCTCTTGATGCTAACTTATCTAAAAATTCCTTATAAATTCCTTTTTGTAAGTATAACCTTGAACCTGCTATACAACTTTGACCACTTGCTCCAAATATTCCAGCAGTTATTCCATTAATTGCATTTTCTTGTTTAGCATCATCAAAAACAGCTACAGGACTTTTTCCACCTAACTCTAAACTCACCTCAGATAAATTTTCTGCAGAGTTTCTAATTATATGTCTTGCAGTTTCAGGACCTCCTGTAAAAGCTACTTTCTCAACTAAGTTGTGAGTAGTTAAAGCTTTACCACAAGGATCTCCAAAACCAGAAACTACATTTACCACACCTTTTGGTATTCCAGTTTCTTCAACTAACTTTGCAAACTCAAACATAGTTGCTGGTGCTAATTCAGAACATTTAATTACTACTGTATTACCCATAGCTAAAGCAGGAGCAACTTTTGTTGCAGTTAAAAACATTTGAGAATTCCAAGGAATGATAGCTGCAATAACACCTATTGGAATTCTTGTTGTGATCGCTTGAATATTTGGTTTATCTATAGGAAGAACTGTTCCCTCAACTTTGTCAGCTAAACCTGCATAGTAATCATAATATTCTGCAATATATTTTGCTTGTTGATAAGTTTCTCTGTAGAGTTTTCCTGTATCAATGGTTTCAATCTTTCCTAATAATTCAGAATTTTCTCTAAGTTTATTTCCAATGGCTCTTAAATATTTTGCTCTATCTCTTGCAATCATTTTTGGCCATTCACCTTCAAAAGCTTTTTGTGCAGCTTTTACAGCTCTATCCACATCATTTGCGCTAGCTTCAGGTACTACAGCCCAAGGCTTATTGTTTTCTGGATTTAAAGTTTCAAAAGTTTTTTTTGTATCAGAGTCTACCCACTGACCATCTATATACATTTGATATTTTTTTAATTCAGGCATTATTTATATGTTTCATTATTGCATTATTTACTTCGTCTGCATATTCAATAGTGCATAGATGTTTTCCATTTTTGATTTCAACATATGTTGAATTTTCTATATCTTTATTTAAATTTTTAGACATATCAGGTGTAGATCCTGGATCATCCGATCCTGTTATTATTAAAGTATTTGTTTTTATATTTTTTATATTTTCAAGATTGTCCTTATAGTTTGCAAATACCTCATAAGATTTAATAAAATTTTCTTGATCAATTCCTTTCTTGTTAAGAATTTTCATAAACTCATCATATAACTCAGGATTTTGTTCAAGGTATTTATCTGAAAACCATCTCTTCATTGCCATTTGAGATATTGGCATATTTTTTTTTGCCAAATTCACTCTATCAATTACATTTTGTCTTTCCTCTGCTGTCCTTTGATATGTAGTGGATATTAGAGTTAAAGAATTTAAATAATTTTCATATTTTGAAGCAAATTCAATTGCAATCAAAGATCCGATAGAAAAACCAATTAAATTAAATTTTTCTATCTTTAGGTTTTTTACTAAATTTGATAATTGATCAATAAAATTTTCCATTGATAAATTTGGCTTTTTAAAAGGTGTTTTTCCATGTCCCAACAGATCATAAGTTATAAAGGAATTGTTCTTAAAAAATTCAATTTGTGGTTTCCACATTTGTTGATTTAAACCAACACCATGAATAAAGATTATTGGTAAAGAATTTTTGTTGTTAAAATAATAATGATTTTGATCGTTATCAAAATTGTAAGACATCAATTAGTTATCGATACCCATCTCTTTCATATCTTGATATCTATCACCCGTTCTTGCATGAGCTCGTCCAGTTGGAGCGCCTCCAATTGCAACAACTATTTCATCTTCATTAGGTGCATCATGAATTGTAAATTCATGCGTTAGATAAAAAGGTCTTAATCCAGCATCAGTTTTATGCATCATTGGAATTGAAATTTTTGCTCCCGCAGGACCTCTAGTGTTAGTAAAACTTAAATAAGAAGTTCCACCAACGGCATCTCTAAATTTATTTCCAAATCTTAAAGTATGAATAAATGCAGATGCATGTTCTATTTCACCATTTAATCCAACCATCGCAGATTTCCCATAAGCTAAAATTTTTTCACCTGATCCAATTTCTTTTGTTAATTCTGGCACTAAAAGATCTCCTAATTGAGGTGCAAGATCTAGTATTTCTGGTTTTAAATCTTCTACAAAACCTTTTCCAGCCCAAGGGTTTTCTATAACAGCTGCAACCGAAACTAGCAGAACAGGCTCTTTAGCTTTTTTTCCACCTTCAATAAAAGTTTTATCTACAAATTTAGCAAATTTTCTAAGTTTTAAATCCATTTATTAGCTAGCTCTTTGAATGTTCGTATCTATTGGTTTTATATTTGGAATAACTTCTTCTGTAAATAATTTGATGCTTCTCATACAGTCTTCGTGTTTAATTCCTGGAAAGTTAGACCAGACTTGTAAATTTTGAAGATTTAATTCTTGTTGAAGTTCTTTTATTTTTTCTATTACAAACTCAGGTGTTCCAAATAAAAGATTTCTTTTATGAAGAAATTCATAATTTAATAAATCTAGCTTATTTTTCGTCTCTGGTAATTTTTCATCAGGGTCCATATGATTTCCTAAACCTCTCCAATGACAAACCCATCTCATATAATTTACAATATGTTCTCCAGCCATTTTTTCAGCCTCTTCCATAGTTTCTGCAACAAACATATCTCTAACCAAACTAATACCTTCCCCTAGTGGTACATCTCTATTTTCAGCTTTAGATTTTGCCTCTTTATAAATTTCAAATCTTTTTTTCAAAGCTTTTACAGTTGGTATCCACATAATTGTATTAAGCCCATTTTCTGCTGCCCACTGAATTGATCTTTCTCCATCAACTACTTGAGAAATTGGTGGGAAAGGTTTTTGATAAGGTTTTGGTAATACAGATATTTGTTTTAATTCGTTTGTTTTTAAATCTACAATATTTTCTTTTGGAGGACTCATATCGTGTTGCCAAATGAAATTAGGAGATGGATAAGTATAGAATTCGCCCTGGTGAGAGAAGAAATCTTCAGACCATGCTTTTTTCATTATGTCCAATGTTTCAGAAAATAGTCTAAAATTTTTTGCTTGGTCTTTTAAGTCAGCTTCTTTGTTCATGTTAATAGCTTCTCTACCATAAACTCCTCTACCAATACCTACTTCAACTCTTCCTTTTGACATTTGGTCAAGGGTAGCAATATCTTCTGCAAGTCTTATAGGATTATGAAATGTAATTACGTTACAAGCTTGTCCTAAACGAATATTTCTAGTTCTTGCAGCAGCATCAGTGCACATCATTAGTGGATTGGTGCACGACTCCATTCCTTCATGATTAAAATGATGTTCGGTATACCATATAGAATTCCAATTATTTTGATCACAATATTCAGTGATCTCTCTAGCTTCATCTAAAAGTTGGGTATAAGGTTTTTTATCCCAATTAGTAGTGTTACAAAAATATCCAAAGTTCATAAAGCCTCCTTTAAAAATTAATTTAAAGACGACCGATCCCACTTTCGTAAATTTTTGAATTTAACGACGAGTTATGTATCGCTTTATATTTAACCTTATTATTACTAACGTTGATATTCAATAAATTTCTTTAAGGATTTGTTAAGAAATTTCTCATAAATTGGACCATTATTTTTGAATTTGCTACCATTTAAAAATGATTGGTTCATTTTGAAATCATAGGAAGGTTCAAAGAAAAAAGGAATAGAGAGTCTCTTACTTTTATTCCACAAAACTCTGTGATTAGTTGCTTTAAATTTTCCTTTGCTTAGAAACTCCAAAGCTTTACCAGTGTTTACTACTAAAGCTTTTTTGTTAAATGGTACATCATACCATTTTTTATTTTTTCTATTTTGTACCTGCAATCCACCTTTTCTATCTTGATAGAGAACTGTGAATATACCACTATCAACATGCGTTTCACATCCAAGAGCAACCCCATCTTGTTTAGATATTTCTACCGGTTTTGTCTGATTAGGATAATAATTAAATCTTAATGTGCTTAATGTTTTTAATCTTGAAAAAGCTACACTAGAAATATCAGGATTTTTTTTATTAAGTTTTATTACACTTTTAAATAAAGTTTCACTCAATCTATAAATATTATCAAAATATTTGTTTAAAATATTTATTGAACTTTTTTTAAAACACTCATCTAGATTAAGAAATTCTATGTATTGATTATTTAGATTTGAAGAATATTTTTTAGTTACTTTTAAATCACCTATATCCAAACCTTCTTTTCCGTTCACATCATTAGGAAAATATCCTCTGTAAAGATTTTTATTTTTTTTATTCCATTTTTTAGGTGATAATTTTCTTTTCTTACTGTCTGGTAAATTAAAAAATTTATTCCCAACTTCGCATGTTTTTTTAATTTCTTTTAGATTAATTCCATGTCCAGTAATTTGAAAAAATCCTACATTGACACAAGCTTTTTCAATTTCTTTAATTGTTTTAAATGCATTTTGAGTTTCAAAATTATTTTTTATTAAAGAAGAAATATTAATTGTTGGTATAAAATTCTTGCTCATCTTCTAACTGGTGTTTCTGTTGCAATAAATTGATCTCTAACTCTCTCTCTCATGTAAATATAAATTCCAGCTGCTATAATACACGCAACACCAATAAACGTTCTAGTCGTTGGTACCTCATTAAATAAAAAGTAGCCAGGTATCATAGACATAATTATTAATGAGTACTCAAACAAAGAAACAACGGAAGGCGATGCAACTATATATGCTGAAAAAATACAAACAAAAGCTATTGATGCAGCAAAACCAAAAAATAAAATAAATTTCCATGTATATTCAATATTTGAAAACCATTCTCTAAAGATGAATTGTATTATTGGATCAAAGTTTGAATTATTTAGTTGACCACTTCCCATAAAAAAATACAAAATTACACACAGCAATATTGCAATTAGATAAAAGTAATATAGTTGGGTGTTAACATCATCTTTATCGGATGTATATTTAGTGATTGTCATAGAGGCCGCATAACAAAATGCACAAAAAACTGGTAAAAGACTTCGATATTCAAAGTCTGAAAAATTTGGATTTAAGACTATAAAAACGCCAATAAAACCAAAAACAATTGCTGACCACCTTCTAATACCAATAGTTTCTTTTAAAAATAACTTTGCAAATATTGATACAAAAAAAGGTGATGAAAAAAATAGAGCATTCGCTGTTGCTAAAGGCATAAAAGTTAATGAGATAAAAAAAGCAGAAAAAGCAATAAAATGCAAAATCACTCTTAGTATTGTTAAAAAAGGATAGTAAGTTTTAAGAGAGACTTTTTGTTTTCTTAATTTTATATAACCAAATAGCAAAATTGCTGCAACAAAATATCTTCCAAAAAATATTTCATACAAAGCTGCTTTTTCAAAAATGAATTTAATTAAAGCATCCTGCATTGCAAAAAATGTCATTGCAGTAATAATTAAAAGTATTCCTTTTGAATTATTATTAGCGCCCATTATGCACCTATATCAAAAAAAAATTGTATAGAATATTTAATTATTTCTTTAATTTAGAAGAGAATAGAAGACCTTCGCTTGAAAATTTTGACTTATTTTCTTCAATAAAATCTTTCATTAATTTTACTTTTTCTTCTTCAAATTCTGTAACTTTCCTTTTGCTTAAATCTATATAAAGCGATACCCATTCCATAGAAGCTGAAATTTTGTTAGTTTTTTGAGAAATCATTTCCATTTTTAAATGCAATCTTTTTTTATCATGATCAAAATAAGTCAGATTAACATTGACCATTTCTCCCTCTTTTACCTCATTTAAATATTTAGTATTGGTTTCAACAACCATTGTACTTCTATTAAGATTTTTTGCTGCTGTTCCACCCATTTTAAATTTTTCAAGAGCAACTTCCCATGCTTGATCAAAAACAAGCACATAATAAGCCATATTCATATGATTGTTGTAATCAACCCATTCTTTTTTTACCTCGAAAGTTTTTAATAACACTTTATGATCTTGTTAATGAAGACTGTAATTCTTGATTTGAAATGTATCCTTTTACATTTCCACTTTTATCAACCACTTCACAATTTGAGTCAGAACAAACGATTTTTGGTAAAAAATCTTCTATAAATTCGTCTTCATTTACTTTTATTAAGTTTGATTTATCTATGTCATTAGCTTGATCAGCAGTTTTCATAATAATTTTTGCCTTTATAACTTTTGCTCTATTCACATCTTTTACGAAAGCTTTTACATAATCATCAGCAGGGTTCATAATAATTTCTTCTGGAGTTCCTACTTGGACTAATTTTCCAGAGTTTAATATCCCGATATGATCACCCAATCTTAATGATTCATCTAGATCGTGAGTAATAAATACAATTGTTTTTTTTAGTTCTGCTTGAAGATCAATTAATTGTTTTTGCATATCACTTCTAATCAGAGGATCTAGAGCGCTGAAAGCTTCATCCATTAACATGATATCTGTATCAGTAGCTAATGCTCTTGCTAAACCAACACGTTGCTGCATTCCTCCCGATAATTGAGCGGGGTATTGATTTTCAAAACCAGTAAGACCAACTGCATCAATTTTTTCCATTGAGATTTTATTTCTTTCATCTTCACCTTTGCCTTGCATTTCTAATCCGTAACCAACATTTTGAATTACTGTTTTATGTGGGAATAAACCAAATCTTTGAAATACCATGCTCATTTTATGTCTTCTAAATTCAATAAGCTTATCTTTATCAAGTGACATTACATTCGTGCCCTCAACTAAAATTTCACCATCAGTTGGATCGATTAGTCTATTTAAATGTCTTATTAGTGTTGATTTTCCTGATCCTGATAAACCCATACAAACAAAGGTTTCTCCTTCTTCAATTTTAAGTGAAACATTATTTAATCCAACGGTATGACCAGTTTGCTCTAAAATTTCATCTTTTGTTGCACCATTTTTTACCATTGGCAGTACAGAGGATGGGTTGTTTCCAAAAATTTTGTAAACGTTGTTGATCTCAATTTTTGACATGATGTAATGTTCTAACAGTTACAATCATCATATGTAAAACAAATATTATACAACTTACAATTGTTTTAAGAAATAAAGGTTGTATTTATTTGCTTTTACTTATTTTTTAAATAAAAATTTTATTTATGGCGCAAACAGATAAAGATGTGCGACTAGAGTTGTCCGCTCTCTATAGAATTTTACATATGTACGGTATGACTGATCTTGCAAATCAATGTGCAGGCGCAAGATCTGCTGAGGATAAAAATTGTTCTTTTGTTCATCCATACGGAATGTTTTATGAAGAAATTACCGCTTCATCTTTAGTTAAAATAGATCAAAACGGAAAAAAATTAGACTCAGATGGACCTTGGTTAAATGATGGATGCATTAACCTTGCTCAATGGATTTTTAATAAAAGAGACGATGTAAATTTTTATGTTCATGGACATGCCAACGATGTGATGGCAGTTGGTGGCACTAAAGAGGGTTTAATGTATCTCTCACAGGCTGCAGTTTATTTAAATCATCTTGTTGGATATATTGATTATGAATTTGTTGAGGACAAAGAATTTGGAAGCAAATTTGAAAACCTAATTAGCAAACACGATATTTTGATTACTAGAAATCATGGATATTACACTGTAGGAAAAACTGCAGCAGAAGCATTTTTCAGAGCTTATTATCTAGAGCAAGCATGTTCAGTTCAGGTAAAAAATCTTGCTATGGGCTTAAACAAACATGAAATAGATAAACAGAAAGCTGCATATTTCTGGGAAAACATGAGTGACTCTGATGATTATAATTATGATGGAAAAACGGAGTGGGCTGCTTTATTAAGAAAACTAGAGAGAGAACATTCAAATTATAAAAATTAATGGAACAAAATTTTACAATTAAAAATATAACTAAAAATTCCACAAATTTAGAAGTTGACTGGAGCGATGGAAAAAAAAGTAAATTTAATTATTTATGGCTGAGAGACAATTGTCCAACTGCACACGATAAAGACTCACGTCATAGAATGTTTAATATTTTAAAAGTATCAAATAATATTAATCCAAAGAAATTTGCTGTAAATAATGAAGGTAAGCTTGAAATTGAATGGAGTGAGGGAGACCACGTAAGTTATTATGACCAAAATTGGTTAAGAGAAAACTGCTATACAATAAAAAATAATTTAAAATATAAATCTCCTTATCAACTTTGGGATAACTCTTTACAAAATGACTTGAAGTCAATCGAGATTGAGCATGATGAAATTATGAGTTCAGATGAAGGTCTTATCAGATGGTTAGAGCTTTTACATCATACTGGAATTGCTATAGTAAAAAATGCTCCAACTGAAAATAATTCTGGCTTTAAAATTTTAAATAGAATTAGCCATACAAGAGAAACTTTTTTTAAAACACCGTTTGAAGTAATTAACATTCCTAAACCAAATAATTCAGCTTACACAGCGCATGCTTTAAGAAATCATATGGATTTACCATGGTTTGAAACACCACCTGGATATCAATTTCTTCATTGTTTAGTAAATTCTGCAACAGGAGGAGACTCGTCCGCCGTAGATGGCTTTGCAGTTGCAGATTATTTAAGAAAAAATGAGAAAGAAATATTTGATACTTTAGTAAACGTTCATTTAAAATTTAGAGACATGGATTACACACAAGAGTCAGTAAGAAGTTATTACGCACCCGCGATATCTCTAACAAAAGATAACGATTACCATGATATAAGGTTTAGTGTAGCAACTATGGATGCTTTAGACTGCCATCCTGATTTGATGGATAAAGTTTACAAAGCTCATCACCGATTTGGAAATTTGCTTCATGATGATCAATTCCAGATTAAATTTAGATTAGGACCAGGTGATATTTTTTCTTTTAACAATAGACGATTATTACACGGTAGAACTGAATATGATCCAAACTCAGGTCATAGACATTTACAAGGTTATTATATGGATCGAGACGAAATTATTGGAAGACTAAGATATTTAAAAAATTCGTTTAACTCCAACCAGTAACATTCTTTACTTCAAGATATTCCTCAAGGCCCCAAACACCTCCTTCTCTACCATTACCTGATTGCCTGTAACCACCAAATGGAGTTCCGGTATCTGCTCCATTGCCATTTATGTAAACACATCCAGATCTTAATTTTTTAGCAACTCTATGTGCTTTCTCTCTATCTTCAGTTTGCAAATAATTTCCAAGACCATAAGAAGTATCATTTACAATATTGACTGCCTCATCTTCTGTTTCAAAGGGAATTATAGATAATACAGGTCCAAAAATTTCTTCTTTAGCAATTCTCATTTCATTAGTTACATCTGTAAATATAGTCGGTTTAATAAAATATCCTTTGTTCAAACCGTTTGGTAGCTCAGGTCCACCTGCTGCAAGAGTTGCGCCTTCAGAAATTCCACTTTCAATAAGATTTATAATTTTATCGTATTGAATTTTAGAAATTACTGGTCCTATATGATCTCCTTTTTTTGAAGCTTGATCTACTTTAATTTTGTTTGCTTCGTCTACTGCTTCTTTAACAGCTCTTTCATAAATTGATTTCTCAACCAGCATTCTTGTTGGTGCATCACAAGATTGACCGGAATTACTCATTACATTTCGAATGCCATCTCTTACTGCATCTTTATAACTGTCAGCAAAAACAATGTTTCCACCCTTACCACCTAATTCAAGACAAACTCTTTTAATTGTTTCTGCAGCGTTTTTTGAAATTAATCTTCCTGCTCGTGTTGAACCTGTGAAAGAAACCATATCAATATCAGGGTGGCTTGAAATGTGGGTTCCCACTCCTGCGCCGTCTCCATTTACCAAATTAAATACACCTTTTGGAAAACCTGCTTCATCAATCATTTCTGCAAATAACATTCCAGAAATAGGAGCAATTTCTGATGGTTTTAAAATCATTGTACATCCAGTTGCGAATGCGGGGACAACCTTCAAAGCAATTTGATTAATTGGCCAATTCCACGGTGTGATTAATCCACAAACTCCAATTGGCTCATAATAGATATGATTATTTGATTTATTATCAAAGTGTTCATCAAATTTAAAATTTTTTAATCTTAAAATAAAATCATCTAAATGATCTTTCCCTGAAGCTGTTTGAACATCTGTTGCCCAATCCATTGGTGCACCCATTTCAAGAGAAATAGCCTCAGCCATTTCATTGAATCTTTTTTTATAAACTGATGATAATTTTTCAAGTAAACTGAGCCTTTCTTCCTTGCTAGTTTCTTTCCAAGTATCAAAGGCATTTTTTGCTGATTTAACAGCTAAATCTGTATCCTCTTTTGAACCTAAAGAAATAACAGCAAATGGGTCTTCATTGCATGGATTAATGACTTCAAAATCATTTTTTTTAATTGGATCAACCCACTGACCATTTATGTAAAATTTTTTTTTATCTAACATTTTTTATCTTAACACATTAATTAAATTTCATATCCTTTTTCCTCAGGTTCATTATCAACCAACTCATCAGGAAAACCATTGGCTCTAAAATTAATATTATTTAAATCCTCCATCCTTTTCACAATCATTGATGACCAAGCTCTAGAACCATATTTTTTTTGACCATCTTTAAAAATTTCAACTATTTGTGGGGAAATTTCTAAAGGAGCATTCAGTGTTTTTGCGAGATTGTCAAATAGACTTGTGTCTTTTAAAACCAAATCCATTGTAAAATTTATATTATAAGATCCATTTAATATAACCTGACTTTCAGTTTCATGCACAAATGAATTACCAGAGGAAATAGCAATCCCTTTATAAGTTTTTGCTAAATCTAAATTAGATTTTTTTGCTACAGTCCAAGCCTCACCTAATGCAACTAAATGTGCAGATGCTAGATAATTTGTAATTACTTTTAATACACTTGCTGTACCAAGCTCACCTGTGTGCAATATTTTTCTTCCCATAACGGTTAATGCAGGTAAAATTTTTTCAAATGCTTTTCTTTCTCCACCCACGAATATAGCAATATTACCCGTTGCTGCTCTATGACATCCACCACTCACAGGTCCATCCATTGGTATAGCTTTTTTTTCTATTACTTTTTTCCCAAGTCTTTTTACTTCATTTTCATCTGTGGTGCTCATTTCTAACCAAATTTTATTCTCTGATAATCCATTTATAATTCCATCATCGGCCTCCATCACTTCAGCAGATACTTCAGGAGAAGGAAGGGAAGTAATTATTAAATCCGAGTTTTCTGCTAATTCTTTTGGAGATTTTGCAACCCTAGCACCTAAGTCTTTTAAGGAATTTGTTAAATTTTCATCTAAATCTCTTACTGTAAGATCAAAGTTATTTCTTAATAAGCTTCCAGCAAGTTTTCCTCCAACATTACCTAAACCAATAAATCCAATTTTCATTTTATTTCCTCTTCTTTTTTGTTTTTTGTAAATACAATTAAAATCACACCAACTATGATTATTGCACCACCTATAAATAATTCTGGCGTTGGTTTTTCACCTAAAAGAAAAATAGCAGCTAACAAACCTGTTGGTGGTATCCCCATAGTAACAATTGGAAGCACTTTATAAAGTGGGTTATTTTTTAAAACATAATAAAAACAACCGTATGTAATTGGTTGCATGATGAAACCAATATAAATAGCAATAATCCAATGATCAAATTTTGCATTTGTTAGATAATTAATTGTGTTTCCATCAATTATTGCAGATAGCATTACTAAGATTGGTCCAGAGAATAATGCTAACCAAGCAACTAAAGCTAAAGGATTTATTTCTTTACTTAATGGTTTAACCATAACTTGTCCAAGAGCCCATACAGCTGAACCTAAAATCGTAAGTCCAATTCCAATAAATTTTCCATCCAAATTAGGAGATCCGGTTAAAATATAAACACCAACAAAAGCGATAGCTATACCAATCAAAGCTCTAATAGTTGGTTTTTCTTTAAGCATGAAGTAAGCAAAAATAACTCCAAATGGAACTTCTGTTTGAACCAAAAGAACTGCTGCAGATGCATCAATTAAATCTAAACCAGAATATGTAATGCTATATTGTAAAGTATTCGCCACTAATGATGCAGCAAAAATTCTTTTTAAATATCCTTTTGGAATTGGAAACCACCAAATTAATAATGATGCAGCAAAAGTAAATCTGATACCCATCAAAAGAATAGGAGGAAAAGATTCAAATGCTGGTTTAGCTATTACAAAACCAAAGCCTAAAAAAATAGGCACCAAGGATGCTACGAAAGTATCTTTTATATTCATACCTATTTTTTATATTAATGATTATTAAAGAACTTCTGATATATTCACCTTTTAAAATATGAATTCAACAAAAATAGATCCTAAATATATTTCCAAATCAAATCCAAGAATTGGACTTATTGCGCTTGCAAGCGATTTTATGATTGAAAGAGATTTTATAAACGTAATTAAAGACAGAGAAGTTGATTTCTTTGTAAATCGTATCGAATGCTATAACCCACTAACAAAAGAAAATTTGATCAAAATGTCAAACAAAGTAACTGAGGTAACAAAAGATATATTACCTGATCAGGATATCGATTGTGTTGTTTATGGCTGCACATCTGGAACTATAGCTGCAGGCTACGAATCTATTGAAAAAAAAGTAAAAGCTGCAAAACCTATGGCAGAAGTGACAACTCCAAGTACCGCTGCAATCAAAGCTTTAAAGAAATTAAATATAAATAAAATAAGTGTATTTACACCTTATAGCAAAAAACTAAACGATGAAGTTTTGGAATATTTTAAAAACGAAGGATTTGAAGTTACTTCAAATTCTTACTTTGATATAGAAGCAGACTACGATATTGGAAAAGTTGATCAGAATTATTTATACAATGTTCTATCTGAGTTAGATTTAAATGGGGCAGAGGCACTCTTTGTTTCTTGTACCGCTTTACCAGTATTACCAATAATTGATAAATTAGAGAAAAAGTTAAATACTACAGTTTTATCTAGCAATCAGGCATTGATTTGGGATACGCTTGTTAAAATAAATAAAAATAATTCAGTCGAAGGATTTGGTAAATTATTTAAAGAAAATTAATGTTGTTCACAAAAGAAGAATATAAGCAAAGATTAACAAAAGTTAAAAAAATGATGCAAGAAAAAGGCATCGATCTTTTAATCTCACATGACACTAACAACATGAATTACTTAACTGGTTATGATGCCTGGTCTTTTTATTATGCTCAATGTGCAATTGTTCATATAGATGCAGACGAGCCTTTATGTTTTGTTAGGGCTCAAGATGCAGGTGGCGCATACATTAAAACTTATTTAAAGGATGAGAATATTTTAGTTTATGACGAAAATTATATTCATACATGGCCAAAACATCCTTATGATAATTTGGTAGAGATTATAAAAGAAAGAAAATGGGATAAGTTATGTATCGGCTTAGAGATGGATGCACATTACTTTACTGCATTTTGTTATGAAAAAATAAAGCAGGGGTTACCCAATGCAAAAATTAAAGACAGCGATCGCCTAGTTAATTGGGCAAGGTTAGTAAAATCAGATGCTGAAATAGGTTTCATGAAATCTGCTGCAAAAATTTCTGAAAAAGGAATGAAAACTGCAATGGAGGTTATTAAACCAGGTGTCAGACAGTGTGATGCAGTTGGTGAAATTCAAAAAACTTTATTTTATGGAACTGAGGAATTTGGAGGAGAATATTCTAGTATTGCAACATTACTTCCAACAGGGAAAGGTACTTCAGCTTCGCATTTAACAGCAACACAAGATAAATTTTTAGAAGGAGAGGCTACAATTATTGAATTATCTGGAGTTTATAAGAGATATCATGCTCCAATGGCGAGAACAGTTCTGCTTGGAAAACCTAATCAATTAAAGATTGATACAATGAACAAAACAATTGAAGCTTTAAATGCTGGTATAAGTCAAATTAAACCTGGGAATACAGCAGATGATGTTGCTCAAGCTTTTTGGAAAATATTAGATAAATACGGAATAGAAAAAAAATCTAGAACAGGTTATTCGATTGGAATTGGTTATCCTCCTGATTGGGGTGAGCACACTCTTAATATTTATAAGGGAGATATGACAGTTCTAGAACCTAATGTTTGTTTCCACATGATAGCAGTAATGCAGTTTGGAGATTGGGGTGTTGAAGCTTCAGAAGCTATAAGAGTTACAGAGAACGGATCAGAATTGTTCTGTAATTTTCCAAAAGAGCTCCATATTAAGAGTTAATTAGCTATTGAAATCTATTTATACAAATGTTTTATATGCACCTTTATGTCTAAAAATCCAGAATTCGTAAAATTTGATAAAGTAGATAAAAGTTATGACGGTAAAGTTCTTGTCGTTAAAGATCTTAAATTAGATATTGCTGAAGGTGAGTTTATAACAATGCTTGGTCCATCTGGTTCAGGCAAAACAACATGCTTAATGATGTTAGCCGGATTTGAAACACCAACACATGGGGAAATTTTATTAGATGGAAACATAATTTCGAACATTCCTCCACATAAAAGAGGTATAGGAATGGTTTTCCAAAACTATGCATTGTTCCCACATATGACTGTTTATGAAAATTTAGCTTTTCCTTTAAGAGTAAGAAAAGTTGAAAAAGATGAAATTGATAAAAAAGTTGATAAAGCATTGTCGATGGTTTCTTTAAATGGTTTTGAAACCAGAATGCCAGCTCAACTTTCAGGTGGTCAACAACAAAGGGTTGCTGTTGCAAGAGCTTTAGTATTTGATCCTGCAGTTGTTTTAATGGATGAGCCTCTTGGAGCACTAGACAAAAACTTAAGGGAAAGTATGCAATACGAGATTAAACATATTCACGAAAGCATCGGTGTAACTGTTGTATATGTAACTCATGATCAGAGTGAGGCATTAACTATGTCAAATCGAATTGCAGTATTTAATGATGGCAAGGTTCAACAACTTTCAAATCCAGCTGAACTTTATGAGAAGCCAGTAAATTCTTTTGTCGCTGAGTTCATTGGTGAAAACAATACTTTCAATGGTGAAGTTGTAGATATCGATAAAGACAAATGCAAAGTTAAATTAGCAAATTCAGAAATACTTGCTAATCCAATTTCAGTTAAGTCTAAAGGTGATAAAACAACTGTTTCTTTAAGACCTGAACGAGCATTAATTAATCCAACTGACAAGATGGATAATATGTTTACTGGAAAAATTGAAGAAGTGATATATCACGGAGATCATACAAGAGTTAGATTAAATCTTTTAGGGAGCTCCGAGTTTATTCTCAAAGTCCCTAACAGCACATCCAATTTAGAATTAAAAGTTAGTCAAGATATAAATATTGGATGGAACAGTACCGATGCTAGAGCATTAGACCCAAAATAATTATATTATAAAATATATATATCTAATATGCATTTTAATGACAAAATCAGCTGTTGACTTCAGTTTAGCTATTTGTTGTACTTTTACTTATATAAATTAATTTATATCAACGTTTAAACGGAGGAATAATGAGAAAAATAAGTAAATTATTACTAGCTCTTTCTTTTGTTGTGTCTCTTACTTCTTCAGCCTTTGCTGTTACAGTAGCATCATGGGGTGGAGCTTACACAGAGTCTCAAAAGCTTGGGTATGGTGATCCTACTGCTAAAGCACTTGGAATAGAAATCAACTGGGTTGACTATTCTGGCGGTTTATCAGAAATCAAAGCACAAAAAGAAGCGGGTGCTATAACTTGGGATATCATAGACTTATTTGCATTCGATACTATTAACGGATGTGATGAAGGTCTATTTGTTAAATTTGATTTTGACAAAGACTTCCCGGCTGCACCAGATGGAACTCCTGCAAGTGAAGACTTTTTTACAGGAATGCCTAGTGAATGTGCTGTAGGTAACATTTTATATTCTTGGAACTATGCTTTTGATACAAGAGCATTTAGTGGTAAAGAGCCTACAACTATAAAAGACTTTTTTGACACTAAAAAGTTTCCAGGTAAAAGAGCAATTTATAAAAGTGCTTTAACTAATTTAGAAATTGCATTAGCTGCTGACGGTGTAAAAATGGGTAAAGGTGGTGAAAGACTTTACAGATTTATGACTGAAAAAGAAGGTTACATTGACAGAGCAATGAATAAAATTAAAGATCTTTGCACAGATCCAAATGGAGGATGTGTATTCTGGTCAGCAGGTGCTCAACCACCAGAATTATTAGTTGCTGGTGAAGTAGTTATGGCAACAGGCTGGAATGGAAGATTCTTTAATGCTGAAATAGGTGAAGGTGCTCCAATTAAACAAGTATGGGATGGTCAAGGACTTGATTATGAATATTTTGCACTTGTTAAAGGTGGACCAGATGAAGCAAATGCTAAAAAAGCTTTAGCTATGATGACTAACACAGAAATGTTAGCTGGTAGTGCAAAGTACATTGCATATGCTCCATGGAGAAAATCTTCTCTTGAGATCATCAAAGCTGGTGAGCCATGGTACAAAGATGGTAAAACAGAAATGATGCCTCAAATGCCAACTGCTCCTGCAAACACTAAGAGTTATTTCTTAGTTGATCCTTTCTTCTGGGCTGACAACGGAACAGAGATTGGTGAAAAATGGGAAGCAATGAAAGCAGGCCTATAATTTCAGTTTTAAACACTGAATTTATATAATATATTTAGGGCGGTTATTAATTAACCGCCCTATTTTTTTATGAGCTCTGAAACAAACAAAATTTTAACAACTGATGGAATTCCACTCGAGGTCAGTTTAAAGAAAGCTGAGAAGAAAAACAAAATAAAAGCATTTCTTCTTGTAGCTCCATTACTTCTATTTTTAATAATTACTTATGTTTTTCCGATTGGAGAAATGTTCAGCAGAAGTATAGACGATAAAATGATAACAAATATGCTTCCAAAAACATTTAAAGAAATGGAAAAATGGGATGGAAAAGAATTGCCTCCCGAAGAAGTTTTTGCAGCTTTTTATTATGATTTTAAAATTCTTGTTGAAAAACAAGAACATGGAAAGCTTGGTCAAAGACTAAATAAAGAAAAAAATGGTTTTAACTCCATAACAAAAAAACTTTTTAGGCAAGTTAAAAGAAAGAAGATTGACGAAAGTATAAGTATTAAAGAACAAATAATGAAAGTTCATAAAAGATGGAGAACAGTTGAATATTGGCAGGCAATTAAAAGAACAGCTCCACCATACACTTTAGCAAAATATCTTAAAGGAATGGATATGTATTACGGAGCTGATGGTAGCGTTGTTCAAGTTGAAGAGGACAGAAGAATTCACAGAATATTATGGTTGAGAACACTTGAAATTGCATTTTTTGTTACTTTATTTTGCTTTTTAATGGGATATCCAATTGCTCATTTGCTTGCAACTCTACCAATGAAATATTCTAATCTTTTGATGATTTGTGTTCTTTTACCTTTTTGGACATCTTTGTTAGTAAGAACAGCCAGTTGGATGATTTTGCTACAACAACAAGGAGTCGTGAATGATTTTTTCGTCATGATAGGCCTTGTTGCAGACGATAACAGGCCAGAGATGATGTATAACAAGGTTGGTACATATGTTGCAATGACGCAAATTTTGTTACCTTTTATGGTTCTTCCACTTTACAGTGTAATGAAAACAATCTCCCCTAGCTTAATGAGAGCTGGAAAATCTTTAGGCGGTACTCCTTTTGTTGCTTTTTGGAAAGTTTATTTTCCATTAACTATCCCTGGAATTGGAGCAGGTTGTTTATTAGTGTTTATTTTAGCAATAGGTTATTATATTACACCAGCACTTGTTGGCGGTGCTTCAGGAACTTTAATAAGCAATCAAATTGCATTCCACATGAAACAAACTTTAGATTGGAGTTTCGCATCTGCAATGGGATTAATGTTGCTTAGTGGAGTTTTAGTTATTTATTGGATTTACAATAAATTGGTTGGAGTTGACAATATTAAATTAGGATAATTATGGCATTACCAAGTTATACTGAGACAAGATATAGAATTTGGCACTATATTTATATTACAATTTGTACTTTTGTATTTTTCTTTTTGATTGCACCTTTGTTTGTAATTTTTCCGTTATCATTTAATGCAGAGGAGTTTTTGGTCTTTTCAGAGGGAATGAAAAATCTTGATCCAGATGCATTTTCTTTAAGATGGTATAAAGATATGATTTATGGAACAAAAAATCCTTGGGGTTTAGCTGCAAAAAATAGTTTTATAATTGCAATATTTGCTACCATTGGCTCAATAATTTTAGGAACTTTAGCTGCTTTAGGTTTAAGCAGCAGGCATATGCCGTACAAAGGAATTATAATGGCTACTTTAATTTCGCCAATGATTGTTCCTTTGATAATTTCAGGGGTTGCAATTTTCTTTTTTATGGCGAAAGTTGGTTTAGCTGCAACACATGCAGGAATAGTATTAGCACACATAATATTAGGGACTCCTTTTGTAGTAATTACAGTAACAGCTACATTGTCTGGATTTGATCATAGTGTTACAAGAGCAGCAGCAAGCTTAGGTAGCAACCCTGTAAATACTTTTATGAAAATCACTCTTCCTTTAATTTTACCAGGGGTAATTTCTGGAGGATTATTTGCGTTCGTGACATCTTTTGACGAAGTTGTTGTGGTGTTATTCCTAGCAGGTTTAGAAAATACAACTATTCCAATTCAAATGTGGACGGGTTTAAGAGAACAGTTGAGTCCAACAATTCTTGCAGTTGCTACTTGTTTAATTCTTTTATCAACTTTAATTCTTGTAACTGCTGAATTATTGAGAAGAAGATCTGAGAGACTAAGAGGAATTAATAGATAAAAATTAAACTGATTCTATAATTGTTGCAATACCCATTCCTAAACCAATACATTGAGTAGCAAGAGCGTATTTTTTATTTTCTCTTTTTAAAAGTTGTGCAGCTTTTCCTGTTATTCTCGCACCCGTTGCACCCAAAGGATGTCCTAAAGCGATCGCACCACCGTCTAAATTTACTTTATTAATATCTATTTCTAAGTCTTTGATACAAGCAAGTGATTGAGATGCGAAAGCTTCATTTAGCTCTACAATATCAATGTCTTTTATTGAAAGTTTAGCTCTTTCCAAAGCTTTTTTAGCCGCTGAAATTGGACCTAATCCCATAAAATTTGGATCACATCCCTCCACAGCAGTAGATTTTATTCTTCCAAAGATTTCTAAACCATTCTCTTTAGCAAAATTTTCTTCACATATAAGAGTTGCAGCAGCCCCATCAGTTAGAGGAGATGAAGTTGCAGCTGTTACAGTTCCATTTTGATCAAACGCTAACTTTAAACTATTCAATTTTTCCATTGTACTATTAGGTCTAATATTTTCATCTGTTTTGCAATCACCTATCTTAGTAATCTCGCTTATAAATTTTTCTTTTTGTTGCGCTTCATTTGCTTTTCTATGACTTTCTAATGAGAACTCTTGTTGCTCTGTTCTTGAAATATTATATTTTTTTGCAACATTCTCTGCAGTGATTCCCATTGATAAATACAAATGTGGATTTTGTTTTTCTTCATCTGAAAAAGGATAAGGCAAAGGATCAAACCCAGTTCTAACTCTTGTCATACTTTCTACCCCTCCACAAATAAACACCTTACCCGAACCCATTGCTATTTTCCCAGCAGCAATATGAATTGCTTCCATAGAAGATCCACACCATCTATCTACAGTCATTCCTGGTACTTTAATATCTAAGTCAGACAAAAAGGTTACCAATCTTCCAATATTAAAACACTGTTCACCAACTTGAAAAGCACATCCGATAACAACATCTTCAACATCTTTAGAATCAATTTTTGATTGTGAAACTAGGTTTTTAATTACTTCAGCTAGCAGATTAACTGGTTTTACATCTATTAATTTTCCTTTATTTGCCATGGCAAAAGGTGATCTGGAGTAACCAGCTATTACTGAATTGTACATTTTTCTCTTTAATATTGTGTTAATTTATATAGCTTACCATTTTAATTAATCAGGAAATTTGTCTTATTTCAAGTTTTAGATTAATTCAATAAAAGTTTACTAATTATGGATATTAAAAAAGTAGTTGTTATCGGATCTGGTACGATGGGTAGTGGGATTGCAGCACATCTATGTAATGCAAATGTGCCCGTAACTCTTTTAGATTTAACAACAGAAATATCTGAAAAGGCAAGAAATAGAATTCATAAATCAAGACCTCCATTGCTTTTAGATAAAACCAAAATTGAAAATATTAAAGTTGGGAACATTAATGATAATTTTGATGTAGTAAAAGAAGCTGATTGGATTGTTGAAGCTGTAGTTGAAAGAATAGATATAAAGCATAATATTTATGAAAAAATATTTAAGAATAGAAAACAAGGTGCAATTGTTTCATCAAACACATCATCTATTCCAATTAAGGTATTATCAGAAAAATTAACTGAAGAAGAAAAAAAAGACTTTTGTATAACTCATTTCTTTAATCCTGTCAGATACATGGGGTTGTTAGAAATTGTTAAGAATGAAAATAATGATTTAAATAAAATTAATTCTCTTAAAAAATTTTGTGAAATAGAATTAGGTAAAGGAGCTATTGTTTGTAATGATACTCCTGGTTTCTTAGGAAATAGAATAGGTGTTTTTGCAATGCAGGTAGCAATGACAGAAGCATTTAGAATGAAACTATCAATCGAAGAGGCTGATGCAGTTTTTGGAAGACCAATGGGTATACCTAAAACAGGAGTTTTTGGTTTATATGACCTAATCGGAATTGATTTGATGGCCGATGTTTTAAAAAGCTTTATTAAAGAGCTTTCAGAAAATGACGAATTTCAAATTGTTGCAAAAGAAATTCCATTAGTAAAAAAATTGATTGATACTGGTTACACTGGACGTAAAGGAAAAGGTGGTTTTTACAGAATGAATAAAAGTGGAAACCAGAAAATATTAGAGGCTATAAATTTAGAAACGGGTGAATATACATCCTCAAAAAAAATAGATTTAGGAGTTGAGACTGTAGACATAAATAATTTAATTAATCGAAAAGATAAATACGGAGAATATGCCTGGGAAGTAATTTCTAAAATAATTAAATATGCGTCTTCACTGGTTCCAGGGATTACAGATAAGTTCAACGATATAGACGAAGCAATGAGACTTGGTTTCAATTGGGCAATGGGTCCTTTTGAAATGTTAAAATCAATTGGAGTAGAAAATTTTTTTTCAAGAATAGATAATTTTGAAAATAATAATTTTTTAGAAAATTTATCAAAATCAAAAGATGAAAACTTTTATGGAGAAAGACAATTATATACTGATATTGAAACGTTGGGAAAAGTTAGACCAACAGCAATAAAACTAGATAAAAATAATTCTGCTGAAATTCACCGTTTTAAAGATTTTAATATTGTTGAATTTACAACAAAAGCTTGTGCATTAGATTATGACTCAATGGATGCACTGAAAAATGCAACTGACAAACCTTTAATAATAATTAATGAAAGCATGCAATTTTCAGCAGGTGTAAATTTAAGTTATACTATGAATTTTGCTGATAAAGGAGATTTTAAATCAATTGAAAAATTCATTAAGTATTTTCAAGATACATGCAAAACTTTAAAATACTCTAAGTACCCAGTTGTATCAGCTCCCTCTGGACTTACACTTGGAGGAGGCTTTGAGGTTTTAGTTCAAAGTAATTTTGTTGCCTCACACACAAATTTAGTTATTGGATTAGTTGAAACTATTGTTGGATTAGTTCCAGCAGGCGGGGGATGTAAAGAAATGTTGTGGAGATGGTCACAAACAGAAGAAGCAAAATCAGACCCAGATTATGCACCACTAAAAGTTTTTGATATTATTGGTTATGCTAAAACAGCTACATCTCCAATCGAGGCTGAGCCATTAAAGTATTTAAGACCAGAAGACAAAAAAATAATGAACAGAAACAGTCTTTTTGAGGAGTCAAAAAATTTAATTGATCAAAATAATGATTTTGTTCCTCCAGAAGAGTGCAAATTCAAACTTTCTGGAAAGCCGTTGAAAGATAAAATGGTTAAGGTTTTAGAGAAATTATACAACGAAAAGATAATTTTAGATCATGGTATGTATGTTGGAACTGAACTTGCAAACGTTTTAAGTGGTGGAGACACTACTATTGAAAAAAAATTATCAGAGGATGATCTGTATAAATTAGAACTAGACTCTTTTATGAGATTGATAGAAACAAAACAAACTCAAGAAAGAATTAAACATACATTGTCCACTGGAAAACCTTTGGTTAATTAGAATTAAACATTCTAAAGGTTTTAATATAATCAGGTCTTAATACAAAAATTGCCTTATTACCTGTTTTAATTTTAGTTAATATATCTAAACCATAAACTACTTTCCCAATTGGAGTATATTCGCCTTGATAAATTGGTATTTCTTTTAATGTAATAAAGAATTCACTATCTTCTGTATCAAATTCTGTTGCTCTAGCAAAACCAACACTACCCTCCGTAAATTTAAAATCGTTGCTTAGTTCTGATTTTAACAACCCTAATCCAGACTTTCCGCTACCAATTTTGGAATAATCTAAATTATTTATATTTCCATACTCAATATCTCCAGCTTGTACAAAAGTATTTTCTGAAACTTTATAAAAAGCAGAACCATCATACATTTTTTGTTCAATTAAAATTTTAAATCTTTCTACTGCTTTAGGAGAAATATCTGGATAAAGTTCAATTATTACATTTCCACACTCAACATTCATCACTGCAA
>CACDWM010000004.1 GCA_902556505.1 uncultured Pelagibacteraceae bacterium
TTTTTTCCCTCTAAACTTTCAAGCAGTGCAGTCTCTTCACCACAAATATATGCACCAGCTCCGTAATGAATATAAATATCTAAATCCCATCCTGTACCAGCTGCATTTTTCCCTAATAATTTTTTTTCATAAGCTTCATCTATTGCTGCTTGAAGTTTTTGACCATCAACAAAATATTCTCCTCTTATGTAAATATAACAAACATGTGCTTGCACAGCATACGATGCTATTAAACAACCTTCTATTAACTTATGAGGTTCAAATCTTAAAATGTCTCTATCTTTACAAGTTCCTGGCTCAGACTCATCGCCATTAATAACTAGGTAATGTGGTCTAGATCCAACTTCTTTTGGCGCAAATGACCATTTTAAACCAGTAGGAAATCCTGCCCCACCTCGACCTCTTAATTGAGATTCTTTAATTTCATTAATTATCCAGTCTCTTCCTTTGTTAGTAATTTCTTTTGTATTTACCCAATCACCTCTCTCTTGTGATGAAGATACATCTGAGCCTTTATCATTATATAAATTTTGAAAAATTCTATCCTGATCTTTAAGCATTTTTTAAATCCACTAAGGTTTTCCTGTTATTTTCTGGTTCATTATTTACTCTTCCTCTATATGAACCAGGTTTTGGAGTTTCTCCATTTAAAATTTTATCTAAAATATCTAAAGTTTTTTGTTTATCTAAATCTTCATAATAATCATCATTAATTTGCATCATTGGAGCATTGACACATGCTCCCAAACATTCAACTTCCATCCATGAACAGGTTTTATCATGGGATAATTCACACTCATTTTCAGAAATTCTTTCCTTGCATGCCTCAACTAATTTATTTGCACCTCTTATCATGCAGGGTGTTGTTGTGCATACTTGAACAAAGTATTTGCCTACAGGTGCTAAATTATACATTGTATAAAAAGTAGCTACCTCATAAACTTTAATATAAGGCATGTCTAAAAACTTAGCGATATACTTCATTGCAGCTAAAGGTATCCAATTATTATTTTGTTTTTGAGCAATATAAAGTAAGGCCATCACAGCGCTTTGCTGTTTACCTTCAGGATATTTCGCGACAATAACATTTGCTGCTTCTAATGATGAAGCATTAAACTCAAAACTTTCTGGCTGGTCTTTAGCAGGTCTTCTTAAACTCATCTATCTACCTCTCCGAAAACAATATCTAAAGAACCTAATACAGCGGGAACATCAGCCAGCATATGACCTTTAATTAAATAGTCCATCGATTGTAAATGTGAAAATCCTGGTGCTCTTATTTTACATTTGTAAGGTTTACTTGATCCATCAGATATCAAGTAAACACCAAATTCTCCTTTCGGTGCCTCAACAGCTGTATAAATTTCATCTTTTGGAACTCTGTATCCCTCTGTGAAAAGTTTAAAATGATGTATTAAAGCTTCCATTGATTGTTTGATTTCTGCCTTAGGTGGAGGGCTAATCTTGCCATCTAATGATTTAATTGGACCCTTTTCCATTTTAGCTAGACATTGTTTAATAATTGAAACACTTTCTTTCATTTCTTCAATTCTACATAAATATCTGTCGTAACAATCTCCATTTTTTCCAACCGGAATTTTAAAGTCTAAACTTTCATAGCAATCATAAGGTTGAGATTTTCTTAAGTCCCATGGAATACCTGAACCTCTAATCATAACTCCTGAAAAAGAATATTCTAAGGCATCTTCTTTTGTGACTACTCCTATATCGACATTTCTTTGTTTAAAAATTCTATTATCAGTTAACAAACTTTCTAAATCGTTAATTATTTTCGGAAATGTTTCACAAAATTTTGCAATATCTTCTTCTAAATCTTTTGGCAAATCTTGATGAACACCTCCCGCTCTAAAATAATTTGCATGAAGTCTTGATCCAGAAGCTCTCTCATAAAATGTCATTAGAGTTTCCCTTTCCTCAAAACCCCAAAGAGAAGGTGTTAATGCTCCAACATCTAGAGCTTGAGTTGTAACGTTTAAAATATGACTTAAAATTCTCCCAATCTCACAAAATATAACTCTTATGTATTGTGCTCTAATTGGTACATCTATTTTAAGTATTTTTTCGACAGCTAGTGCGAAAGCATGTTCCTGATTCATAGGAGCGACATAATCTAAACGATCAAAATAAGGAACTGCCTGCATATAAGTTTTATTTTCAATAAGTTTTTCTGTTCCTCTATGAAGTAAACCAATGTGAGGATCTGCTTTTTCAACTACTTCGCCATCTAACTCTAAGATTAATCTAAGAACACCATGAGCTGCAGGATGTTGAGGGCCAAAATTTAAATTTAAATTTTTAATTTTTTTTGTCATTATGCTCAATTTCTTCTTTAATATATTTTGTTCCTTCCCAAGGACTTTCGTAATCAAAATTTCTATAATTTTGTTCAAGCTTCACTGGTTCACTAATCACTTTTTTTTGATCTTCGCTATATCTAACTTCTGAGTGACCCGTTAATGGAAAATCTTTTCTTAATGGGTGGCCTTCAAATCCATAATCAGTTAGTATTCTTCTTAGATCTGGATGATCCTTGAAAGATACACCATACATATCAAAAACCTCCCTCTCCATCCAATTTGCTGATGGAAAAATGCTAGTTAATGATGGAATAACTTCATTTTCGGTGATTGAATATTTTACAATCAATCTTTGATTAAATTCATGACTTAAAAACAAGTATATTAGTTCAAACCTTTGATTTTGTTCTGGATAATCAACTACCGTTATATCTATTAGTTGTCTAAATTTAGTATCTTGATTTGTTTTTAAAAAAATAGAGACATCAATAATGTCTTCTTTGTCTGTTTCAATATAAATTTGGTTATGTTTAATTTCTGTTTTGTTAATTTTGGTAGTTAACTCAGAATTAATTTTTTTTTCTAGATCTTCTAAACTTTTCATAACTATCTAATAAAAGATCCTTTTTTTCTAATTTTTTTTTGTAGTTGCAGTATTCCATACAACAATGCCTCTGCTGATGGAGGACATCCTGGCACATAAACATCTACAGGAACAATTCGATCACAACCTCTAACAACTGAGTATGAATAATGGTAATACCCACCTCCGTTTGCGCAACTTCCCATTGAAATCACATACCTTGGTTCAGGCATCTGGTCATAAACTTTTCTTAAAGCTGGCGCCATTTTATTTGTTAAAGTTCCCGCAACTATCATAACGTCTGATTGTCTTGGCGAACCTCTTGGAGCTGCTCCAAATCTTTCTAAATCATATCTCGGCATGGCTGTTTGCATCATTTCAACAGCACAACAAGCTAAACCAAAAGTCATCCAATGAAGTGATCCTGATCTTGACCAGTTAATTAAATTATCAAGTGATGTAGTAATAAAACCATTCTTGCTAAAATCTTCTGCAAGTTGTTTAAATTCCTCAGGAACTTGATCTATTTTATTATTCATTGTGGTTTATAATTTTTATTCCCAGTCTAAAGCACCTTTTTTCCATTCATAAATAAAACCTATTGTAAGTATGAACAAAAAAATCATCATTGATGAAAAACCTAATAATCCAATATTTCCAAGAGATATTGCCCATGGAAATAAAAATGCTATCTCTAAATCAAAAATAATAAATAGAATTGCAACTAAATAAAATCTCACATCAAATTCCATTCTTGAGTCCTCGAAAGGTTCAAAACCGCACTCATAAGCTGAAAGTTTTTCAGGATCAGGTTTTTTTGGTGATAGAATAAAGTTTACAACCACAAAAGCACAACTTAACCCAAGAGCTAATACTAAAAATATTATTATTGGTAAGTAATCTTTTAAAAATTCAGATAACATGGAAATCTATATATCAGTTTTTATCTGATGTTGAAGGGAAGATAAGTCACATTTTAATTGATATAAACATGCAAAATTAGTGAAAAGTGGCGGGAGTGAAGGGACTCGAACCCTCGACCTATCGCGTGACAGGCGATCGCTCTAACCAACTGAGCTACACCCCCACTTTATTGTTTTGGTGGGCAGTAAAGGACTCGAACCTTTGACCCCCTCGGTGTAAACGAGATGCTCTACCAACTGAGCTAACCGCCCAAAACAAGGCTACTTATTACATCAACACTTAAATAATGTAAATTAATTATTATTGAATACTAGCTTGAGATTTATCGTCTTTTTTAGAAATATCGACCTCAACCCACTCTGTTGGTTTAAGTTCTTTTGTAAGTGCTATTTTTATAACTTGATCAGCATATTCAACAGGTGTAATTTTTATATCGTCTATAATTTTCTTAGGCATATCCACTAGATCTTTTTCATTCTCTTTAGGAATTAAAACTTCTTTTATTCCAGCTCTGTGCGCTGCTAATAATTTTTCTTTCAATCCACCAATTGGTAATACTTGGCCTGTTAAAGTTACTTCACCAGTCATAGCAATATCTCTTCTTACAGGAATATTTGTAATTGATGAAACAATAGATGTTACCATTCCAATACCAGCAGATGGACCATCTTTTGGTGTTGCTCCTTCAGGAACGTGAATATGAAAATCTTTTTTTTCAAAAATAGGTGGAATAATTCCATACTCTAAACATTTTGATCTTACAAAAGATTTTGCAGCTTTAACTGACTCTTGCATAACATCACCTAGTTTACCGGTAATTTGCATTCTCCCTTTTCCTGGCATTGTAACAGTTTCAATTTTTAAGATTTCTCCACCGTACTCAGTCCAGGCAAGTCCTGTTACTATGCCTACTCTATTCTCAGCCTCTAATTCTCCGAACTTAAACTTAGGAACACCTAAAAAATCAGATAAATTTTTAATATTTATTCCAACTTCTTTTTCTTCACCAGCTACAATTTTTTTGACAACTTTTCTTGCAAGTTTAGAAATTTCTCTTTCAAGATTTCTTACACCTGACTCTTTTGTGTATCCCCTTATAACTTCTTTTATAATATTATCATCCAATTTCATTTCTTTTTCTTTAACACCGTTATCTTTGATTTGTTTTGGTAATAAATATTTGTTTGCGATACTAATTTTTTCATCCTCTGTGTAACCTGCTAATCTAATTACTTCCATTCTATCTAATAAAGGAGGTAAAATGTTTAAGGTGTTAGCGGTTGTTACAAACATCACATCTGATAAATCATAATCAACTTCTAAATAATGATCATTAAATGTTGTATTCTGCTCAGGATCTAAAGCTTCTAATAATGCTGAAGATGGATCGCCCCTATAATCATTTCCTATTTTATCTATTTCATCTAACAGAATTAATGGATTTTTAGTCCCTGCTTTTTTCATCATCTGAATAATTTTTCCTGGGAGAGATCCGATATATGTTCTTCTATGTCCTCTTATTTCTGCTTCATCTCTCATACCACCAACAGACATTCTAACAAATTCTCTATTTGTTGCTTTTGCTATTGATTTTCCTAATGATGTTTTTCCAACTCCGGGGGGGCCCACCAGACATAAAATTGGGCCTTTAATTTTTTCCATTCTTTTTTGAACAGCTAAAAATTCAACAATTCTCTCTTTTACTTTTTCTAATCCAAAATGATCTTTATCAAGAATATTTAAAGCTTTAGTTAAATCTATATCAACTTCACTTTTTTTATGCCAAGGTAGCTCGGTCATCCAGTCTAAATAGTTTCTTACAACTGTTGCCTCTGCAGACATTGGACTCATATTTTTTAATTTTTTTAATTCTTGTAAACATTTCTTCTCTACCTCTTTTGGCATCTTAGCTTTTGTAATTGCTTTATTTAAACTGGTTGTTTCATCTTTACCATCTTCAATTTCACCAAGTTCCTTTTGAATAGCTTTTAATTGCTCATTTAGATAATACTCTCTTTGAGTTTTTTCCATTTGAGTTTTGACTCTACCTCTTATTCTTTTTTCGACACCAATAATACTCGTCTCATTCTCCATTATTTTAATAATGGCATTTAATCTTTTCTTTACATCTACAGTTTCAAAAATTTGTTGTTTTTCTGAAATAGTAGCAGTTATATGAGATGCAATATTGTCAGCAATCTGAGAAGGGTCTTTTAATTGCTTAATTGTATTAATTGTTTCACTAGAAATTTTTTTATTTATTGAGGTTAATTTTTCCAATCTTCTTAATGCCGTAGCAGCTAAAGGAAACAAATCCTCATCTTTAGGAAAAATATCTTGATAATGGGCATAATCACAAATTATAAATTTTTCATTATCTTTAAAATCTAAAATTTTTACTCTTTTGATTCCCTCTACTAAAACTTTAACTGTTCCATCAGGTAATTTTAATAATTGCAAAATGCTTCCCTCACAACCGTACATAAAAACATCGGTTTTCTTAGGATCATCAATTTCTGAATTTTTTTGAGTAACAAGAATAATTTTTTTATCTTTTTTCATCACCTCATTTAGAGCTGAAATAGATTTATCCCTTCCTACAAACAAAGGAATAACCATACTAGGAAAAACCACTATATCTCTTAGTGGTAACAACGGTAGTGAAATTTTAACATCCATGGGAATAATATGGATATTATATTTTATAATGCAATAGGTTTTTACTATTTATTAAGGATATTAAGCCGCTGTGGTCTTATTTGACTTAGATTTATTATCACCTTTAGCATGAACTAAAATTGGTTGTGACTGTCCTTTTGCTGCACCCGCATCAACAATAACCTCTTCAATATTATCTTGACTCGGAAGATCGTACATTGTTTTTAACAAAATATTTTCTAGAATTGATCTCAAACCTCTTGCTCCAGTTTTTTTGCTAATTGCTTTTTGTGCTATTTCTTTTAGAGCGTTTTCTTTAAATATTAGTTTGGCGCCATCCAATTTAAACAATTCTTGATATTGTTTTGTTAAAGAATTTTTTGGTTCTTGTAATATTTTTATTAAAGATTTTTCGTCTAAATCTTCAAGTGTTGCTATCATTGGAAGTCTTCCTATAAATTCTGGAATCAATCCAAATTTCAATAAATCCTCGGGTTCTAACCCTTTCATCCATTCACCAGTTTTTTTATCTTGTGTATTTTTTACATCTGCACCAAAACCAATTGAAGTACCTTTGTCTCTTTGAGAAATTATTTTATCGAGTCCTGCAAACGCACCACCACAAATAAACAAAATATTTGTAGTATCTACTTGTAAAAATTCTTGTTGAGGATGTTTTCTACCCCCTTGAGGTGGAACACTTGCAACTGTTCCTTCCATTATTTTAAGAAGCGCTTGTTGAACACCTTCTCCAGATACATCTCTAGTGATTGATGGATTTTCAGATTTTCTACTAATTTTATCAACCTCATCAATATAAACTATACCTCTTTGAGCTTTTTCAACGTTATAGTCAGATGCTTGTAGCAATTTTAAAATAATATTTTCAACATCTTCTCCAACATAACCTGCCTCAGTTAGAGTGGTTGCATCAGCCATTGTGAATGGAACGTCAAGAATTCTAGCTAGAGTTTGTGCAAGCAATGTTTTTCCACAACCTGTGGGACCCACTAAAAGTATATTGGATTTTGATAACTCAACATTTTTGCTTGTTTTGCTTTCATAATTTAATCTTTTGTAATGATTGTGTACTGCAACAGATAATACCTTCTTCGCATGAGCTTGACCAATTACATAATCATCTAATACTGAACAAATTTCTTTTGGAGATGGAAGGCCATCTTGATGTTTTACAAAAGTATCTTTACTCTCTTCTTTTATAATGTCCATACACAGCTCAACACATTCATCACAGATGAAAACTGTAGGCCCGGCAATCAACTTTCTTACTTCATGTTGGCTCTTGCCACAGAAAGAACAGTAAAGAATATTTTTATTATTTGTTGTCATTTTAATTTTTATAACGAATCAATTTAATTACTTTATTATAGAAGACTCACACTAATCAAGTTTCGATTAATAATGACTCAATATATTGTATATTAAGATCTTTTTTCTACTACTTCGTCAATAAGACCAAAAGATTGTGCGACATCTGCTGTCATGAAATTATCTCTTTCAAGAGCAGACTTTATTTCTTCAACGCTTTTTCCAGTATGTTTTGAATAAATTTCATTAAGTCTTTTCTTTAAAGACAAAACTTCATTAGCATGAATTTCAATATCAGTTGCCTGACCTTGAAAACCTGCGGATGGTTGATGAACCATTATTCTTGAATTTGGTAATGAAAATCTTTTTCCTTTTGTCCCAGCTGCAAGCAAAAAGGAACCCATAGAAGCTGCTTGGCCGATGCATAAAGTAGAAATGTCAGGTTTCACATATTGCATTGTATCATAAATGCCAAGACCTGCTGTAACCAAACCTCCCGGACTATTAATGTATAAATAAATCTCTTTTTTTGGATCTTCAGCTTCTAAAAATAACAATTGAGCTGTAACTAATGATGCAACGTTGTCATTAATTTGACCTGTTAAAAAAATAATTCTTTCTTTTAATAGTCTTGAATAGATATCATAAGCTCTTTCACCTTTACTTGATTGTTCAACAACCATTGGCACAAGATTGCTCATATGTTCTGATAATTTTGTTGTCATAAGTTGATTCGTTCTACTTATACAACTTGAGATTACTTTTTGCTAACTTTTTTTGTCTTTTTCGCTGTTGGCTTTGATTTTACCTTTTTAGTTGAAGGTTTTTTTTCTTTAGCAGATGTTGTGGATGATTTTTTCTTAGTTTCCTTTTTTTCTGCTGCATGGCTATGATCATGATCATGGTCTTGCTTATGAGCTTCTTTTAAAATCTTTTCAGCCTCTTCTTTTGAAATTTCTTTCTTATTTGCTTTACCTTTTTCTTTAATTAAATTTAAAATTTTTTCCTCGTACACAGTTCCTCTAAGACTCGCTAATGCAGAAGGATTTTTTTGATAAAAATCCATAACCATTTTTTCTTGTCCAGGCATCATTCTTAATTGTTTTTGTACTTCAGCTTGAACCTCTTGTTCTGTAACTTTAACCTGATTTTTTTCACCAAACTCATTTAAAATTAATCCAGTCTTAATTCTAGTTTTTGCCTTATCCACAAAATCCTTTTTATTTTTCTTAGCTTCTTCCTCAGACATACCCTGCGAAAGAATTTTTACCTCTTCTTCAATTAAATTTTCTGGCACCTCATCCACTTTGATTTTTTCAATTTCTTTCAAAATTTGATTTTTAGATAATTGATCTAAAGAATTTTTGTATTCGTCATTAATTTGTTTTGAAATTAATGTTTTTAAATCTTTTAAATCTTTTGCTCCTAAATTTTTTGCAAAATCATCATCAATTTTTACTTCTTCTGATTGTTTAACACTTAAAATTTTACAATTAAATTTAGCTTTTTTATTTACTAATTCTTTTTCAGGGAAATTTTCTGGCAAAGTTGCTTCTACAACTTTTTCATCATCTTTCTTAACTCCAATTAATTGTTCATCGAAGCCTTTTAAAAATAAGTCTTTACCTAAAGTTAACTGAGTATTCTTTCCCTCGCTTCCTTTAAAATCCTTACCATCAACTGTTGCTTTATAATCTAAAGAAACTAAATCACCCTTTTTAGCTTTTGTATCAGCGCTAACTTCTTTGAAGTTTGGTTGGTTTTTAGCTATATCTTTTATTCTTTTATCTGTTTCACTATCATCAATTTTGACTGTGTATTCGTCAAATTTAATATTTTCTAAAGATTTGATTTCTAGTTTTGGTAATTCCGTTACTGATAAAACATACTCAAGATCTTTGTCTTCGCCATATGTCTTTAAGTCAAGTTTTGGTTGACCAGCTGGTTTAATTTTATTTTCTTCTAATGCTTTTGTAGAAGTTTCTTTTAAAACTTTGTCTAAAACTTCTCCAAAAACTGCTTTACCAAATTGTCTTTTTAAAATTTCTTTTGGAACTTTACCTGGTCTAAATCCTTTAAGATTAACAGTACCTTTGATCTCTTCGTATTTTTCATCCATATAAGAGTTCATTGTCTCTTTATCGATAAAAACTTTAAGGTCTTTATTTAAACCTTTTTTATTTTCTACTGTAACTTTCATAATATTTTAATGGTAGGGCGAAAAGGACTCGAACCTTCACATGTTGCCATATTGGTTCCTAAGACCAACGCGTCTACCAATTCCGCCATCGCCCCACAAATTACGAGGTTTTATATATTATTGAAACTATTTGTCCAATGACAATTGTTAAAAAATTATCTATTTATCTAATAAATTTTATACTAATTTATAAAAAATGATTATTTCACCTTGCATAAGCATTTGCAAAACTGATCCATCAACAGGTTATTGTTATGGTTGTGGAAGAAGTAATGAGGAAAAAAGACTTTGGAAAATGGAAGAAACAACTGATGAATGGAAAAAAGAAAATATAATTGTAATTGAAAAAAGACTTACTGGTTGGCAACTAGAGAGTTTTAAAGAATCTTATTCTTATAAAATCAAGAATGGTATGTCTCTTTTTAAGAAAAACTTAATCAAAGATTGATAAAATATGAGTAAAGTTAAAATTGTAAGTATTCTCTATGCTATAGGGATAATTATTGGCGCTTTATTCTTTGATGTTTGGGGAGCAGATACCACCCCTTTAAAAACATTGTCTGTATTTGCTTGGACTGTAATATTTATTATAGCTTTATTTTTTGTTGATAAAAATGAGAGAAAATAAGTTTTTAATATTTTTTTTATCATTTTTTTTTATATCCTTTAATTCTCACTCAGAAATAATTGTGATGAGTAAATGTGATCATAAAGAGGACGGTTTTTTAAAAAATGAATATATTTTAAATCTTAATGAACTAATTATGACACGTAATTACGTTTATAATGAAAAAACTTATCAAAAATATAAAATTACCGATTTAAGTGTTAAAAAGAAAAACTCCTATGTGAGAAATATTTATGAAGAAGATGGAAAAATACTTACATTAAAACATGGTTATCCTCAGTTTTATACTCAAATTTTATTTGAAAAAAATAAACCAGAAATATTTGTTAAGGCTGTTTTGAATGATGTTGAAAGTTTATCTAAAATCTCTAGTTGTGAAAAAATAGAGAAATTTGATCAAGAAAGTTAGTTTTTATTTTTTTTTTCTTCTTTGTTTTTAGTAATAAATTTTTTCTTAAGTTCAAATCTACTATTTGTAATATTTGAACGATGCTTCGCGTATGCTTGTTTTTGCGCTTGTCTCATTGCTCTTTTAGATGACATGATAATTTACTTTAATATTCAATTTCTAAAGTATCAATAACTTTTAAACTTTTATCCGAAACAACAATCTCTCCAGATGATGGTGCATAATTTAAAATTTCAGAAATCACCACATAATGTGTGACAAAAACTAAATTTTGATCTTTATTCCAAGTGCTAATAAATTTATCAAAATCAATAACTTGCTTTTTTCTATTGCTGGCAAATTTTGCACTAAAAAATGAGTTTAGAAAATTTTTAGTTTCATATTCTTTAAAGGCAATAGATGCTGTTTCTTTACATCGACACCATTCACTGGAATAAACTTTTCCAATAGAAATTTTATTTTTCTTAAAAAAATTACCAATTTTTTGTGATTGAACTCTACCACTATCACTTAAATTTCTTTGAGTTGTACAATCGTTAATATCGAAATTATCTGGATCGCCACCACCAGGGGCATAAGCATGTCTTATGAAAATTAATTTTCCACCCTTTTGTAATTCATTAATTAAAGTTTGTTTTGAATCTGCTTTAACTGAGGGATTAATACATATAAATATTAAGGTTAAATAATTTAAAATTTTCATTTATGAATATTAAAATAGATAGTTTAAATAAAACAATTCTTAAATGTAAAGAATGTCCAAGGCTTGTTAATTTTGTTAAAAAAATTTCAACAGAAAAAAGAAAACAAAATATAGACGAAACCTACTGGGGAAAACCAGTTACAGGTTTTGGCGAAATTGATGCAAAAATTTTAATAATTGGATTGGCCCCAGCAGCACATGGAGGCACACGAACAGGAAGAGCATTCACAGGTGATAAATCTGGAGATTTTTTATTTAAATGTTTATTTAAAGCTAAAATTTCAAACCAACCAAATTCAGAAAATCTAAATGATGGTCTCAAATTAAAATCGACATATATAACTAATATTTTAAAATGTGTTCCTCCTGGAGACAAACCTAAAATAGAAGAGCTTAATAATTGTTCAAAATACTTTGATAGCGAGATTAATAATTTAAAAAAATTAAAAACTATTATTGCATTAGGAAAGGTAGCATTTGATAATTGTGCTAAATTTTATAAAAAAAAATATAGTTTTAATGAGAAGATAAAATTTATTCACGGAAAATCCTATTTACTACCAGGAAATATTAAACTAATTGCCTGTTATCACCCTAGCCCTAGAAATGTAAATACTAAACTTATATCTGAAAAAATGATTGTAGACTTATTTAAAAAAGTTAGAAAAATATCTATGAACTAGAAGTATAGGGTTTAAAGTCTGATAAGATTTTTTCTGGAATTTTAACCGGCTTAAATTTTTCATTTATAAATACTAGATGAGTTTTAGCCTCTACGATCAATTCCTCATTTTTAAATATTGATTGATTCATTAAAAAAGAGGTTTTTGAAGTAGAGTCTACAAAAGATTTAATTTGTAGATCATCTTCTAAATATGCAGATTTTTTATATTCAATATTGCACGATTTAACAATTATGAGAGCACCAAAATCATTTTTTATTTTTGTATTGCTTAATCCAATAGTTGATAACGCTTCAGTTCTAGCTCTTTCTAAATATTTTAAATAATTTGCATAGTACACAACTCCACCAGCGTCTGTGTCCTCATAATACACTTTAACATTATGAGTAAAGTTTTTATGCATAAGTTAATAATATCAAATAAATAAAAATTTAATAGAAACTAAGATATAATATCTTAGATGAAAATTTATATAATTTGGTTAATCGGAGTAATTTTATGGAACTTTGGATTTCCAAATGCAGTTCCAATCGCTGATGTTATCGCAGCTATTTTATTATCGTTTTTAAGTATTGGATTAAAAAAGTATTTAAAATGGTAATTAATCTGCTGAAAAATAAATATTCTGAAAATAAGAAATTGATTTCATTTTAGAATTATCAGTATCAGCCATTATAGCCAAACCATCTAATTCATTCACATCTAGATTATGAAATTTTTTAAAATCTTCCTTAACATTGGCTTTTACCGTTACCCAAACATTAAGATTGTCTTTTGTAGTTGCTAATACATTATCTATTGATTTTTTTGTATAAGGACTTGGCCAACTCTGGCCAACTGCACTATTGCTTGAAAAAACATAATTAATTGCTCTATTTGAAAGTGGAGTTGCTCCTGTTTTTTTTACAGCAAAGACTCTAGCTGCAAAATCATGACCTTTTTTTGAGTTCTCATTAATGCCTTGCAAATCTTTCTCAATTTTCCATGTAATATTGATAAAAGGAGTTTTATTTAGGTCAATTTTAATCTCTTTTCCAAGGCCTGAAGCAGCATTATCAGCTACTGCTTTTAAATAATTACCATTCTCATTTGATCCAACAGTATAAACTGTTTTGTTATCTGCTCCTCTCACCTTTCGAACATCGAGTTCTGAAAGCTCTTGCTCTGTAAATTTAAAAATATTTATATTTTCAGCGACTGCTGAGTTAAGAAAAATTAATGATGTAATAAAAATAAAAAAAAATTTAAGCATGATCTTCTTATAGATAGATTATTTATAAATTCAATATTCAGTCACAATTTCAACATTCTAAATGCAAAATTGATTGCTAAATGAATAATATGAAAATAATTTCTGTGTTTGTTCTTCTTATCTATTGGTCAATAATGATCACAGCGCCTGTTATGGGTAAAAATTCTATTAAAAATCAAAATAAAGATATAAAAATAGTTTCAAATTTTTGAGACTAATATGTGGATCTACCACCACTGATATCAAATACCGCAGCTGTAGAAAAAGTGTTTTCTTGTGAAGAAAGCCAGCAAACTAGTGAAGTAAACTCATGTATTTCAAGAAATCTTCCTCTTGGCACCTTTGACAGCATTCTTTGTACATGCTCTTTACTCATTTGATCTAAAATTCTAGTTTTAGCACCTGCTGGGGTGACAGCGTTTACAGCTATATCTTTGTCAGCTAATTCTTTACCCAAAGCTTTTGTCAACCCAATTGCGCCAGCTTTTCCTGAGCTATACGCGCTTGCATTTGCATTACCATCTTTGCCTGCAACGGAAGCAACATTAACAATTCTTCCATAGTTGTTTTTAATCATATTTGGTACAATTGCTCGACAGCAGTTAAAAGTGCCCATTAAATTTATCTGTACTATTTTATTCCACATATCGACATCATACTCCCACAAAGGACCTGTAGGACCTGTTATTCCAGCATTATTGATTAAAATATCTATGTTTGATTTTGAGGTTATGTCTGCAACGTTTTTCTCTACATCTTGATAATTTGATATATCAACGACACTATAAAATAAGTTATGGTTTTTTACTTCATCAACTGCTGATTTAAGAAGCTTTTCATCGATATCCCATATAAATACTTTAGCGCCAGACTCTAAAAATCTTTTTGCAACATCTAAACCAAACCCTTGGGCTCCACCAGTAACTACAGCTGTTCTATTTTTAAAATCAAATGTGTGCATTAAAATTATTTTTTTGCCAACAAGTAATATGTTATCCAAGCAACAAATGCACCTATTATCCAAGCATAAGATTGTAAAAACATTAAATTAGTATTCCAAATTGTTGACGCTGAAAAAATAAATCCTAATATTAAAGAATAAACACCTTTGATATGCCAACCACCTGAATAATAATAAGCACTCTCCTTGTCTATAGAATATAGGTCTTTATTACTTAATTCTTGATTTTTAATTAAATAATAATCAGCTGTCATCACTCCAAATAAAGGACCAAAGAAAGCTCCAAAAGTATCAACAAATGATAAAATTCCTATTTGGCTCAATATAGTCAGCCAGAAGATTGCGATCAACAAACCAAAAAAAGCAATTAAATAACTAGCGCTTTTTAAACTTAATATTGAAGGAGCAAAATTTATTAAAGAGTACTGAGATGGGATGAAATTGGCAACTAAATTTGTAGAAGCTGAAGCAATTATAATAAAAAATAGAACGACTATTGTTATTTGTATATTATCAAATTTTCCTACTATATCTGTTGGATTAGTAAAAATTCTATCTATATCTGAAAATTTTTGATTAAGAAAAACATCGGACCCTATAACAATGAAAACAGATAAAAATGAAAAAATAATTAAATTCAAAATTAGACTTAAGTTTCCTTTTTTTAATTCTTGCTCATTTTTTACATATCTAGAAAAATCACCAAAACTAATTATCAAAATTGAAAAATAGGCAAATATTGTTCCAGCAACAGTCAATAAAGGTGCTAAATTATTAACATCTAAAAAATTATTTAAATTAAAAATATTTGAAAAAGCTTCAGTAGTTATTTTCACATCACTTAATAAAACAACAAAGAAAAAAATTAACAAACCAGCATAGACTGTCATTGCTGAAAAATTAATTATTTTCTTGTTGTACTGCATCCCAACAGTAAAAAACAAAGTCTGTAGAATAATTGTGATTATTATTGCAGACCAATCAATAATATTCATACCAAAATAATAAAAAATAAATATTTCCTGCTGCAATAAAGAATTGTCTATAGAAAAAATTACTATTCTTATTAAGTAAACTAAAATTTTAGACAAAAAATAAGTTTGAATTCCAAATAAAAATATTCCAACTAAACTTCTGATTAACCCAAAAAATTTAGCGCCATTAAATCCTAGTGAGGATCTAAGCAATACTGCAAATGGTAAACCGAATTTTTGGGAAGGTTTTCCAATAATATTTGAAAATAAATAAACGAAAAAAGATCCTAATATTATTCCAAAAAAAACTACAAATATATTTAAACTATACATTAAGTATAAAGAGGATATTAATGAGAAACCAATTACACTCTGTACATTTGCTCCCCAAAAACAAAATAGATCTTTCCAATTCCAAGTTTTATAATTTGGATTAACTGTGACTAAGTCCCAATTAGATAGAGAGTATTTTACTTTAGGTTGATTCACTTAATTTATTTTAAACTAATAAATTCTACTGTCCATATAAGAGAGTTGGTAGCCATAAGGCAATTTTAGGAAATATGATTATTAAAATTAAGCCTATAACTTGTAGAACCATAAATTGCATCATTCCATAATAAATATCTTTTAAATCCCATTCAGGTACTACACCTTTTAAAAAATAAGCAGACAAAGCTACAGGTGGAGATAGCCAAGCGGTCTGGAGATTTACAGCGACCAATATTGCGAACCAAGTTAAATTAAAGCCTAAAGCCTCAATTAACGGTAAAAGAATTGGGACAATAATCATAACAATTGGTACCCATTCTAATGGCCAACCTAATAAAAATATTGCAACCATAACAATTCCTAAGATTAAATATTTATTCATTTCTAATCCTAACAAAAATTCAGTTAATAAGGTTGGAGTACCAAGTCTTGCAAATACAGCCCCAAAAAAGTTTGATGCAGCGACTAAAACCATTATCAAAGCAGTAATTTCTAAAGTTTTAACTAGTGCCTCTTGAAGTTTAGATAGAGTTAATTTTTTGTACGCTAATGAAAGCAATAAAGCTCCCATAGCACCACAACCTGCTGCTTCTGTAGGTGTTGCAAAACCAAACAATATACTTCCTAATGCAGCAAAGACGAGAGCTGCAGGTGGAACTAAACCTAAGAAAAATTCAATCCAAACTTCTTTCATGCTTGCTGCCCTCATTTCTTCAGGAATTACAGGTCCTAATTTTGGATTTATCATGCATCTTATTGTTGTGTAACCAGCGTATAAACTAGCAAGAAGAATTCCAGGTATTATAGCAGCAGCAAATAAGTCAATTACAGGAATTTCCATAATTGGACCCATCACAACAAGCATAATACTTGGTGGAATTAAAATTCCTAAAGTACCACCAGCTGTAATTGTGCCAGCTGCGAGTCTTACATCATAACCAGATCTATTCATTGATTTTGCAGCCATGATTCCCAGTATGGTTACAGAGGCACCAACAATTCCTGTTGCTGCAGCAAAGATTACTGAAACAAACAATACAGCATAATACAATGCACCTCTTACTCTAGCCAACATCATTTGAAATGATGAGAACAATCTTTCCATCAGTCCTGCTTGTTCCATCATAATGCCCATAAAGACAAAGAGCGGGACGGCGGCGAGGGTTTGTTCGGTCATGACCATCGAGAACTGGAGGGTCATTAAATAAAAGACTAATTTTCCAAATCCTAGATACCCAAATACAAAACCTAAGAAAATTAATGTAAATGAAATTGGAAATCCGACAAAGATTGCAAAAAGCATTACTCCAACTAAAATAAAACCTAAAATGGCTGGATCAATTAATTCTGCTATCATTCATCTTCTCCTGGCCATTTTCCTCTTGTGGCAGCCCAATAACTTTTAAATAATTCTGAAATACCTTGGATTAGTAAAAATATTATTCCAATAAGTAGGCAACTTTTAATTGGCCACATATAGGGCATCCAGGTTGTATCCATTCCTCTTTCACCTCTTTGAATAGACTCCCCTACATATCCAATAGTCATGTAAAGAAATACTATTAAGCCTGGAAAATAAAATAAAATATATAACCAAAAATCAATTGTTCCTTGATTCTTAGTTTTAAAATTTCTGTATAAAAAATCAGCTCTTATATGAACACCTTTAGAAAGTGCATAACCAGCACCCAACATAAAAAGTGCACCATATAAAAAGCGACTTATGTCATAAGCCCAAATTGTTGGGGAATGAAATAATTTTCTAGCAAGAACCTCATAAGTCATTGCAAGAATTAATGGCATTAATATCCAACAAACAACGTTACCAACCCATTTGCTAAATTTATCTATATTTACAATTGAACTTGCCATCCATGGTGGCATATCACTTGGCATTTTTCCTGAACCACCTCGCCTTTCGGCAATCATTTCATCTGATATATCTAATTTACCTGGTTCGTCTGCCATAAAATTTTATATAAAAAATTAGAGCGGACTATTAAGTCCGCTCTAAAGTAAAGATTATTTAATGATTACTTTAATGTTGCTGCGTGAGCCATTCCTAGCTTCGCATTAGACATTTGAGCACCACTCCAGAAAGGAACTGCAATATCAGCAAATTCTTTCATAGAGTCCCAAACTTCAGCAAAGAATGCATTTTTAGCTGCGTTTGTTTCCAAACTTTTCTTAGCAGCTGCCATGTATTCTGTGAAGTAATCAGAAGGAGTATCTTCTAATTTTACACCATGAACTTCTGTAAGCTCTTTTAAAGCTTTTCCGTTTTCATAGATTCTGTAACTTAGAGATTTCGCTAGAGATGCATTTGCGGCAACTTCTAGAGACTTCTTCTCATGAGCACTCATAGCTTCATATGTTTTTCCAGTAATATAAAAGTCAGCATTTACGACTACTTGGTGTAAACCTTGTAGGTAGTAGTGCTTTAATACTTTTTGGAAACCAAACGTTAAGTCTGGTTTTGGACAACACCATTCAGCAGCATCAATAGTTCCTGCTTCTAAAGCTGGTAGAATATCTCCACCACCCATGGCAACAGATGCTATACCGATGTCTTTATAAGTTTGTCCTGGAATTCCTGGAGGAGTTCTGAATTTATATTTTCTAAAATCAGCCATATCTTTAATTGGTTTTGGAAACCAACCTAAAGCTTCAGGACCAACTGGTTGAATCATAAATCCTTTAATATCTCTTCCCATTTCTTTCCATAGTCTGTCGTATAGCTCTTTTCCTCCACCATACTGAAACCATGATAAGAATGCGATGTTGTCAATACCAACACCACCACCTGCTACTGGCGAACCAAATAACATAGCGGCAGGGTGATCACCTGACCAATAGTGTGTCCAAGCAAATCCACAGTCGATAAGTCCTTTATCAACAGCATCTAAAGTTTCTTTTACACCAACAACTGCTCCTGCAGGCATAATTTCAAACTTAAGAGATCCACCTGTCAAAGTTGTAACAGTGTCAGTAAAGTCTTTTAACATTTTAACTTCATCAGCCTTAGTGTTAAGAACTGTCTGACATTTTAGTGTTTTCGCAGCATTAGCATTCGAAATAAATCCAAATACCATTGCAACTGCAAATAACATTGAAATGATTTTTTTCATTTGTTTCCCTCTCTTTATTTTTAAAAATGAAACCTTGTCAAAGAATGAAATCTAAAACAAGTGCTAATATTGGATTATTTGGATATTTTTGTGTACAGAAATATAACAAATAAAAAAAATTTAATTTATAAGAGTTCTAATATGGATAATTTTGATTTTATAATTTTAGGTGCTGGATCAGCAGGTTGTGTGCTTGCTAACAGGTTATCTGAAAATCCCTCAAATAAAGTGTTATTAATTGAAGCTGGTGGAAAAGATAATTATCCTTGGATACATATTCCTGTTGGTTATTTCAAAACAATGCACAACCCAAAGACTGATTGGTGCTACAAAACAGAGCCTGATGAAAGCATGAATAATATTTCCATTAGGTATCCTAGAGGAAAAACTTTAGGAGGCAGTTCTTCTATCAATGGTCTACTTTACATAAGAGGTCAACACAGAGATTATGATATTTGGCGACAATTAGGTAACACAGGTTGGGGATGGGATGATGTTTTGCCTTATTTTATAAAAGCAGAAAATCAAGAAAGAGGAAAAGATGAGTTCCATGGAGTTGGAGGCCCTTTATCTGTTTCAGATCAAAGAATACATCTGCCTCTTCTAGATGAATTTCAAAATGCTGCTGAGGAATTTGGTATTCCTAAAACAAAAGATTTTAATACTGGTGATAATCATGGCTGTGGTTATTTCCAAGTAACTGAAAAGGATGGTTTTAGATGTAGCACAGCAGTTGGATATTTAAACCCAATCAAGAGCAGAAAAAATTTAAAAATTTTAACTCATTCACATGTCAAAAAAATAAATTTTGAAAATAAAACTGCTAAAGAAATTGAGTATTGGGAAGGAAATGAATTAAAAAAAGTTCAAGCAAATAAAGAAATTATTATTTCATCCGGGGCTATTGGATCTCCTCAAATTTTACAAGTTTCTGGTATAGGAAATCCTGAAAAACTTAAAAATCTTGGAATTGATATAGTGCAAGATTTAAATGGTGTTGGAGAAAATTTACACGATCATTTAATGCTTAGACCTATTTATAAAATTAATGGATTAAAATCTCTAAATAAAAAAATTAATAGTTTATTTGGAAATTTAATGATTGGCTTAGAATATATTTTTAAAAGAAGTGGCCCAATGACTATGGGTGCTAGTCAACTTTGTATGTTTGCTAAAAGCGATCCATCTTTAGAACTACCAGACTTACAATGGCATGTTCAACCTATGAGTATGGATACTTTGGGAGCAACAAAAAATCATGATTTTCATGCATTCACCCCTACTGTTTCAAATATCAGACCAACAAGTAGAGGGCATGTTAGTATTGTTGATAAAGACTCAAGAACTTATGCAAAAATAAAACAAAACTATCTATCAACTGATCACGATAGGATGATTGCAGCTAAAGGACTTAAATTAACTAGAAAAATTATCATGGAGTCGAAAACTTTCAAAAAATACACTCCAGAAGAATACAGACCTGGCATTCATTTAAATGACGATGAGGAATTAGTTAAAGAAGCCTCTAATTATGCTCAAACTATTTTTCACCCAGTTGGAACTTGTAAAATGGGTCAAGATGAAATGTCTGTAGTAGATGAAGAACTTAAGGTCAGGGGTATTAATAATTTGAGAGTTATAGATGCATCAATAATGCCAAACATCACTTCAGGTAATACAAATGCCCCAACAATAATGATTGCAGAAAAAGGTGCAGACATGATACTACAACAATAATGTTTGCAGAATTTTTTACACCTGAGCAAATAGCAATATTAACTCAAATTATTCTTATTGATTTAGTTTTAGCTGGAGACAATGCAATTATAATTGGAATGGTTGCATCTAAATTTCCACCAGAACAAAGAAAAAAAGTTATTTTCTGGGGAATTGGTGGTGCAGTTATTTTAAGAATTATTTTAACATTACTTACCGCATATCTTTTACAAATTACAGGTTTGAGGTTAATAGGAGGATTGCTGCTCCTTTATATTGTATACAAACTTTATGTGGATGTAATAAAAGGCTCGGAGACCGAAGAAGACATTAAAGTAGATAGCTCTAGTTTTTTAAAGGCTATTTGGACTGTTCTATTAGCTGATTTTACAATGAGTTTAGATAATGTCCTAGGTGTAGCAGGTGCAGCTGGTGAACATTATGGACTACTTGTTTTTGGGTTAGTTTTATCAATTGTTTTAATGGCAACTGCAGCAACTTTAATTTCTGGATGGATTAAAAAATATAGATGGATAGCTTGGCTTGGATTATTAGCCATTTTAATTGTAGCAGTTGAGTTGATTTACACAGATATTAAAATATTATTCTTTTAATGTATCTTCAAAAAATAAATCTTAAAAACAAATATGCTTTAGTTACTGGTGCAGGAAAAGGACTTGGAAGAGCGTGTTCAATTGCATTAGCTGAAGCAGGTGCAACTGTTATAGCTTTAAGTAGAACATCCTCGGATCTTAATAAATTAGAAAAGGATATCAAAAAAGTTAAAGGTAAAATTATTAAAGTTTCGTGCGATGTAATGAATTATGAAGATTTAAAACAAAAATTAGAAAAATTTAAAATTATTGATGTGCTAGTAAACAATGCAGGGACTAATATTCCAGAGCCCTTTGAAAAAATTAAACAAAAAAGTATGAATTACCTTGTAGATTTAAATTTAAAAGCAGCATTTAACGTGGCACAACTTGTCGTAAAAAAGATGCTTAAAAATAAAAAAAGACCTGGTTCAATTATAAATATGTCATCGCAGCTGGGCCATGTTGGCATGGGTGGGAGAAATATCTACAATATGACTAAATTTGGAATTGAAGGATTAACAAAAGGTATGGGAGTAGAGTTAGCTAAAAAAAATATCAGAGTTAACACGGTAGCGCCTACTTTTGTTGAAACGCCTATGGTTAAAAACTTTTTTAAAAACAAAAAATTTAAAAAATTAGCTCTTGGAAATATTCCTATGGGTAAAGCAGCTACTGAAAGTGATGTTGCTACAACTGTATGCTTTTTGGCATCCTCAGCATCTTCAATGATAACTGGAACATCAATAATTATAGATGGTGGATGGACAGCTCAATAATTTATAGACTTTTTTTTGTTTTTTTAATTTTTATATCACCAGTAAAAGCTATTGAATTCCATGGTAAATTTCTACAAGGTCATTTTATATTAGGTAAAACTAACCCTAATGCTAAAATTTTGGTTGGAAAAAAAGAAGTTAAAGTCTCAAAAGATGGTTTTTTTGTCTTTGGTATAGATCGAGATCAAAAATACGACCTAACATTTACAAAATTTATTAATGGAAAAAAATCAATAACTACAAAAAAAGTTTTAAAGAGAAAATATAATATACAAAGAATAGATGGTTTGGCAGAAAGTAAAGTCACTCCACCTGAATCTGTTTATAAAAGAATTAAAAAAGAAAATAATGCGATTGGAGAAGCAAGAGCAATTAATTCAGATCTACAATTTTTTAAAGAAAAATTTATCATGCCAGTAGAAGGAATAATCAGTGGTATTTATGGTAGTCAAAGAATTTTAAATGGTAAACCAAGATGGCCTCACTATGGAATTGATATTGCCGCTAAACAAGGAACGATGATTAAATCATCTGGTTCGGGTGTTGTAACTATGGCTGAAGATGATTTATATTATACTGGTGGAACAGTTATAATGGATCATGGTCATGGAATATCAACAATATATTCTCATTTAGAAAATGTTTTGGTCTCAGTTGGTGATCAAATTAATCAAGGAGATATAATAGGAACTGTAGGATCAACAGGAAGATCAACTGGACCTCACCTTGATTTTAGAATTAATTGGTTTCAAACACGATTAGATCCAATGTCTGTTTTAAACTAAATCTCAGATTTTGCTCTGAAACGTTCATAAACCAATCTAGCTTTAACTCCTAAACTTAAAAAAGGATCAGGTGGAAGCCAAGTGGGTTTATTTCTTGCTTCAATAATTTCCATCTCTTTTGTGGTTTCATTACTTGCTTTGATTGCTATTTGTTCTCCAAACAAAGAACCAACTCCAATACCTGAGCCATTATAACAGCCTGCTGCAAATATATTGTCATCTATTTTTTCAAAAATTTGTGAACTATTTCTTGTTCTTGAAACAATGCCTGACCAGGAAGATTGGATAATATCAAAAGGTAATTCAGGAAATCTTTTTTGGATTCCAATCTTTTGTTTCATTGCTCTTTTGTTTAATTCAGTTTTAGACATTTTATAAGGATTATAAACTTCTGCAGTATTTCTAATTAAAATTCTTCGATCTTTTGTCATTCTGATTGTTGCACCCATTGGCCTTACAGGTAGCACACCCCATTCTTTTGGCTGTCCAATAGATTTAAATTCTTCATCAGATAATCTTCTTGTCATGCTGGCAGTTAAAGTAATAGGAAAATTATAATTTGATTTTATTCCTAATGATTTAAGAAAACCATTAGTAGCAAAAATAATATTTTTTGTTTTAATTGTTCCTTTTTTGAAATTACAATAAATAAAATCTTTATTTTTAGACCAATTTAATAAACATGAATTTTCATACAAAAAAATATTTGGAGGTAGAGCGTCAACCATTGCTCTAACTAATTTACCTGGATGTAATAAAATGCCACCTTTTGTATAAAGTCCAATATTGTAAAAAATAGTACCTAATTTTTCAGATAATTCATTTTTTCCTAATATGCTATGTTCAAATCCTAAATTAGTTAATGTATTTGAAAAGTTATCTAAAATTTTTTTATCTTCAATTTTTGAGGAAGCAAAATATTTACCACTTTCATTCCAATCACAATCTACTTGATGTTCTTTAACAAATTTTTTTATTACATCTATTCCTAATGAATAGATTTCAGCTTTTTTTTTGTAATTTTGCAGCTCTTTATTTGATGTAAAACCATCATTCAAGGTTGTATCAACCAAATAACCAGAATTTCTTCCACTAGCGCCCTCACCTGCTAATTGAGCATCTGCTAGTATAATTTTTAAATTTGAATGTATTTGTCCTAATTTTCTCGCAGCAGACAGACCTGTGTAACCAGCTCCAATTATTAACCAATCACATTCCTCGTTTGAAGAAAGTGACTTGTTGGTTTTTCTGGGATTAAGATCGTTTATCCAACTACATCCATTATCATTTTCAACTTTCATGAAAATGAATTTAATCTAATTCAAATTCTTTTGTATAGTCTTTTTTAAGATTAGGATTTTGCTTTGATTTATCTAAAATACAATCACCAATTACTAAGTAGTCTAATTCTGTTCCCATAAAACAATTAAAAGCATCAGTTGGTGAACAAACTATTGGTTCTCCTCTTACATTAAATGAGGTGTTTACTATCACAGGACATCCGGTCTTTTTTTTAAATTTTGAAATCAAATCATAATACCGAGAATTAGTATTTTTAGTTACTGTTTGAACTCTAGCTGTATAATCAACATGAGTTACAGCTGGTATCTGTGATCTTTTTATATTTAATTTATCTATACCAAATAATTTTTTTTGTTCATCTGTCATTAAAATTTTTCTTTCAGAATTTATGCTTGCAACTAAGAGCATGTAGGGACTATCAACATCAATATCAAACCATTCTGAAACATTTTCTATCAATACTGAGGGTGCAAAAGGTCTAAAACTTTCTCTATACTTAACCTTTAAATTTAAATTTTTCTGCATTTTTTCGGATCGAGGATCACCTAAAATTGACCTACCTCCTAGCGCTCTTGGGCCAAATTCCATTCTACCTTGAAACCAGCCAATAGCTTTTTCATTTGTTAGAAGTTCTGCGGTTTGATCAATAATTTCATCAAATTCAAAGGTACTAAAAATAGCGCCAGCAGTTTTAAGTTCTTTTTCAATTTCTTCCTGAGTATATTCATTTCCTAAATAAGAACCTTGCATATCATCATTTAAATTTATCACTCTTTTATTATTTTGTTCTGTGTGCCATAAAGCTAAAGCAGCACCAAGTGAGCCACCAGCATCACCAGCTGCTGGTTGTATCCACATATTGTCAAAAATTTTTTCTTTTAAGATTTTACCGTTAGCAACACAATTCAAAGCTACACCTCCTGCTAAACACAAATTTTTAATTTTATATTCTTCCCGGATAGATCTTGCTAATTTAATCATAATTTCTTCAGTCACTTTTTGAATTGAGGCAGCTATGTCCATATGAAATTGAGTAATCTTATCTTTTTGTGCATCACGAGGTTTTTGACCAAATAATTTATTAAATTTGCTATTTGTCATGGTGAGTCCAGTAGCATAATTAAAATAAGATTGATCTAATCTAAAAGTTCCATCATCTTTAATGTCTATTAATTTTTTTATTTTCTCTTCATATATAGAATTTCCATAAGGAGCTAATCCCATTAATTTGTATTCACCGCTATTAACCTTAAATCCTGTGTAATAAGTAAATGCAGAATATAAAAGACCTAAAGAATGAGGAAAATGTATTTCTTTTTTTATTTCTAATTTATTTTCTTTTCCAATCGCTACAGTTGTTGTAGCCCATTCACCAACTCCATCCGCTGTTAACACGACTGCTTCATCAAAAGGAGATGGAAAAAAAGCACTAGCTGCGTGACTTAAATGATGGTCAGAAAAATAAATATTATGATCAGATTTATAGTTTTCATCATGTTCTTTTAATTTATTAAATAATAAATTTTTTTGAAAAAGCTTCTCTTTAATCCATAATGGCATTGCTTTAGCAAATGAAACAAAACCTTTTGGAGCAAATCCAACGTAGGTTTCCAATAATCTTTCAAATTTTAAAAAGGGTTTTTCAAAAAAAACAATTTGATCGACTTCGCTTAACTTTAAGTTTGCATATTTTAGTACGAACTCAATTGCATTATGTGGATAACTTGGATCATGTTTTTTTCTTGTAAATCTTTCTTCTTGAGCAGCTGCAATTATTTTGCCATTCTTTAATATACAAGCAGCACTGTCATGATAAAAAGCTGAAATACCTAAAATTGATTTCACTTAAAATATTGTGTAAATAAATGGAGCTACAGCTGATCCTTGTGTTAGTACAATTAGTCCACCAAAAATCACAAGAACAATTATAATCGGTAAAAGCCAATATTTTTTTCTAATTTTTAAAAACTCCCAAAATTCTTTTAAAAAACTCATATCAAAACTGATTTTTCATTTTACTTTTTGGGCCATTTTTTTTTACCCAATAAGACTTATTACCATTGAATTTTAAACTTAACACATCTTTTTTAAACAATCTCATTAAATATCCTATAGGAGTAACAACAAAAAAGAAAATAATTCCCATTATGATTGGCGAAATAATTTTTCCTAAAAAAATACCAAACTTAAACCACAATTTATTTAAAGGAGATAATATTTTTGAGTTCAGCAAACCTAAAATTAGAAAAATAAAAGAAATTGCAAGTGACCAGACTCTTAAACTGTCACCTCCTAGCATTGGATAAATTGAAATTATTAAAAAAACTATAAAAAATACAATCCCAAAACTCTTATTTGACCCAATTTTTACATCATTCATATTTTAAAAATAACATTAGTTAAATTTAAAATTTTTTCAAATTAATTTAGGTCTATTTTCTCTAAAATTTCCTTTGCAACTTTTGTATTTCCTCTTTTATTCCAATGAATATCATTGATAAAAAATAAGTTTTTATAAGCTTCATAAGCATTTTCATATTCATCATACATATTTCTAATAAATTCAATATTAACATTTTTAGTTTTTAAATTTTCCAGTCCAGTTATTAAGTAATCAAAATATATTTTATTTGGTTTCCTTAATAATATTACTGGTTCGTATAAATAAAAAATATTTAGATTTATATTTTTTTCTGATGTTAATTTTATAATTTGTTTAAGATTATTTAATGACTTTTCTATAGCGTTTTTTCCCCAATCTTCAAATTCCTTTGACGAATACAAATAAGCATAATCTTTATGATCTAAGAAAGTCATTTGATTAATTTCATCATTTGTAATTAAAAATAAATTTTCTTCCTTCTCATTATAATTTGTTTTTATTTTTTTTTCAGAGAAAATAGATTTTATCAAACTTGGTATCACTTTTGGTGGAGTAATTCTTGTTATCAACTGATAAGTTAAAGTATTAGATTTTAAAAAATTTATAATTTTAATTATATATTTATTTTTTTGATCAACATGATTTAATATATAATCATCGTTTAAATCTAAGTACTTGTAATAGTCATCAAAAATATCTCCTCCAGAAATCATCACAACAACATCTGTAATAGGTAATTTTTTTCTTTCCAACAAATGATACAATTTAGACAAATAAATACTTGTTGAATATGATTGAACTCCTGCATTTAAAACTTCAATATCATTATTTTTACTTTTCAAATTACTTTCAATCAAACCTACATATGTATCTTCATATTTAATTCCAACACCTTCAGTAAATGAATCTCCGATAAATAAGATATTTTTATTTTTAAATTTTACTTCTCGATTTGAGCTATCCTTAAACCCCAAATTATTAGTATAAATTCTATATCTCTCATAGCCCCAATGATCATAAAATGATGCCATTGGTCTTAAGTCATGATGATAATAAAAAGATTTTATTCTATGTGCTCTATTATTATATAGTTTTGATTTTATATCAGTTGGAATGATAGTAAAAAAAACTATATCAAATAATAATAATACCAATAAAAAAATTAAAGCCTTCTTAAAAAAATTGAAGATTATTTTTAAAAAATTCAATAATTAAATCCTTAGAGTTATTACACCATGGATTTTTGTGGTTTCATATCTTCTTTTTTTATTCCAGCCACTCTAACTGGTTTCTTCATTGCATCTCTTCTAAATGGTTCACCAAGTTCTTGGTTCAAAATTACTTCTATAAATGTTGTAATTCCTTTCTTTTGATCTTCACATGATTGCTTGATAGCATTTGTTGTCTCCTCCATTGTTCTAACAGTTACACCTTTTAAGCCACATGCGTCAGCAACTTTAGCGTAACTCAATTCAGGATCTAGCTCAGTTCCAACAAAATTATTATCAAACCAAAGTGTTGTATTTCTTTTTTCCGCACCCCATTGATAATTTCTGAAAATAACCATTGTTATTGCAGGCCACTCTTCTCTTGCGCATGAGCTCATTTCATTCATGCTTATCCCAAAAGCTCCGTCTCCTGCAAAACCAATTACCGGAATATCTGGACAACCAATCTTTGCACCCAGTATAGATGGAAATCCATAACCACAAGGACCAAATAAACCTGGCGCTAAATATTTTCTTGGCTTTTCGAACGTAGGGTAAGCATTACCTATCGCACAGTTATTACCAATATCACTTGATATAATTACATCATCAGGCATTCCTGCTTGAATTGCTCTCCAAGCTTGTCTTGGTGACATTCTATCTGCGTCCCTTTCTCTAGCTTCTTTGTTCCAAACTGTTCCTTCATCATCATCTTCATGATCTAAACTTGATAGTTTTTGGAGCCAAGCTGATTTAGTTTGATGAATTAAATCTTTTCTAGCTTGTCTGTCAGTGTTACCAGCGTTTGAAGATAATTTTTCTAAAATTTGTTCAGCAACTAATTTTGCATCACCGCTTATTCCTACAGTAACTTTTTTAGTCAAACCTATTCTGTCAGGATTAATATCAACTTGAATAATGTTTGCATTCTTTGGCCAATAATCAATTCCATAACCAGGTAAAGTCGAAAATGGATTTAATCTAGTTCCCAAAGCTAACACTACGTCAGCTTTTGAAATTAATTCCATTGCAGCTTTTGATCCATTATATCCTAAAGGACCAACTGCTAAAGGATGGCTCCCTGGGAAACTGTCATTATGTTGGTAACCTGAACAAACAGGTGAATCTAATTTTTCTGCAAGTTTTTTTGTAGCTTCTATAGCTCCCCCAATAACGACACCTGCTCCTGATAAAATTACTGGAAACTTTGCTTTAGATAGTAAATCAGCTGCTTTAGCTACAGCATCATTTCCTCCCCCTTGTCTTTCAAGTCTTACAATTGGAGGAAGATCGATATCAATTACTTGACACCAATAATCTCTTGGAACATTAATTTGTGCTGGCGCTGATCCTCTTATAGCTTTTTCTATAACTCTATTTAGTACTTCAGCCATTCTTGATGGGTCTCTTACTTCTTCTTGATAACAAACCATGTCTTTGAATAAATTCATTTGCTCTACTTCTTGAAATCCACCTTGCCCCATTGTTTTGTTTGCTGCTTGCGGTGTAACTAATAAAAGAGGAGTATGATTCCAATAAGCTGTTTTGATTGGTGTAACTAATCCAGTAATTCCAGGTCCATTCTGAGCAATAACCATTGACATTTTACCAGTAGCTCGTGTGTAACCATCAGCAATTAAACCACCATTTGTTTCATGGGCAACATCCCAGAAAGTAATACCTGCATCTGGAAAAATATCTGAAATTGGCATAAAGGCTGAACCGATAATTCCAAACGCATGTTCAATACCGTGCATTTGTAAAACTTTTACAAAAGCTTCTTCTGTTGTCATTTTTGTCATAAAACTAGAACCTCTCTAAAGTGTAATATACTATTTATAAAATTCGTTTGTTAATTTGTGCGATTAATATATAAGTTTTTACGAATTTCAAACAAACAAATCGACACGATATGGCAACAGATATAATCATACATGATAAAAAAGACAACGTAGGAGTAGTTGTTATTGAAAAAATCACTCCTAAACAAGACTGTGCTTGCTGGATAATGGAAGACGACAGTTCAACAAATATTCAATCCGTAGATGAAATACCTTTGGGTCATAAAATTGCGATGGTTGACCTTAAAGAGGGCGATACTATTTTAAAGTATGGTCACGATATTGGTAAAGTTGTTAAATCAATCAAAAAAGGTGAGCATGTACATGTTCACAATGTAAAAACAAAGAAGTGGTAATAGTATGGAAATCCCAAAGAGCTTTTTAGGTTATAAAAGAGAAAACGGCAGAGCCGGAACCAGGAATCATGTGATTATTTTGCCAGTTGATGACATTTCTAACGCATGTGCAGAGGCAGTTGCAAATAACATTAAAGGTACAATTGCTCTTCCTCATTCTTACGGAAGACTTCAGTTTGGTGCAGATTTAGAGCTTCATTTTAGAACAATGATAGGAACTGGATGTAATCCAAACGTTGCAGCTGTAATTGTCATCGGTATTGAACCGAAATGGACAAAAAAAATTGTAGATGGAATTGCTAAAACTGGAAAACCTGTTGAAGGATTTCATATTGAGCGTACAGGTGACATTGGTACGACAATGAAAGCATCAAAAAAAGCACAAGAATTTGTGATGTGGGCTTCAGAAAAACAAAGAGAAGAATGTCCTTTAAGTGATTTATGGATCTCAGTTAAGTGTGGAGAGTCTGACACTACTTCAGGACTAGCTGCAAACCCAACTGTTGGAAACTTAATGGACAAACTTGAACCATTAGGTGTTCATTTATGTTTTGGTGAAACATCTGAATTAACTGGTGCAGAACAAGTTTGTGCAACTAGAGGGGCTACTAAAGAAGCTTCTGAAAAATTTATGAAAACTTGGAATTCCTATAATGATTTTATTTTAAAAGAAGCAACGGATGATCTTTCTGAAAGTCAACCAACAGCTGGGAACATAGCTGGAGGACTTACAACAATTGAAGAAAAAGCTTTTGGTAATTTTCAAAAAATTGGAAATTGTAAATTTATTGATGTTCTTGAACCAGCTGAAGAACCAACTAAAGGAAAAGGTTTATATTTTATGGACACATCATCTGCTGCTGCAGAATGTGTGACGCTTCAAGCTGCTGCTGGTTTTAATATTCATTTATTTCCAACTGGACAAGGTAATATCGTTGGAAATCCAATTGAACCTGTTGTTAAATTAACAGCTAATCCATTAACTGTAAAAGGTATGGGAGAGCATATTGATTGTGATGTTTCAAAAATTCTTTCAAGAGAAATGAATTTATCTGAAGCAGGTGATGAATTAATTAAAACGACACTTAGAGTAGCAAACGGTAGATTAACTTGCGCTGAAGCTTTAGGTCATAGAGAATTTGTTATGACTAAACTTTATAGAAGTGCTTAATTAACTTTAGTCTTTCATGAATTTTAAAAAATACCTGGTTGTATTACCAGGTATTATACTGGCATTTGTTCTTTACACTTTATCTCAAGGTTTCAATAATATTCTTGGTATTGAGCTGTTAGGCTATGAAAAAAGCCCAATATCTACTGCAATGATTGCTATTTTATTAGGGATGTTTTTTGGAAATGTTTTTCAAATAAGAGAAAGTTTTTTAAGAGGACTGGATTTTACACAAAAATATATTCTAAAACTAGGTATTATTTGTTTAGGTATTCAATTGAAGCCATTTGAATTTTTAGAATTCGGAACAATAGCAATTCCATTAATCATAATCTGTATAATCAGTGTGTTAATTGTAATCAAGCTTTTAATTAAAAAGTTCAAAATTCCAACAAGAATGGCTTACTTAATATCAATAGGCAGTACTGTTTGTGGTACTACGGCAATTATGGCCACTGCTCCTGTTATTGGTGCAAAAAAAAACGAGGTGTCGTATGCAATTGCTAATATTACATTGTTTGGAATACTTTCAATGCTTATTTATCCTTATTTCGCAAACTTTTATTTTGAAAGTGAGCCTTTACTAATTGGATTGTTTTTAGGAACATCTATCCATGAAACCTCCCAAGTTGCAGCCGCAGGATTAATTTATGACCAGCAGTTTAGTAGTCCTGAAACTTTAAATATCGCAACAGTAACGAAATTAATAAGGAATACTTTTTTGATTATCATGATCCCTTTATTTGCATTTCTTTATAATCGAGGAAAAACTACAGAAAAGAAGTACTCAATAATAGATATTTTTCCTTACTTTGTATTAGGTTTTGTAGCCATGATAATAATTAGAAATTTAGGTGATCTAATGTACTTAAATAATTACAAATGGTTAGTTACAATTGAGGGTATTCAATTGTCCTCAAAAATATTTTTAACAATGGCGATGGCAGCAATTGGTCTTTCCACTAACTTAAAAGAAATTAAAAATATGGGTTACAAACCTTTTGTTGTTGGTTTTATAAGTATGGCAACTGTTGGTTTAGTTTGTATTACAACTATCGAATTATATCTAAATTATTTTAATTAAGATTAAACTAATAATTTTTTTCTAAAATTTGAAATAAATCGTCTTATAAAAGCAGCTCCAACACCTAAAATAATTGCAAACATAATTGTAAATAGTCCATAAAAGAAAGGCATCTCTTTAGAAAAATCAATTATAAATTCAGAAAAGAAGTTTAAATCTGAACTAGTGGCTTTAGCAGTTCCATTTATAATTTTTTCCGCAAAAAATGTATCGTATGCTATTGCTATACCCACTATCAGTAGTAAAATTGCTAATAAAGCTCTCAAACCAGAACTATCGATTCTTTCTCCTAATTTTTGCCCAACTTGAACTCCTATTATAGATCCTACAACCAACATAAGAACTAGAAATAAATCTATAGATCCATAATTAAATGAATGAAGAAAAGTAACAACAACACTTACAAAAATTGTTACAAATAAAGATGTACCAGGAACTAATTTGGTAGGCATTTTAATTATATAAATCATTGCAGGTACTAAAATAAAAGCACCTCCTATTCCCATAATGGCTGCAATAAATCCAACTAATAGACCGATTAAAATTGGTGTAAAAATACTCTCATATAATTTTGACTTTGGAAATCTCATTCTTAATGGAAGACCATGTATCCAATAATGAACATGTAATTTTTTTTTAACTACAACGTTTCTTTTTGCTTTATCTATTTCACCTAAACTTTCAACCAACATCAAAGTTCCAATTATTGCTAATATATACATATATGCCAGAGAGATAACTGTATCAATTTTCCCAATACCTTTAAAATAAGTAAAAGTGTAAATTCCTAAAGAAGTTCCAACTACACCTCCAATCACGATCATTGAACCCATTTTATAATCTAAAGTATTTTTTAAATAATGCGTGGTAGATCCAGAAACTGAGGTAGCTAAAATATTATTTGCTTCATTAGCAACTGCGTATGCAGGAGGTATTCCTAAAAAAATTAGAAAAGGTGTCATCAAAAACCCACCACCAACACCAAATAAACCTGAAAGCACTCCAACAATTGCACTTAATAAAAGTATCTCGATAGGGTTAACAAAAACTTGAGCTATCGGTAAAAATACTTCCATAAAAAATTTTAAAGTTGTTAAAAAACAACTTAGTTAAAAGTAATAAAAGTTCCAACTAAAATCACTCCCCAGTAAGCTGTTAAGCTCGCTATAATTCCTGCTTTAATAAATGTAGTTTTAAAATTTGAGAGTTTGTTTATAATTTTTACGTTAGAAAGTAACATTAAATCCGTCAATACACCCACATCGAAATTTGTCAAACAATTATTTAAAGCTAAGCAATTTTTTTTGTCTAATAGATGGTAGCCCCAAAAACCTTAACCGCGTCGTCTTCAACACCTAAGACTAACCTCCCAAGAAACTCTCCTGGGATCTCTTTGTTTGTTTGCTTGATCAGAACAGTTATGTGATCACCTCTTCTAAGGCAACCAAAGGGTTCAAAAGTCTCTTTAAGATTAGTGATTAACTTATTATTAGCCCACTGTTTTCCAAGCTCTACTTCGTTAGCGCCAAAAAGCATTTGAGTAGAGAAATCTCTAGTAAACCCACCATAATCTTTAAGATTAGATGATTTAACTAAATTATACCAAATAGGTTTGGCTAACTCATATATTTCATCATCTGATTTAGATAAAATATCCATGTGATTTAATTAAATTATCTACTACGAAGCTTTTTTCTTCTCGTTCTCATCCACTATATGGTAGACAGGAACTTTCTCCATACTAAATTTACCAGTCTTAGGATCTCTTCTAGAAACTGTTAAACAATGCCAATTTTCATCATCAAGTTTCATATGGTCACCTCTGTAATAGTAGCCTGGCCATCTAGTTTCTTCTCTAAATAATGTATGTTCCGTTACACACTGAGAAGTCAAAGCTCTATGTTTTAACTCCCAAGCTCTCATAAGCTGGTGATAATCTTCAGCGCCAACATGCTCCAGGTCTTCTTGTAGCCAATCTAGCAACTCAAGCCCTCTTTTCAGCATATTACCATTAGTCATGTAATTTGAGGTAATTCCACCAACATATTCATCCATTATTTTCTGCAATCTTTGAAGACCTTGAATTGGAGATATATAGCTTGGAGAAACTGTTCCACCAGTAATCTCATTTCTAGCAACTGTGTAGTTTTCTAGTGGTTTATAAACTGCAGTTTTGAAATCCTCACACTGTTTATCTGAAACTTTAACACCTTCTGCTTTTTTGTCTTCAATATATTTAACAGCAGCTTTTGCAGCTAATCTACCTTCTGTAAAAGATCCAGATGAAAACTTATGGGCACTTCCACCAACTGTATCTCCTGCACCAAATAAACCATCAATGGTTAGCATTCTGTTATAACCCCAAAAATATTCTGGTGGTGATAAATCCTCAGGCCCACTCACCCATGCGCCAGAACAAGTAGCATGTGAACCCATTACATAAGGTTCAGATGTAGTTAATTCTGGATTTGTGTATTTTGGATCAATATTTTGAGATGCCCAAACAACAGCTTGACCAACAGTCATTCCTAAAAAATTTTCCCAACCTACTGTTTCTAAATGCGGATCTTGGAAAGCCTCAGTAGTTACCATATGGATTGGTCCACCACCTGCAGCTACTTCCTGAATAAACGCATGATTTCTCAAACAAGTTGGTGTTGGGTGATGATCAATGTATTCTCCAACTAACTCTTTAGTTTGGTCATACCATTTTTTCTCATAGTTTTCGCCATTTGCATTTTGTGTGTATGTTTTTAAATGAAGGAAATATGCTCCAACTGGTCCATATCCATCTTTAAATCTACATAATACAATTCTGTTTTCCATTTGAGTCATCTTTGCACCTGCTGCAATAGGTAATGCATATGCAGATCCATTACTCCATGGTGCATACCAAGTTCTACCCATTCCTTCTCCAACCGCTCTTGGTTTAAAGATGTGTGAAGCTCCACCAGCAGCAACAATTACTGCTTTTGCTCTAAATACATGAAAATCACCTGTTCTCATATTAAACCCAACTGCTCCACCAATTCTATTGTCTTGAGACTCGTCCATTAAAAGATGAGTAATCATTATTCTGTTATAAATTTTATCTGCAGATTTTTTTGCTGCTTCTGCAACAATCGGTTTATAACTTTCACCGTGGATCATTATCTGCCATTTACCTTCTCTTAAGTATCTTCCGGTTTCTTCATTCTTCATCATTGGAAGACCCCATTCATCAAACATATGAACTGTAGAGTCTACGTGACGAGCCATGTCATAACCTAAATCTTCTCTTACCATTCCCATTAAATCATTTCTTGCATATCTTACGTGATCTTCTGGTTGGTTTTCACCCCACTGCATTCCCATATAGCAGTTAATCGCATAAAGTCCTTGAGCAACAGCTCCACTTCTATCAATGTTAGCTTTTTCAACACAAACAATTTTCAAGTCTCTACCCCAGTGTCTTGCCTCAAAGGTAGCACCTGTACCAGCCATACCTCCACCAACAACTAATATATCGCAATCTTCGTAATGTGTTTTATGACTAGCCATTAATAGTAAACTCCTTTTTTGAACGACTCTTTGGGTACAGTTGGAAGCTCTCCATCTATATTCAATCCCTCTGGTTCAGTGTATAATCTTTGTGAATTTATCTCTCCTTGATTAGGTTTGTCCCCCTCAGCTAATTTTGGAATAAATTTTCCCCAAGGTTTAGTTGTTATTGGAGATACGAAATTTTTTTCAGTTCCATTTCTAAATTTAATTTTCCAAGAAATTGTTCCTTTTTCTTCTTCTCTTCTTACTCTAACGCTGTGGCCCATTGGAGCAAAGTCTGCATATCCTCTAACATCAATAGCGTGGTTAGGACAAGCTTTGACACAAGAATAACATTCCCAACAAAAGTTAGGTTCAATATTTTTTGCACGTCTGATGTTTTCATCAATGTGCATTATATCTGATGGACAAATATCTACGCAATGACCACAGCCATCACATCTTGTCATATAAACAAATGTTGACATATTATTCTCTCTCCTTTTTTAATTTTATCATAATTAATAATGTTTAGGTTGTTCTCTTTTAATACCTAAACCAAATTGTTCAGGTGCATCTGCAGGTGGCGGTAAATTATCTCTAGAACCATCTGCTTCTGCTAAATTCTTTTGTATTGCTGCACCAGGTTTATAAAACATATGTGCAAACTTAGACCAATAAACTCCTCCGAATAAAACTAAGTTTGAAACTATAAATAAAACTAAAAATAAATTCGCATCCCATCTTCCCTCTAAATTTAAGCTTTGAAGATATGACCATATAAATCCTGTTAATGAAGTAGCAATTAATGCTAATACAAATAAATCTGCTTTAATAATTCTGTACCAAGGTTGCGCTTCAGAATAAACATCAACTCTTAAGAAGAACCAAAACCACGATCCACCCAAGATAGTCATTAAAGCACCTACGTGCCAGATCATTGGCCAAATAGTCGGTGTTTCCGCATTTGCTGATGAATAACAAAATATCATCACAACAGAGCCAACCCAAAACAATATAGTACCGTACATACCAAGAACATGTGCTACTCTTCTTTTGCCCGCCCCTAGTTCTGATGTAGTTCCGATGTCGTATGCAATTGTTTTCGATACAACTGCAATTCTTTCACCAGTCGACAGTTCTTTAGTCGCATTTTTTTTTGCTTTCTTAGCGTTTTCAAAAAAATATTTCACATTCTTTTTATGAATTATGTCTAAAAGAGTGCCTGCAACAATTAATAAAACCATTAACACCACAAAACCTTGCATAACTATAGATGGAACTGTTTCAGCTAGAATTGAAAAAGGATTTGTTGCAAACATTTTTAATACTCTTGTAAAATAAAATTGAATTAATTTAGGGTTTTCTATTCTAGATATTTATAGAGTTCAACCAAAAGTATTGGTCAATTTGTCTTTAATAACAACTCAGACTTTACGTTTGTAGTGTTGTTTGTTGGGAATCACTGATCTAACACCACCCTGAGGATTCTCCACATCCCCCTCTCTTCTGGGAATTAGATGAATATGACAATGCATAATTGATTGGCCTGCAGATTTTCCTGCATTTGTGCCTATATTAAAACCTTTAACATTAGAATCTTGTTTTAAAATTTTTTCTTTAGTTTTTAAAATGAGCTCATTACATGCCTGAATTTCTTCTTTAGTAAGTTCAAAATATGTCTCTACATGTCTTTTGGGAACTATAAGACTATGAAATTCTGAGACAGGGTAGCTATCTGTAGATGAATAAGCTAATTGATTTTCGAATTGGAGCTCTTCTTTTCTGATTTTACAAAATATACAAGGGTTGTTTGGATCTTTCATATTTTAACAAGAGAATTATATATTTTATTAAGCTTATTGTAGCAATTACTCTTTTTTCTCTTCCATTTTAGTTCTTTTATTTTTGAAACTGATGTTACTCCTTTGCCGGATCCGATAAGAATTATTTCATCATAATCATCAATTGATTTAATACAAATATCTTTAAAATTAATTTTAATTTTCTTGCTTATAAATTTAAGTGTATTTCCAAAATAACAATTCTTTTTAGGTGAAAATATCTTTCCATTTTTCACAAAAACTAAATTTGAAGTACCAGTTTCTAAAATTTTATCCTTTGCGACTAGAGCAATATCAAATTTAGTTGAATCAACTTTGCTTAATTTTGCTAATATTTTTTTATAATATAGATTTTTATAATTTGGGTCTACTCGTTTATATTTAAACAATAAAAGATTAAAATTACTTTTTGGTTTTGGTCTTTTTCTAATTGAGACTGATATCAGTTTTTTATTTAACGCTATACGAAATAAATTATCAGAACCTTTGTATAGAGTGTTTTTATTAATTAAATATTTAATAATATTTTTTAAATTTTTTTTTCTTATTCCATATTTTTTTGTAGATTTTATTAAGTTTTCTATATGGGGTTTTAAAAGTATTAACTTAGGAGGTTTTCCAACCATTCGCATTGTAGTAAATACACCTCTAGAACCCCAAAGATCTTTGAAAGTAACTTCTTTAAGATTACTAAGCTGATAAGATTTTTTTAATAATAGTGTTGCCATTTTCTGTTAAAAAAGATTCTGGATGAAATTGAAATCCATATATTTTATTTTGATTATCCTCAAGTCCCATTGGTATTTTTGTTTTACTACATCTCATAGTTATTTTAATTGAATTCGATTTAAATGGCTCCATTAATTTTAATGAATGATATCTTCCAACTTTAAACTGTTGATTGTTTGTAAAAATTTTACTTTGATTATTTGTTTTTATTTTGGATTGAAAACCATGATAAATTTTTTTTTGCTGTATTATTTTGCCTCCTTCATTATGTAAAATCATTTGATAACCAAGACAAATTCCAATAATTTTTTTCCTTCCTTTGTATTTTTTATAAATATTTGAAGTAGTAGGATAATCCTTTGGTGATCCAGGTCCTGGTGATAAAACGATCACATCACTTTTATCAAGTAATTTGTTATTTAACTCATAATAATTTGAACAAAAAACTTTATCAAATTTTGCAAATTGATGAACAACATTCCAAGTAAAAGAATCTTGATGATCTATAATGTAAATCATTTAAATAACTCCAATAAAGATTTTGCTTTAATATAATTTTCATTAAATTCTTTCTTAGGGGAACTATCTAATACTACTCCAGACGCAGCAGAGATCTCTGATTGATTTTTATAATTTAATATAGATCTAATTATTATATTAAACTTCATATCTTGATTAAATTTAATAAGTCCAAAACTTCCTGTAAAAATATTTCTACTTTCTTTTTCCTGATTATTTAAAAGTTCTAATGTTCTTATCTTAGGACAGCCAATTACAGATCCGCCCGGCATCATTGCCTTAATGATATCAATCAATTTTATATTTTTATTTAATATTCCGCCAATTGAAGTCACATAATGAAAAAGATGCTTATATTCCTCGACATATTTTTTTTTGAGTATTTTAACACTTCCTGGTTTACAAATTTTAGATAAATCACTTCTTTCCATATCAACTATCATGTTGTGTTCTTTGGTTTCTTTCTCATTATTTTTGAAATATTTAAGAGCTGTATTTTTATTAGAAGAGTATTTTTTCTTAAAAGTACCAGCAATTGGTTTTGTAATTATTTTGTTTTTTTTCTTATCTATCAATGTTTCTGGAGAGCAGCTTACTATAGAATAATCCTTATCTTTTATCATAAATGACTCTGGGGATGCATTAACCTTCATTAATTTCCAAAAAAAATTAATAGGATTAATTAAAGATTTATTTTTATATTTTGTACAAATTTTAATTTGATAAGTCTCACCTTGTCTTATTTTTTTTGAAAATAATTCAAATATTTTTTTATATTTTGCATAAGAAATATTAATCTTAAAGGGACTTAGTATTTGAGTTTTGTTGAATTGATAATTGAATTTATGTTTTTTTTTACTAGATATAACTTTAATATCTTTTCTAATTTTAATTATAGTCTCAGGTTTATAAAAAATTCCTTTATAAAAGTTTATCCTTTTTTTATTTTTTAAATTAATACCAATTAAATTACATAAAATTTCATAACCAAAAAAACCAAGATATAAATCTGTTTCTTTTTTGTATTTTTTTTTCTCTAACGATTTAAGAAAATTATGTATATTTTTTTTTGTTAAAATGATCTTTTTTGAAAAATCTGTATAAATATTATAGCCATCTTCTACTTTATAAATAATTAAAGGTTTATCTGATTGATACAGATCCTCTAGATAAGGGTTAAATTTAAACTTATGCTGGTTGAGTTCTTTCAATTGCTTTCTCTACTATAGGTAAATGTATCAGACCTGCAAAAATTGATAATGCGATAGATCCGTACCATGCATAATCAAAATTTCCGTTTAATTCATAAAATACACCACCTAGATACGCTCCTAGGAAAGAACCAATTTGATGGCTTACAAAAACAATTCCATATAAAAGTCCAACGTATTTTGTACCAAATATATGTGCAACGATTCCATTTGTTGGAGGAACTGTGGATAACCATAAAAAACCAAAAGTAACTCCAAAAACTACCGAGTTAAATATACTTGGTGGTAAAAAAATAAAATAAATTATAGAAACTCCTCTTAATAGATAAATGGAACTTAAAATTTTTTTCTTACTATACCTTGTTGCTAAATAACCGCTGGTAATCGTACCGGCCATATTAAATACACCAATCAAAGCTAAAACCATTGCAGGTGTCCAGTCAGGCAAACCTTTGTCTGCCATATACGTAGGAATGTGTGTTGCTACTAAAGCAATATGCCAACCACAAACAAAAAAACCTAAAGTGAGATAAATAAAACTTTTATTTGCAAATGCCTCTTTTAGCGCCTCTCTTGCTGTTTGATTATTTTCTTGATTAACTCCTACAGGTATTTTTGGAGTACTAACAAACAAAGCAACCACTAATCCTAATCCTAAAAGAAGAGAAAAATATAAAAGAGTATTCTCCCAGCCTGTTTCAACTAATGAATATCTTACAAGTAAAGGAGATACAAAATATCCAAATGAACCTGCACATGTAACAATTCCTGTTGCAATAGTTCTATTAGATGCTGGAAAATGTTTAGCTACTACTGAAACTGGGATACCTATTGCAGTGGAGCCTAAGCCTATTCCAATCATCACTCCTATAGTTAAAGTAAAATAACCTCCAGTATTATAGCCAGAATAAAAAAGCAAAACCCCAACTAAATAAAAAACAAAACCAATAAATATTGCAACAGCTCCTCCGTATTTATCAGTAATTACACCAAACAACGGACTGAATACTCCCCAAAGTAATAACTGTAACCCCATAACAAAACCAAAATGAGAAATGGTAATATCTAAGTCAGTATTAAAATCAAAATAAAACAATCCAAAGGTCTGTCTTATTCCTAAAGAAATAATTACAACTATTGAAGCAGCAATTAAAGTGATTAGTGCTTTTTTGCTAATAGTAAAACTTTCTGAACTCATTTAATAAATTTTAATGCTTGTTTTATATCATCTATAATGTCTTTAGGATCTTCAAGTCCAATATGCATCCTTATTATATGTTCATCTTTATTCAAATGTGTAAATTGTCTCTTTCCTAGTGCTTGGTGTGTTTGATAAAGTGCTAAGCTTTCGAAACCTCCCCAACTAAATCCATAGCCGAAAAGTTTTAAAGAATTAACAAATTTTAACACTGAGTTCTTATTTTTTGATTTTATTTTAAATCCTAATAAACCCGATGCACCAGAATAATATTTTTTCCATAATTTATAATTTTGACTACCTTTTTTATATGGATAAAAAACTTTAATTATTTTTTTCTGTTTTGATAAAAACTTGGAGACTTTTAGTGCATTTTCCTGATGTTTTTCCAATCTTACATCTAGAGTTCGAATACCTCTTAAAATTAAATACGCATCATCAGGGCCTAATCTTAATCCTGAAACTTTACTTGTTGCTTCTACTAATTTAAAAACTCGTTTACTTATAGCTAAACTGCCACCCATTACATCTGAGTGACCAGAATAATATTTTGTTGCAGAAACAATCGACATATCAAAACCTAGCTTTATTGGTTTAAGAAAATAAGGTGTCCCCCAAGTGTTATCTATGGCTGTATAAATTTTATTTTTTTTTGCCAATGCAACTATTTTAGATAAATCTTGAAATTCAAAAGTGTTGCTTCCAGGATTTTCGACAAAAATAAGCTTTGTTTTTTTTGTAATTTTACTTTTTAGATCATTAAAGTCATTTGGATTGTAAAATATTGCTCTGATATTAAATTTTTTAAGGTATGTCTCTGTTAAAAGTCTTGATGGCGAATAAACTGAGTCTGTAACAAGTATTTCATCATCTGGTTTCACAACGCTTAACACACCAAGAAATATTGCACCAAAACCAGTAGGGGTTAGATAAACTTTATAACATTCTTCAATTTTTCTTAAAATTTGTTGTAAAGCATATGTTGTAGATGTTCCCTGTCGACCATAATCAAAATTTCCACTTACTGGATCTTTCAAATATTTATTCTGAGTTTTTTTAATATCCTGCAAAGATTTAAAAATAATAGTAGAAGCTCTTACCACAGGAGGATTTACTGACTGATTATGAAAATCTTTAGCTGTATGTTTCAGGAAAGTCTTGAAGGAATTACCCATAATAAATTTGATATGTTATTAAGACAATGCTATATCCCATGAAAAACGTCAATAAAATTAAAATAGGACTAAATGAGTTACCCAAAGAAACATAGAGGCCGAAGAAAACAAGGGTCTAAAAAAAGAAGAGCTAAAAGAAAAAATAAGAAGAAATAATTCTTCTGCTATTCTTTAATCCAACCACCACCAAGCACTTTGTGGCCAAACTGGTCTTTACGATAAAAAACACATGCCTGACCAGGTGAAATGCCGTCTTCAGGAATTGCTAAATTAACTTTAGCATTATTGTCATTTATAAGATCAACTTTTGCCTCTAGAAGACTTCCAGTAGATCTAACTTTAACAAATAAATTTTGATCTAAATCCTCTTTGTTAGTTAATAAATTTATTTCCTTTAAAAAAATTGTGTTTTTTCCAAGTTTTTCTTTAGGTCCAACTATTATTTCATTTTTATCCGAATTTATCTTTAACACATAAAGGGCTTCTTTATCTGAAACTTTAATTCCTTTTCTCTGTCCAATTGTAAAATTAATTATTCCATCATGAACACCAATTACATCACCATCTAAATTTTTTATATTTCCTTTCTGAAAGGAGTCTGGTCTAAACTTTTGTATTACTGAAGCGTAATCACCATTTGGAACAAAACATATGTCCTGACTATCAGGTTTATCAGCAACGTTTAAATCTAAATTTTTTGCGATTTCTCTAGTTTTGTCTTTTAACATTCCACCTAATGGAAATCTTAAATAATCTAATTGCTCTCTAGTTGTATTGAATAAAAAATAACTTTGGTCTCTATTTTCATCTATGGCTCTATACATATTTGTAGTTTTGTTTTCTGTAATACTTTTTACATAATGGCCAGTAACTAATGCATCAGCTTTGAGTTCTTTTGAAACTTCAAATAAATCTTTAAATTTAACAGTTTGATTACACTGAACACATGGAATTGGAGTTTCACCTTTTAAATAACTCTCAACAAAATTATCTATAACACCTTGCTTAAACTTGTCTTGGTAATATAAAATTTTATGCTCTATACCTAACTTGTGTGCAACACGTTTAGCGTCCATTATGTCTTGACCTGAACAGCATTGTTTTGATGCAGCTACTTCTTTACCATCGTCATAAAGTTTTAATGTTATACCAATTACATTGTAACCTTCTTTTTTCATGATGCCTGCTACAGTGGAAGAATCTACTCCACCCGACATTGCGACAACTATAGTAGTATCTGAGGGTTTTTTCTCTAATCCAATAGAATTTAAATCTTTATTCATAAGGTGGTATTTATACTTATTTACAATATAAGTTAAATTAAATGATTTTAGATTATGAACCAGGTGACAAAGTCACTAATCCACAGAAAAAAGAATGGGGAATTGGGCAAGTGCAATCTATAATTAAAGATAAGGTGACAGTTAATTTTGAAAATGTTGGAAAAAAAGTAATTAACGCAAAAAACGTTGAATTAAAAAAACTAGGAAAATGAAGATAAACTTAAAAGAGATTGTTGAAAATTTAATTGATAATTTTTTAGAGGCTGGAGATTTGGCTATTCAATTAAGAGAAAAAGGTTTAATAAAAAAAATTAAGCCAGATAACACTCCAGTAAGCAATGGTGATTTGGAAGTAAACAAATTAATATCAAAAAAAATTTCAGAAGTTACTCCTAATTTACCTATCATTTCAGAGGAGACTTCTGAAAATAAAGATGACCTAAATTTAAAAGATTTCTGGCTTGTTGATCCTATTGATGGAACTTATGATTATATTAATAATTTAGAAGAATTTACTATTAATGCTGGTTTGATAATCAATAACAAACCTGTTGCAGGATTAATAAATGCTCCTGCAAAAAAAAGAATGTTTTACTCATATGAAAAAGGTAATGCTTTTGAGCTTAGCAACGGTAAAAAAACAAACTTAAGCAAATTACCTGTCAAGAAATCACAAAATTTAAAATTTATTTCATACTCAACTAAAACAAAACCTGAGATTCAAAAAATTTATGATGATTTGGGGGTAAAAGAAAATATTAGAATGAAAAGTTCTTTGAAATTCTGTGTCGTTGCCACTGGTGAATATGATGGTTATGTTGCTGAACCTAGGGCGTATGAGTGGGATATAGCAGCTGGTCATGCAATTTTAGAACATGCGGGTGGAACTGTAAGTGATTTTGAAGGAAATGAAATTTTGTATGGTAAAAAAGATTTAAAAAATCCAAGTATAATTTTGAAAAATAAAAATATTTTATAATGGATGAACAATTAAGAATAATACTAATAATTATTGTTTCTGTTTCAATTTTTGGATTATTGGTATTTGTTTTTGTAAAAAATTACATAAGAAATAAAATAAATCTGCTTGTAAAAGAAGAAAAAGATAAAAAGTCAAAGTAGATTTATTATTTTTAGATATTCATTTTTTTCTATATCCATTACTTTTTTTGATGTTTCAAAATCAAAACCATTTCTTGCGAGTAAAGATATATCTTTTTTATAAAATAAAGTTCTATTACCCTCTGCTCTAGCTGGACCAATTCTTTTCTTTTTACATAATTTTATTGCAGAAAAAAAATCTTGATCCGAATTATCTTCTTTTATTTTATCGACTGTATCTTTAATAAATGTTTCGTTAATTCCTTTTCCAATTAGATAATTTCTAATCTTATTAATTGAGTTTCCTCTTTGAATCATGCTTTTAGCTTTACTTTCAGAATAAAATTGATCATTTATAAATTTGTTTTTTTCTAAGTCGGACAAAACAATATCAATCAATTTATTTACATCTTTTTTTCTTACATCAGACGCTGATAGTTTCATATATTTTTTTAATAAATAAGTTTTGAGTTGTTGTTTTGAAGGAGCATATTTTTCAACATAAGCAAAGGCAAAATTACGCATCTCATCAACAGTTACTTGAAGTGTTTTTTTTCTATTTCTTATAGGAATCATTGTTAGATTTAATATAATATATCTAAATGATTGAACAAATTTATACTTATTTCACAATTGAGACACTTTACATGTGGATCAACCTTGGTGTTCTACCTTTTTGGTTTATCTTAATAGTATTTCCTCAATCACATTTAAGTAGAATTTTTGTAACATCAATTTTTCCCTTTTTTATATTAAGTGGTGTTTATATCTTCATTTTATATAAATCTTATTTAATTGGTTATGATTTTGATGGAAATTTCTCTCTTTACTTAGGTCTAAACGAGTTGTCTAGATTGTTTGAAGATCATTTGTATATAATGATATTTTGGACTCACTTTATAGCAATAAACTTATTTATTGGTGGTTGGATTGTTAAAGATTCTCAAAAGTTTTCTATAAATAAAATTTTGATGGCTGTGCCATTAATTGTGACTTATTTAATTGGTCCAATAGGTTTGTTTTTATACTGGATAATAAGAATTTTTTACGCGAAAAGAATAAGTTTATATGAGTAATCATATAGATTTTTATTTCGATATAATTAGCCCATATGCATATATTGCACACAAAAAAATTCTTAAACATAAAAATATCATATTTAATTACAAACCAGTATATTTAGGTGGTCTTCACAAGCTAGCTGGAATTGATTCTCCTGCATTTAATAAATTCAAATTGAAAAATAATATAAACGATTGCAATTTGGTATCTGAGAAAAATAATATTGAATTCAAATGGAATTCTAATTTTCCAATAAATTCTTTAAATATAATGAGGGGATATATTAGTGTTAGTAAGGATAAGCAAAATGATTACTTAAATTGTTTTTTTGATGGTTATTGGAAAGATAATCTTGACTTATCGAATGTTGAAATTATGTCAAAATTAATAAGGGATTTAAGTATTGATAGTGATGAATTTTTTCAATCCATAAAAAAACAATCAGTTAAAGATCAATTGATTAAATTAACAACTGATGCTTTTGAAAAAGAAGTTTTTGGAACTCCAACCTTTATAGTTAATAATAAAATTTTTTGGGGGCAAGATAGACTTGAATATGCTTTAGAAGAAATTGTTACTAATTAAATTATTTTAAATTTACTACTAACTAGAGAGCCAAAACCACCATCAATATGTGATACTTTTTGATATCCCATATCTTTTAATGATTTTACAGCTAAGGCTGATCTTACACCTCCTGCACAAAATAAAACAAATTCTTTATTTTGGTCTATTTGTCCATTTTGAAATACCGGGCTATTAGGATCTAGATATACTTCAAGCATTCCTCTTGGAATATGGCTTGCTCCTTCAACACTACCAGTGTTTTCTAGCTCATTACTTTCTCTTATATCAATAAGATTACAATTTTTATTTTGTACCATTTGATAAGCTTCATCAGCATCAATTGTTTTAATTTCACTCATTGCCTCAGAGACTAAATTTTGGATTGTTTTAATGGTCATAATTTTATTTTAAATTACCTTAAAAGGATTATATTGCTACAAAATTATGTTAAAAATTAACTCTAAAGCTCCATCATTTGTAGTTCCATCAACAACAAATAATAAATACTCATTAAAAGATTCAATTGGGAAATATGTTGTTTTGTATTTCTATCCTAAAGATGACACGCCTGGATGTACCATTGAAACTAATGATTTTAATAAACTTCTTCCTAAATTTAAAAAGTTAGATTGTGAAGTATTTGGGGTTTCAAAGGATAGTTTAAAAAGTCATGATAAATTTAGAGATAAATATAAAATCAAATTCGACTTACTTGCAGACGAAGAAATTAAAGTTCTTAAAAAGTATAAAGTTTGGGGTAAGAAAAAATTTATGGGCCGTGAATTTATGGGAATAATTAGATCGACTTATTTAATCGATAAAAAAGGCAAAATACTTAAGGTTTGGGATAATGTTAAAGTGAAAGACCATGCTAAGGAAGTATTAAAAACTCTCGAAAATATTATAAAAAAATAAAAAAAAGACCCCTTATTTCTAAGGGGCCTTTAGTTAACTAACTAGAGAGAGAGATTATAGTTAATTCTTTTTATTAGAGGCTCTTCAATGAGATAACGACATGGAGATCGAAGAGCCTCTATATTGCATACAATTAGTCTCGTATTGCGTATGCTATTACTCCTGTTTCTGTAACGTCAGTACCTTTGGTTTCAGCTTCTTTACTTAATCTAATTCCAAACGTAGCTTTCATTATTGACCAGATTATATAGGACACAACAAACACAAAAATGTTAATTGAAAGTACACCGATTAATTGTGCACTAAACGATGCATCAGCGTTTGTTAATGGCACTGCTAATGTTCCCCAAATACCAGCAAACATGTGAGCTGGAATTGCACCTACAACATCGTCAAGTTTGAAACTGAATAATAATTTAGTTCCAAATACTACGATCAATCCACCTACAGCTCCAATGAAAATAGCTGCCAAAGGTGTTGGTGCTAATGGTTCAGCTGTAACAGCTACAAGACCACCAATTGCTCCGTTTAACATTTGAATTACATCTGTTTTACCAAACATTAATCTTGTGATTATTGCAGCAGCCATAACACCACCACAAGCAGCAAGATTAGTATTGATAAATATTGCTGATACAGCAACTGCATCATCAAATGTTCCAATAGCTAGTTGAGATCCACCATTGAATCCAAACCAACCTAACCATAATATAAATACTCCAACTGTTACTAATGGGATTGAAGAAGCTGCGAAAGGTTTGATTGCTTTCGCCTCACCTTTACTATCAAATCTTCCATATCTAGCACCTAACAACATGATACCTGCTAAAGCAGCCGCACCACCTGTTGAGTGTACTAATGTCGAACCAGCAAAATCAGAGAAGCCTAGTTCTGCTAACCAGCCTCCACCCCATTGCCAACCCATAACGATTGGATAAATAATTCCAGCTAAAATAGCTGCAAATAAAAAAAACGGCCATAGCTTAATTCTTTCAGCCATAGCACCTGAACAAATTGAAACTGTTGTTGCACAGAATACCATTTGGAAGAACCAGTCAGAACCGTCAGCATAACCTGTATCAACTGCACTTGCATCTGACCAAGGTGTAAATGTTCCAATGTATCCTCCTTCAGGAATTCCATAAGCTAAATTATAGCCAAAAAGCCAAAACATAATTCCGGCAATTGAATATAGGCCTATATTTTTAGCACAAATTACTGATACACTTTTTGAAGTTACCATACCAGATTCTAGCATAGCAAAACCTGCTGCCATGAACATGACAAGGAAACCACAAATTAAAAATAGTAGCGAATTAAATATCGCTTGAACTTCTCCAGAGACAGTTGTCTCTGCCATACCTGCACTACTCATGTTTAATAAAAATATTAAACTAAGAAGTGGTGCTGATATTTTTTTTATTATTTTAGTCATTAGACCTCCACTTGTTTAAGTGGTGTTTTATAGTTTTATAAATTTTTAAAACTAACGCTGATTAGGAAAAGTGGCTATGCAGTTTTTGCATATAGAAACAGCCCTAAACGTGCTTTTGTAACGTTTAGGGCTGTTGAAAAAGAATATTATCTGTTGAATACTTCTTTTAAAGCTTTAGCTGGTAAGAATTTTACCTTTTGAGAAGCAGCAATTTGAATCTGCTCACCCGTTCTTGGGTTTCTTCCAACTCTTGCTTTTCTTTTTGCTACTTTGTACGTACCAAACCCAGCAATTTTTACAGAGTCATCACCTTTTAGAGCGTCTAAAATAGTGTTGGTAATTGTATCAAAAGTTCGCTCAGCATCCGCTTTGCTCAAATTTAATGAGCCAGAAAGCTTAGCAATTAGTTGTTTTTTGTTCATTTTAGCTCCGGTTTTGTTGGTTAATATTTATACTTCTCATAAACGTTGATAAATCAAGCTTTTTTTTAGTGTTTAATTTTTTAGAACACACAATATCTTGTAAAAACATAAATAAACGTTGGTTTTATTGACTTTTTTTAACTTTTAAATATGTGAATTATCTAAATAAACCTAAGTCTTTTAGGTCATTAAATGTGGTGAAAAACATCAATGATAGCAACAAAAACAAACCGATTCGAAAAAAACCCTCTTGAGTTTTTTGTGACAAAGGTCGACCTAAAACTTTCTCAAATGCGTAAAACATTAAATGTCCTCCATCTAACATTGGTATTGGAAATAGGTTTATAAGTCCTAAACTTATTGAGATATAAGCCATCATACTAATGAATGCTAACACTCCAAACGTTGCAACTTGTCCAGAAATTTTAGCAATTCTAATTGGTCCTCCTAATTGAGAAGTATCTGCTTTACCTAAAATCATACCTCCTATGTATTTAAGTGAGGAAATACTTACAAAATAAACCTCATTTGCTGCATGATACAGTGCTTTTACAGGTCCTAATTTAACATGATTAATTTTATCATTATAAGCTGATAATTTTATACCAACCATCCTTTTGTTTATCTTGTTCCCTAAACCATCATCACCTTCAACAACATTAGGTTTTACTTTTAATATCAATTCATCATAGGAACGCTTAACTTTAAAATCTATAAAATCACCAGTAGACAAGGTTATAAATTTAGAAACCTCCATAATACTTTTAACCTTATTTCCATCAATTTCTAAAATTATATCTTGATCTTTAAGTCCTCCAATCATCGCAGGACTGTCTTTTTGAACTTCGCTGATTACAGCAGGAGTAAAATCTTTACCAACGAAAGTATAAAGACAAAAAAATATAACTAAAGCTAATAAAAAATTAGCTAAAGGGCCACCAAACACAATTAATGCCCTTTGATATAAAGGTTTTAAAGTAAATAATTTTTCTCTTTCTTCTTCATTGTATTTTTCTAATATTTCTTGATGATCAGCCTGAGAATAAACATTTCTATCTCCAAAAAATTTCACATATCCACCTAAAGGAATTGCACATATTTTCCATCTTGTGCCTGATTTATCATTCCAACCAAATAACTCTTTACCAAAACCAATTGAAAAATCTGTAACACCTACTCCATATTTTCTTGCAAAATAGTAGTGTCCATATTCATGTATAAAAACAACTACTAAGATAAGTATTAAAAATGGAATAATATAAGTAAACATACCTTAAATATATTTATATTTATAATTAACTCAACAAGCTAAAATGCCTTATTATTACTATAATCTATATTTTATTTTAAATTTTGATAATAAATACTGTATAATATTTGTATGCCTTCATTTGATGTAATTAGTAAAATAAATTATCAAGAATTTGATAATGCTTTAGCTAATTGTTTGAGAGAAATCAGTAATCGTTATGACTTTAAAGGGCTTAATATTTCGATTGAACGAAAAGATAAAACGGTTACTACCAATGCACCTGATGAATTAAAATTAAAGCAAGTAAATGAATTATTACAAACCCATTTAGTTAGAAGAAAAGTAGACCCAAGAGTATTAGAGATTAAAAACTCAGAGGGAGCTTCAGGAGGATCGATTAGACAAGTAATTGAATTAAAAGATGGAATTAGCCAAGAAAATGCTAAAAAAGTTATTGCTGATATCAAAAAACTAAAACTTAAAATTCAAATTAAAATCCAAGGTGATGAATTAAGAGTAGATGGTAAAAAGAAAGATGATCTTCAAGAAGCTATCGCTGCAATTAAAGTAATTGATATTGGGCTTCCAATTGATTTTGTTAATTTTAGAGACTAATTAAACTTTTTGAATTAAGAACGCGCTATTATTTGAAGGCTTATTAACGTCTTTTGAAACTTCATGAAAAATTAAGTTGGGAATTTTACGTTCTTTTAAAAACGTTGAACCTTGTAATTCTAAATTTAAGTATCGATTAATATCAGCTTGATTTAAAATAACTGGTTGTCTATGGTGAATTTCATTTATATTTTCTTTTGCTTCCTCTGTAATCAAACAGAACTGATCATTTTCAAAGATGCCAGCAAAATAAATAGGGTTAGTATCTTCGCGGGTAAAATAATGAGGGGTTTTTTCTTTATCTTCTCTTTTCCACTCATAAAAACCATCTGCAACTGCAACACATCGGTTGTTTCTTATCAATTTTTTAAATGAAACTTTTTCATCAATGGTTTCAAGTCTTGCATTAATCAAAGCTTTAAAATCTTTTTCTTTAGCCCATCCTGGAACTAAACCCCATTGTAGATTTTCTAAAGTATTTCCATTTTTATATTTTTTTATTACAGGTAGTTTTTGATATGGATGAGCGTTATAGTTTTCAGTATCTTCAACCTGAATTGCAGATTTTACTAATTTATTTGTTTTTGTTACGGGGTTTTTTACTACGTATCTTCCACACATTATATTGTTTGTTGTTTCATTAATTCTTCTATTTGCTTAATCATTATTTTTGGTGATCTCATAGCAGGGTAAATTTCTTGCGCTTGCTCATAACTTCTTATTGCTTTTTCATAATTTTTTAGCTGAATATTTACTAAACCCTGCCCTGCTAAAGCTCCAAAGTGTCTTTGTTCTAAGGCTAATACTTGATCGATATCATTTTGAGATTTTTCAAATTCTCCTAGCATATAAAGCACAGTTGCTCTTTTATTCCATGCCTCAGCCCAATTTTGATCAAGATTAATCACTTCAGTAAAAATATCTTTTGCTTTTATATAGTTTTGATCTCTCACAAATTGAGAACCTTCCTCTAATCTTGCAGTAAGTTTTTCATCTGTTGGATGCGTACTCCATAAAGCCCAAATTTCTTGTTCAATTATAAAAGCTACTTTCGATTTATTTGCTTTTAACTCATTAAACAATTGGTTCAGTCTAGTATCCCTTTCATTTGCAAAAGAGCTAAACTGTGAAAATAAATAAACTAAAATTACAAAGAATAATTTCTTCATTGTTAAATATTATCAAATATTAGAATTAGAGTCTTTGGTCTTAAGTGTCTTTGTTGTTATTTTTACAACTATAAAAAGAAATATCTTTTTCTTTTTCCTCTTGTTTTATATTGGTTGTGATTTCGTGAATAAGTTCGCCTGTTTTTCTTGTATAGACTGCAGACTCTGAATAATTCCTCTCTTTATCGAATGCTTGAATTAAAAATATATCCTTGTTTGAAATTTTAACCTCTAAATCAATTTTATTAAAAAATTCTGATAAATTTTTAACATTTAGAACATCTGGTGATTTAGACTCGATTATTAACTTATTAATATCTTTTCTTTTAATTTGATCTTTTGTGAAAGATTCAAAGTTATAGTCTGGATTTTTTAATATTACTTTTTCAAATTTACAATTTAAGTTTAAATCAGAATTTAAAGTAATATTTGTATTTTGAGCCTGAGCAAAACTAAGGCAACATAATAAGCTAAATATTGATAGAAAAATTTTCATTTAATCAATTACATTAATAATACTTTTTTTTATTGTTTCACTTAATTTAATTGTTCCATCTTTATTAGGGTGTATACCATCTTGTTGATTCAAACTTGGATTAAGTGCCACACCTTCAAGAAGAAACGGGATTAATGGTAAATTATACTTTTTCGACAACTTTGGGTAAATAGAATCAAACTTTTTTTTATAAATAAATCCATAAGTAGTTGGTGCAACCATTCCAGCTAAAATAATTTTAATTTTTTTATTCTGTGCAACATTTATTATTTGTTCTAAATTTCTTTCTGTCTCTTCTGGTTGAATACCTCTAAGCATATCATTGGCTCCTAATCCTAAAATAATTAAATCAATACCTGGCTCTGATAAACTCCAATCTGCTCTATTCAATCCACCTGACGATGTGCTTCCTGAGACACTTCCATTGATGACTTTAATATTTAACCCAGCTTGCTTAAGATTATTTTCTAAAACTATTGATAAATGATGTTCTTTAGGTAATCCATAACCAGCCATCAAACTATCACCGAATAAAACTACCTTTTCTATTGCACTTGCGTTTATGTGCACTAGAAAGAATATCAAAATTTTAATAAATATAGTTTTATTCATGAGTACTCTTCTTAAATTAAAAAAAATAAATCTCAAATACCAAACTGGTAAAGATAGTATCAGTGTTTTAAAGAATATTAATTTAAATATTAAGAAAAAAGAAACTGTTTCAGTAGTTGGAGAAAGTGGCTCAGGGAAAACAAGTTTAATAATGTTAATTGGAGGCTTAGAAAAACCAACTTCTGGTAAAATAATTTTTAATGATCAAGACATAACAGGCCTTAGTGAAGACGAAGTATCGGAGATAAGAAAGAAAAATATTGGAATAATATTTCAGTCTTTTTATTTAATTCCTAATTACACAGCAGTTGAAAATGTTGCTTTAACTCTTGAACTTAATAATTTTAAAAATCCAGAAAAAGAAGCAAAGATTTTATTAGATCGTTTTGGTTTGAAACATCGTTTTAATAATTTACCAAGTCAATTATCAGGTGGTGAACAGCAACGGGTTGCTATCGCTAGAGCAATTGCGATGAAACCAGAACTAATCTTAGCAGATGAACCAACAGGGAACTTAGATACTGAAAATTCTATCATGATTGCAAATATTTTATTTAAATATGTAAAAGAAGAAGGTTCTTCTTTAATCATGGTAACTCATGACCCTAAACTTGCAGACAAGGCTAAAAGAAAAATAAAAATAAAAGATGGAAAAATTAAATAATCCTTCAGAATTTAGTTTGATTTTAAAATATGCTTTAAAAGACTTAAGCAGAAATTATCATAAAATTTCTAGTATCATTGTTACGCTATTTATAAGTCTTTTTATCTTAAGTGCTATTTTCACAATTGAAGATAGTCTTAAAAAAGAACTTAATGATAATGCCAAAGCACTTCTAGGTGGAGATTTAGAGATTGATTATAATCGTAATCAAGGAAATTTAGATCTAGTTAACAAAGTTAAAGAATTTGCAACTGTTTCTCAAATGATTGAGTTCAGTACTATGCTTTCAACTACTAACAGAGAAAAAAATAAATCATTATTTACTAGAATTAAAACTGTAGATGAAAAATATCCTTTGTATGGAAATGTTGTCTATGAACCAATTGGTGCTTATGAAAGAATGCAAAAGGAACCTAACACTATCCTGATCAATGAAAGTTTATCAAAAACACTAAATATTAAAATAAATGAAATAGTAAAAGTTCAAGATCAAAATTTTACAGTAATTGGAATTATTAAATCAGTACCAGATGTAAGTGGATTTGTTGCATTTGGCGATTGGGCTTTAGCAGGAAAACAAACTCTAGAAATTTTAAAACTAAGCGGTATTGGAAGTTTTTTAAACTATGAATACAAAGTAAAGTTTAATGAAAATGATAAGCAAGAGGAAATTGAACAACGAATTGAAGAAATATTTAAAGAAGATCAAAAAGTAAAACTTAGGTATCCAGAAAATTCTGCAAGTGGAATAAAGAGAATTATTAATAATTTTTCTCAATTTTTGTCACTTGTTTCTATCAGCGCAATGTTGATAGCAGGTATTGGAATAGCAAATACTTTGCTTTCTTTTATTAATCAAAACAATATGTCGATAGCTGTACGAAAAGCAGTTGGCTTTTATTCAGGTAATATTAAAACACTATATTATTTGCAGTTATTTATACTTTTATTTATTATCACTGTTGTTGCTTATGGATCGAGTTTTTTAATTGTTCCAATTGCAGATAAATATTTATCTGATGGATTAGGATTGAATGTTTATCCAGTGTTTTCATTGCTGAATTTTTTAAAAATATTTTTAGTGGGATTGTTGGTGCTGATAATTTTTTCTATTCCAACAATTAGTTCTATTGATCAAGTTAAAGCGTCTAATTTATTTAGAAATGTATTCCAAAATCTTCAATTTTATTATTCTAAGAGATCAGTTGTTCTTAGCTTTGTTTTGTTATCTATCTTAATTTTATTATTCACAGTTGGATCTGAACAACCTTCTTATAGCTTGGGCTACTTTGCTGCTTTTTTTGTGTGTTTAATTGTATTTTTCTTACTTTCAAAATTAATCATTTTTTTCCTAAAAAAATTTAAATCAAGTCCAATAATTTCTTTAAAAGTTTCAATTAAAAATATTACCCAAACAAAAAGTATAACTCCCATTACAGTCATGTCTCTTGGCTTAGGGGTTACTTTATTATTAACATTGGCTTTAGTTGGTACAAATTTTCAAAGAGAAATTGCTAAATCTATTCCTGATATTGCACCTGATTATTTCTTCGTCGGTATTCAAAAAGGAGAAAGAGAAAAATTTGAGCAAGGTATTTTAAATATGGATCCAAATGCATCTATTGAAATTGTGCCAATGGTATCCTCTGGAATTTTAAAAATTAATGGTGTAGATCCTAACACCTATATAAAACCAGATAATGATAGTTACTGGGTAATTGGTAGTGAACGAAGATCTTCATGGGTAGAAAATGTTCCTGAAGATAATCCAATTTTAGAAGGTGATTGGTGGGATTTATCAAACCCTAATCAACTTCAAATATCTCTTGATGCAAAAGTTGCTAAAGATTTAAATATCCAGTTAGGTGATATTTTTACTTTAAATGTTTATGGGCGTGAAATTGATGGAAAAGTAATTAATTTTAGAGAAGTGGATTATCGAGATTTAAGCATCAACTTTGCAATGTTATTTAATCCTCAATTTGCAAAAAATATTCCACACGAATATTTAGCTACTGCAAAATTTAATTCAAAGAAATTTGATGAAACTGAAATGCTTGAAATCATGCCGAGTTTATCAATGATAAAAATTGCAGATTACTTATCTAAAGTTACAGCTGTTTTGAATAAGGTATTTATTGCAGTTACTTTAATTTCGGCTGTTACTATTGTTATTGGTTTAATTGTGATTTCAAGTGCAATTATGGTTCAAGGAAAAGTAAAAGAATATCAAAATTTAGTCTTTAAAATTTTAGGTTTTTCAAAAAAACAAATTGTTTTTTCATCGTTAATTGAATTCATCATTATTTTTAAATCTGTAATTTTAATTGCAATATTCTTTGCGGTGATTGGTTCAAAATTTATTATGGAAAATATTTTTGAGCTAGTGTGGATGTTTGACTTTAAAGTTTTAATTTATTTAGGATTTTCAATCGGCTTTGTTACTTTAATTTTAATATTGCTAACAAACTTAAAATATCTAAATCCTAAAGTTTATCCTCTTATAAGAAATCAATAATTAAAATTTAGTAATTTTACTATCCAAAGAAATTAAATTGAATTCTACTTTCAATTTTGGAAATCTTTTTTTTATTTGTTTTTTAATTTTTGAAAACGACTCTTTATGAATTTTTTTTTCATTATCTGGACTAAATTCTTTATTTCCATTAGCAATTTTAGCTGCGCCACAATCTTTATGATTGATTACAATTAATTTTTCTATTTTATGTAATTGAATAGAAGTTCCTAAATTGTCATAAAACGTTTTATGCCATTTTTTGAATTTATTATGTGTTACACCAATAGCTGCACCTGCAATTGTAAACGCACTATATTTTCCTGTTAATTTTTTTTTCTTTAAGTGATTATGAACTAAATGTTGAAATCTTGGATCTATGCAAGATAATACCATTGCTTTAAATTTTGATTTCATCAATTTAATTCAACTTTAAACATAGCCTCGTTTCTTCTATTCATTGGAAGAGTAAATGGACTATCATAGGTTGCTCTAATAGGTGGGCTTAAAATTGATATATTATTTTTTTGTAACTCTTTTTCTAAAATTTCTTTATGCTTAAGAAAGTTTCCATCTGATGCTCGTCCAGAATATCTCAGCACAGCGTAGTAACCTCCTTCGATATTAATTATTTTTACATCTTCCCTACTTGGATTTGGTACATTTTCTGAGTTAAATTTAGAGGGTAAATAAAATTGCATACTCATATTTCCATTTTTCTCAACTTGAGTAACTGGAGTTGTCATTTTAATTTTCTCTTGAGTATCGTTTCTGCCTGAAATGTAATTAAACAATTTTCTAAAATTACTATCTATTCCAGATGTCATTGTTTCAACCGCTAAACGATCAGAATATTTTCTAATCTCATAAACCTCATTTTTAGAGATAACTTCATAATTTGCTTCTTCGTGAGCCATAACTGCAGAATAAGGTAAAATAAATAAAGTACAAAATACTATAAGACAAAGTTTAATAATTTTCATTGTTACATAACTTTATATTCAAAATTTTGTGTAGTTTCATTAATTTGAATTAATTTAGCGCCATTTCTCTCATGAAAATTTGTTGCCATTTCTGTTAGAGGTGAAAGGGTTACCAATCTATTTAAATGATTAGATTTTTTTATATTTTTAAATACTTCTTTTACAATTAATTTTCCCCCACCCTTTTTTTTGGACCAGACAGTATAAGCTATTGCTATTTGACCACCTGATTGATCTCTCATTGCTGTTTGAAGAAATGCATCAGTGCTTAATTTTTCTAACTCTTCAACACTTTTTGGAATTTCATTTGTAAAAGCAAAACACATTACAGCATGAATTTCTCCTTGATATTCGACACCAAAAATCTTTCTTCCATATCCTGTTCTAAACTTGTTATCTAATTCTGGTCTAACAGGATCCTCTTCAGGATTACATTCTTTAAGCTCAACAAGTTTTGCACCTTTAACCCATCCAAAAAAATTATCAATATTTTTACTTAAAGCTTGTCTATTTTTTCTTAATCTTGCTTTAATTCTTGGTTTAAATTTTTTTTTCATTTTTATAATAATTATTATCTAATACTTATTTTAAAATTTTAATGCGTTATTAAATCATACCAGGTAATCATACAAAAGCTTTGCACTTGTAACAAAAATTAAAGCATATAAAATATTGTAAAATAATTTTTCATCTATAATTTTAAGTAATCGATATCCAATTAATATTCCAAGTAATGCAACTGGAAACAATGTTGCTGACTGTTTAAACGACTCAAAGTTTGTCATAGATAAACTAATGTACAATGGAAGCTTAATTAAGTTTACGAAAGTGAAAAAAAATATTCTTGTACCTACATAAATTTCTTTTTTCATTCTAAGTGGAAGTAAATAAAGGCTAGTTGGAGTTCCTCCCGCATGAACACAAAAACTTGTAAATCCTGCAACTACCGAACAAGTACCACCTTTAAAAAAGTTTTTTTCTGATTTTTTTTCTTTATTTTTTTTAAAAAAAAAATAATGACCAGCAAACAAGAAGCCCATAACTCCAATTATGAATTTTAGTAATTCCTCTGAAAAATATGAAAAAGTTAATGATCCAATAAATATCCCAATAGCTGCAAATGGAACCATTAATTTTAAAGTTCCTAAGTCAAATTCCTTTCTATATTTATAAACAGCAATGAAATCTGAAAATATTAAAATCGGTAAAATAATTCCTAAAGCTTGATTTAGCGGCATCACTATTGTCATTAACGGAACAGAAATTAAAGTCATGGATCCACCTAGGCCTGATTTTGCAATTCCGTATAAAATTATGGCTGGAACAACTGTGAAAAAAAATAATAAGTTTATTTCCATTTATATAATGATTTTAATAATTTAGATCCTAAAGGGCTAATTGGTTCTTGAAGTATTATTTCTTTTCCAGTTTTTTGCTTTACTAATTGTAATAGTTTAGTTGCTAACCCTTGTTTTCTAAAAATTGGATTAACAAAAATATATTCTACCTCACCTTTTTCATTAAATCTAACAAAGCCTATTGTTGTATTTTCATTTTTAAAGGTAAAAACTCCCTCAGTTTCCTCAATTTTAAAATTTGTAACTTCCAGACTGTTCATGAATCCTAGTAATTTAGGAGTAAAAGGATAACTGCTATTGCAGCAATAATAGAGCTAACAACAATATAATTAAGCTTAATGTTGAACTTTTTCTCAACAAAATCAGTTATTTTCTCCCAAAATAAAACTATTAAAAATATAATAATAGCTGGTATCAGATATTTAATCATACAAATGAATTTTTATTAACTTAAGACTATTAGAGTGAATATTCTATTTGTAAATAATATTAAGACTGTTAATGGTCACAGATGTCTCATAAAAACTTTGGTTTTGGAACACAAATTAGAAAATCTCCATATTTCGATGCTACAGTAAAATGGGGAGCGACAGGTTTTTCAGTCTATAACCACATGTATATTCCAAGAGATTTTGGAAATCCTGAACAAAACTTTTGGAATCTAATTGAAAAATCAATCTTATGTGATGTTGCAGTTGAAAGACAAGTCGAGATCACTGGTCCTGACTCATATAAATTTATTCAACTTTTGACTCCAAGAGATCTTTCAAAGTTATCTGTTGGACAATGTAAATATGTTTTAATTGTAAATAATGATGGTGGTATTTTAAACGATCCAGTTTTATTAAGGTTAGCAGAAAATCATTTTTGGTTATCTTTGGCAGATAGTGATGTTTTATTATGGGCACAAGGAGTAGCTGTTAATTCAGGTTTAGATGTTAAAATATCTGAGCCAGATGTCTCCCCTTTACAATTACAAGGCCCCACCTCACAAGAAATCATGGTTAAATTATTTGGTGATGGCATAAGAGATCTAAAATATTATTGGCTCAGAGATTATAATCTTGATGGAATTCCACTAGTTGTTTCAAGAACAGGTTGGTCAAGTGAACTTGGTTACGAAATATATTTAAGAGATGGTTCAAAAGGAAATGAATTATATGAAAAAATTATGGCTGCTGGTAAAGAATATGGAATTCAACCAGGACATACATCATCAATTAGAAGGATTGAAGGTGGTATGCTTTCATATCACGCAGATGCTGACATTCATACTAATCCATTTGAGTTAGGGTTGGATCATTTAGTGAATCTAGACTCAGAAATTAATTTTATTGGAAAAAAAGCTTTAAAAAAAATTAAGGAAAATGGAATATCTCGTAAACAAGTTGGTCTTATTATTGACTGTGCACCATTATCAGGACCCAATACTACTTTTTGGCCAATAAAAAAAGATAGAAAACAAATTGGCAAAGTAACCTCTGCAGTTTACTCACCAAGATTAAAGAAGAATATTGCTTTAGCTATGGTCGAAATAAATTTTTCAAATATTGGAACAAGTTTAGAAGTTACTACTCATGAAGGTAATTATAATTCAACTGTTGTTGAAAAACCTTTTTATGATCCAAAAAAGAAAATAGCTAGCAGCTAAGATTTAATATTATAACCTTTTTTAAGTAATACAGTCACAACTGTCACACAAGCAACCAAAAATACAACCATAGAAATGATGCTTACCCAGATATTAAAATCAGACACTCCATAAAAAGCAAATCTTAGTCCATTAATCAAATAAACTACTGGATTGAAATAAGTAACTGTCTGCCAAAATTCTGGCAGCATATCTAATGAGTACAAGCTGCCTCCTAAAAATACCATTGGTGTAATAACTAAAGTTGGAATAATAGACATTTGTTCGAAATTAGAACTCATTAAACCTATTAAGAAACCAAATAATGCAAATGTAAATGCAACCAATACTAATAAAAAAATCATTAATAACGGATACATGACGTTGACTTCTACAAAGAATGTTGAGGTGATAAATATTACAACACCTACAATAAGAGTTTTAGTTGCTCCTGCGCCAACAAAAGCTAAAACAATTTCAAAAGTAGAAATTGGTGCTGCTAAAATTTCATAAATGGTTCCATTAAATTTAGGAAAAAATATACCAAAAGAGGTATTACTGATTGATTGCGTAAGCAATGTAAGCATTAATAAACCTGGAACAATGTAAGATCCATAGCTAATTCCATCAATATTTTCAACATATCCTCCAATTACAGAACCAAACACTATGAAGTATAAAGAAGTAGATAAAACTGGAGAAAAAAGGGACTGCATTAAAGTTCTTCTAAACCGATCCATCTCATGAAGATAAATTGCGCTAAATGCTTGAAAATTAAATTTCATTATTCTCCTTTACTAAAGAAACAAATATTTTTTCCAATGTTGTTTGTTCTGTTTTTAAATCCTGTAATTTTAAGTTGGCATCTTTTAAATCTTGAAGCAAATTAGTAATACCTGTACTTTTAGCTCTAACATTATAAGTATAATTTACTGATTTTTTATCTTCACCAATTTCAAGATTATATTTACTTAAACTATCTGGTATTTCAGTAATTTCATTTTGAAGGTCTACAGTAAGTTTCTTATGTCCCATTTTTTTTAACAATTCTTTTGTTTCATCAACCACTATAATTTCTCCTTGATTAATTACTCCTACTCTATCCGCAATAGCTTCTGCTTCTTCTATGTAATGTGTTGTTAAAATTATTGTAACACCAGTTTTTCTTAAACTCTCAACAACTTTCCACATATCCTGCCTTAACTCAACATCAACACCAGCCGTTGGTTCATCTAAAAATAAAATTGTTGGTTCATGAGATAATGCTTTTGCAATCAAAACTCTTCTTTTCATTCCGCCAGACAATTGTCTAAGTCTTAAATCTTTTTTATCCCATAGACTTAGATCTTTTAAAACTTTCTCAATATGTTTTGGATCAGGTTTTTTTCCGTACAATCCTCTAGAATATGAAACATTATTAAATACAGTTTCAAATTGCTCTAAAGTTAGCTCTTGAGGGACTAATCCAATTCTAGATCTTGTTTCTCTATAATCATCAATAATATCAAATTCATCTACAGTGACTTTCCCGGAAGAAGGTCTTACTATTCCACAAATAATACTTATGAGTGTTGTCTTTCCTGCGCCATTTGGCCCAAGCATTGCAAATATTTCACCCTTTTTTATATTTAAATTTATTTTTTTTAATGCCTCAAAACCATTGTCGTACACTTTTGACAGGTTATTTATGCTTATTTGATCGTTTGACATGTGGTTAGGCATATATAGAGACAATTTATAGTATTACAATAAATTTAAATTTACCTTAATTACTTAACAATGAAGAAACTTTTAGTACTTATCTGTTTTGTTTTGGCGTTTAACACAAATGCAATTGGGAAGGAAACCACTTACAGCAAAGAATCATTCGATAAAGCTTTATCGGAAGGAAAAGTTGTGGTGGTTAGTTCTTGGATTAAATATTGTACTTCTTGTGCAAGCCAAATGAAAGTTCTTGAAAAAGCAAAAAATGATTTTGATAATATCGAATACTTTGCTTTTGATGTAACAAATAGAGAAATTGCTGAATTTTTTAACGTTCAATATCAAACAACACTCTTAATTTTTAAAGATAATAAAGAAGTTTACAGAAGCATTGGTGAGACCACCAAAGAACTTATTTATGATGCTTTAAAATCCTCTATCTGAATTTAATTTTTAAAATTATTGCAGGCAAGAAAGTTGCAATTAAAAAAGATAAAAATAATAATGATTGAGCTATAAAAGGTGAAAAGAAGTCTTTAGACAAAAATACTCCTACTAATAAGCTTTTAGAAAAATCTGGAAATGGAAACATTAAAAATCCAGCAACTAGACCAATTATAATTGAAATATAAGCAGTTTTTTCATCCACTTTATTATAAAAACTATAAAAAACAGTCACTACAAACGCACAACAAAATAAATCTGCAAGTAAGAATAAATATAAAATATCAAATCCTTTTGAAGCTACTCCAAAAGAAATTACAGACAAGATTAAAATAAAATATTTAGATATTTTTAAGTAATCACTTTTTTTATCTAAGTTAAAAGTTGCTTTGCCATCAACTATAAACAAACTTGAAATAGCATTAACCAAGGTATCAACAGTAGAAATTGTTAATGCAAGACCAAGAATAATAATCAATAAGGATAAAATTTCAGTTTGTTCTTTTAATAATAAACTAAAAAAACCTAAATCAGGTCTAACAGATGGATCCATTGAAAATGAAACCATTCCAATAAAACCCATCAAGAAAACTATTGGAACAATAATAAAGAAAGAAATTATTAAACTACTTTTTAATATTTGATAATTTTTTGCTGCATATACTCTTTGCCAATTTCCTTGATGAAATAAATTAGTTGCTGCAACTGCTATAAAGAAAGTTAACCCGGCAGTATATCCTGGAATATAATTTGAACTTATTAGTTGAGGGTTTTTCTCATTAATTAAAGAAAATGAAAAATTATCTCCTGAAGATGAGCTAATAATTGAAATCAAAATAAATAACAAAACACCAATTACAATCATTTGAATATTGTCAGTAAATATTGATGCTCTTAATCCCCCATAAAGAGTGTAACTTAAAGTAGCTACTAAAACTATTAATGCTGTAATCCACAATTCTGTTCCAGATATATAATTAATTAATACAGCAACTGCCGTTACTTCTGCACAAAGAAAAATGAACATATAAAAGATTGTCATTAACAAAATTAACTTAAATAGACTTTTGCCAAATTTCTTTCTCATAAACTCAACTAAAGAAGATCCTTTTGGAAACTCATTTCTAATTTTTTTTCCAAAATAAATTAAGAAAATCATTGGAAAAGCCGTGCCTAATGCATAACCAATAACTGCACCTACTCCACCCCACGTTGCGGCTGCAACTGGTCCAAATAAAATCCAAGCTCCTAAAGCTGATGCTACAAGACTTGTAGTGAGCGAAAATAAACCAATGTTTCTATTTGCAGTTAAATAATTATTAATTCCTGGAAATTTTTTAGAATAAAAAATTCCTAAAAAAGCAAATATTAAACTAATTGCGGTTACTAATATTAATGATGTTGATTGAGTTAAAAAATATGTTTTATCCATTTTATCCCTTTCTGAATTACCGGACAGGTTCTTAGGGTATGATCTCAGTCTGTTAAGACACCCCTTCTTACAATCATTATATTATATTAATCAATATAGCTAGTGATTTAAATTTTATTTATAAAATTATTTTTGACTCTTATGATTCATTATTTCAATCATACATTGAGTTACGTACGCTCTCCACTCAGATGATGTTTTGTTCTTTAAACTATTTAGATGATTTCTGTTACTTTGAATGTCATCTTTATGCTTAATATAATCAGCTCCATTTAGATTTTTTTCCATTTCAGACAAATTAGTTTCCATTGCCTTTATCCACTCGTTTCCAAGCTCAACACATTTTTGATCATCTTTTTCATCACAAATTTGTTTAAAAAAATTAAATATAACATCATCAGTATTTACTGAAGTATTCATTAATTATTGTTTGCAGGTACCAATAGATTCTGGACCACAAGTTTGACCATTGGTCCATGTTGCTCCAGTTAAATTAGCTCCATCAAAATTAGCATTTGTGATGTTAGAAGAAGTAAAGTTAGCTTCCATTAAATTAGAGTTTTGAAAATTTGCTTCGATTAAAGTTGCTCCCATAAAATCAACTCTAGTTAAATTAGCTCCAGTAAAGTTAGTTTTTTCAAAATTTGCGCCGATAGAAACCGATTCATAAAGATTGGCTCTTACAAAAGTAGACTCAGGAAAAGTACCAAACGATAGATTTGAAGTCATCATAATACTTTTATCAAAATTTACTTGAATAAATCTTGCAAATGAGAGGTTTGAATTTGGAATATAAACACCTTGCAAATCCTGACCATCTGAAAATACACAATTAGAATAATCTACACCTTCTGTTAAAGGATCTTCACAATTCCCAGCATATGAATTTGTGAAAAAAAATAAACTGAATAAAGCAATTAAGATTATTTTTTTCATAAGAAAAGTTAACAAATAAAATATGTCAAAACAATGAATGATTTAAATTTTAATAAAAATTTTATATTCTTACCTTTTTACCAGTTTTTGCACTTTTAGTTATTGCTGCGAAAATTTTGAGAGAAATTAAACCATCATTACCATTCACTTTTGGTTTAGCTTTTTTAGTCACTACATCAGCAAAATGGTTAATTTGGTTTACTAATGTATTGTCATCTTTTTTGTTTTTATCTTCATTAACAAAAATTTTGTTCCACCAACTTCTTTCTTTTTTATAGAACCAATATTTAAGATTAGGAAACTGTAAAGAGCCTTTAGTACCTCCAATCATATAAGCAGATTGGTCAGTAATTGGGTATGCAGGATTTTCTCCAGCTGTTAATTCGTAACTCCATGGCGCAACAATTGTATCTGACAAATTTAGTGTACAAAGTGCGCCTGAATTAAAGATCAAGCTTATTGTAGCTGTATCCTCTACATGAAATTTTCTAGTTTTATTTGTTGTAAATGCTTGAACATATTTTATTGAACCTAATAAATAACAAATCATATCAATATCATGCACTAAATTGATACCTAGAGGCCCGCCACCTTTACTAACTCTCCATTTTTCTTTGTAATAAGCTTTATGTTTATATAACCAGCATAAAACGTTTGCGGAAACAATGTTGCCCAATTTACCTTTATTAATTACGTCTTTTACCTTAGAGACTATTGAATTGTGTCTACGATGATATCCAATCAGCAATGGAGTTTTATTCTTCTTAGAACTGGTTATAATTTTTTTTGCAGATTGAATATTATCTGAAATAGGTTTTTCTAACAAAACAGGAATTTTATTTTTTAAAAAACTTAAAGTATGTTTTTCATGCAATTGATTTGGGGTAGCAACTATTACAGCATCAAGTTTTTTTGAATTTAAAAGCTCTGATACATTTGAATACAATGGGATTTTATATTTTTTTGATAAATTTTTGGCGTTATTGCTAATATCTACTATTGAATGAAGATTTGCTTTCTTTGATTTTTGAATAGCTTTAATATGTTGTAAGCCCATTAAACCTGTTCCAACTATAGAGATATTAATTTTTTTACTCATAAATTAATTAATTTTAATTTTTGTAAAGCATGTATACCTTTTATTAGGTTTAATTAAAGTGCTAGGAAAATTTTTTTTATTAGGAGCATCAGGAAAATATTGTGTTTCTAAACAAATACCTTGATAGGGAAATAATTTTTTTTTGTAATTTAGATTTTGTGCTGAATAAAGTTGAACACCGGGTAAATTTGAAAAAAAATCAACTTGAATATTAGTATTATTATTTTTTAAAGTTCCAACATAATTTCTAACATTTTTCTTTACAACAAAAGTGTTATCAAAACCTTTAAATTTAACATTAAGTTTTTTATTTTTAAAATAATCTAATTTTTTTCTAATGTTTTCAAAATTCGAAAAATCGTAAATAGATTTGTGTACATTTTTAAATCTACCAGTTGGAATTAAATTTTTATTTATTTGAAGATATTTATATGAGTTTAATTTTAACTGATGACTATAAATCATATTTTTTTTATTTTTTTCTAAGTTCCAATAACTATGATTGGTTAAATTAACATGAGTGCTTTTATTGGATTTGTATTCATATTTTATAATTAGATATTTATTTATTAATTGATAAGTACAATTGACAACAAGATCTCCCGGAAAGCCTTGATCGTCATTTACTGAATGAAGTTGATATACTATTTTATATTTTGTTTGATTTAATTTTTTCCATGGGAGAATTGAGAAACCAATTTTACCACCATGCAGTATATTTTTTCCCTCATTTCCATTTAAGTTAAATTTTTTATTACCTATTTTAAATTTTGCATTGGAAATTCTACCCGCATATCTTCCACAAGTAGATCCAACACTTGGGTGTTTATATCGATAGTTTTGTTTTGATCCTAAGTTTAAAATTAAATTTATTTTTTTTTTCTTGTGATAAACTTCAAAAAGACTGGCGCCGTAATTAAGAGTTTGAACTCGTAGAAATTTATTTTGAATTGTAGAACTTTTAACTTTCACCTAGATCAAGTTATACCACCATCAACAATAAAGCTTTGTTTTGTACATCCAGATGATTGATCTGATGCTAAAAACATTACCATTTGAGCAACATCATTAGGTTTTAATTGTCTTTTTAAAGCCTGACTGTCTAAAATTAGCTTTTTGTACTTTGGTGTTAACCAATGTTTTATTTGTCTTTCAGTAGCTATAGATCCAGGGACTACTGAATTGGTTCTGATATTATATTTCCCATACTCTTGTGCAAAAGATCTAGTTAAACCTACTACTGCAGATTTTGCAGTTTCATAAACAACTTTATCACCTTCACCTAACATCCACGAAACTGAACTTAAATTTACAATCGAACCAGCTTTCATTTTTTTCATAGATTTAACGACAGCTTTAGCTGCAAAAAAATAATGTTTTAAGTTGATTGCCATTCTATTTTCCCAATATTTTTCATCCACCTGATCTGTTGTGTGTCTATCATCATTGGCTGCATTATTAATTAAAGCATGTATTGGACCTTTTTTTGCAATAATATTTTTAATTGTTTTTTCTAATTTATTGATGTCTAACAAATTACATTCAATGAATGTTGGGGTTCTAAATTTATTTTTTTTAATTTTATTTAAAAGTTTTTTTGTTTCTTTTAGATCAATATCTACAAAATAAACTTCACTTCCTTGCTCACAAAAATGTTCGACTATTGAAGCTCCAATGCCTGAACCACCACCAGTAATAAACACTCTTTTATTTTTTAAATCAGAATATTTAACTTTCATTTTTATATTCTCTCCTCAGTTTGAGCATCAAATAATGATGTTTGAGTTAAATCAAAATATAATTTTGTTTCTTTTGCTAATTCAATTTTTATTGTTGAAGGAAATTTAGCTAAGATTTCTTGATTAGCATAATCAAAAGTCATTATCTGCTCGTGGCCGATGTACTCACTTAAATCCGCTCTTAAATTAATTTCAAAATCACTTTCATTGGATTTTTTAAAGTAAATATGCTCTGGTCTTATACCAAAGAAAACTTCTTTATTATTTAAATTAGATTTATCTATAAATTCATAATCTTTAATTGGAATTTCAACGTTAGAACCACTTACTGAAAAAGATATTCCACCTGAGCTTTCTTTTAAACTTCCTTTAATTAAATTCATAGATGGTGATCCAATAAAGTCAGCTACAAAAGTATTGCTTGGTTTGTTGTAAATGTTTTCAGGTGTATCATTTTGTTGAATAACGCCATGATTCATAATTGCAATTCTTGTCCCTAAACTCATCGCTTCAGTTTGATCGTGAGTTACGTATACAACTGTTGTTTTTAATTGTTGATGAAGTTTTTTAATTTCTCTTCTCATCTCAACTCTTAATTTTGCATCTAAGTTAGACAGAGGTTCATCAAATAAAAATATTCTAGGTTCTCTTACTAATGCTCTTCCAATAGCAACTCTTTGTCTTTGTCCTCCAGACAATTGAGATGGTTTTCTTTCTAACAATTGATCAACTTGTAAAAATTTAGATACCTTCTCTAACTGTTGTTCAATTTTTTCTTTTGAAGTCTTTGCTTGTTTCAGACCAAAAATCATATTCTCTCTTACATTCATTGAAGGATATAAAGCGTATGATTGGAAAACCATTGCAATATTTCTGTCTTTTGGCTCTACTTTACTGACATTATAATCATCAATAAAAACGTTACCTTCGTTGATTGTCTCTAGCCCTGCAATAATGTTTAGCAATGTAGATTTTCCGCATCCTGAAGGACCTAATAAAACTAAAAAATTTCCCTCGTCTATCTCTAAATTAATTTTTCTTAATACTTCTGTAGACCCAAAATTTTTTGATAGATCTTCAATTTTTAATGTTTTCATTGTTATCCTTTCACTGCTCCTGAAGTTAATCCTCTAATAAAATATTTGCCTGCTAAAACATACACAATAAGTGTTGGCACTCCTGCTATGATTGCTGACGCCATATCAACATTGTATTCTTTAACACTTGTACTAGATAAAACCATGTTATTTAGAGCAACTTGAATTGGTGCTGCCTCACCAAATGAAAAAGTTGATCCAAATAAAAAGTCATTCCAAATTTGAGTAAACTGCCAAATAACTGTTACCACAATTATTGGTGCTGATATTGGAAGTAAAATTTTGAAAAATATTTTAAAGAAACCTGCTCCGTCAATTCTTGCAGCTTTTACTAATTCTGTTGGAACTGACACATAGTAATTTCTAAAAAATAAAGTGGTAAATGGAATACCATAAACGGTATGAACCAAAACCAATCCAACTATAGAATTTGATATACCTAATACTCCTAAAGTTCTAGCCATTGGAAGTAGTATTGCTTGAAAAGGTATGAAACATCCAAATAATAAAAATAAGAATACCCAACTATCACCTTTAAATCTCCATTTAGTTAAAACATATCCCGTCATTGCTCCAATAAAGGTAGAAAAAAATACAGCAGGCACAACCATCTTAATTGAATTCCAAAAATAAGGTCTTAAAAAAGTATCTCCTGCTCCATATCCTCTTCCACCCCATGCAACTGCCCAAGACTCAAAATTTAATCCACTTGGCCAAGATAAAAGTGTTCCTTGACGTATTTCTTCCATCGTTTTTAATGAAGTAACAACCATTACATATAAAGGAAAAATAAAATAAGAAGCAAATAGAATTAAAACAAAATACAAAAACCATCTTAAAAACATATTTGTGTATTTTGATTTTTGTTCAAGCTGTTGGTAAGAAGATGATTGTGTATTATCTTGCATTTTCTCTCCTTAATTCTGAATATAGATATGGAATAATGACTGCAGCTACTGCCATAAACATCATCATCGCACTTGCTGCAGATAACCCAACTTGACTTTTGTGAAATGCGGTTTGTGTCATAAATAAAGCTGGCATGGTTGTAGAGATACCTGGGCCACCTTGAGTTAATGCAACAATCAAATCATAACTTTTAATTGAGATATGAACTAAAATTACAAAACTTGTAAAAAATACTGGTCTCATCATTGGTAACAATATTCTCCAATAAACTGTAAACAAACCAGCACCGTCAATTTTTGCAGCTTTAACAATTTCATCCTCAACAGATCTTAATCCTGCTAAAAATAATGCCATAACAAATCCTGCAGATTGCCAAACACCTGCAATGACTATGGTGTAAATTGCCATTTCCCTATTAACCAACCAATCAAAAGTAAAATTTTCAAAACCCCAATCTATAAACATTTTTTGAATTCCTAGAGTTGGGTTTAAAATCCATTTCCAGGCAGTACCTGTTACAATAAACGATAAAGCCATTGGGTATAAATAGATGGTTCTTAAAACCCCTTCTGCCCTTATTTTTTGGTCAAGAAAGATCGCTAAAATTATCCCAATCACAATACAAAAAATTAAAAATAAAGCCGTAAAAACAAGCAAATTATCTACTGATATAAGCCATTTTCGAGATGCCCATAACTTTTCATACTGACCAAATCCCCACAATTCATATTTGGGTAAGATTTTAGAATTAGTAAAAGATATATATAAAGTCCAAAGTACAAAGCCATATACAAACCAACCTATTAACCCAACAGCAGGAGCCATTACAATTTTAGGTAAATTTTTTTCTAACCACTTGAACATTATAAATATTTTTTATTTTTAGATTTAAAAAAAAGGCCACTTAATCAAAAGTGGCCTTTTAATTTTTATGTACTACATATTAGCTAAAACTGAGTCAGCTAAAGCGTTAGCAGCGTCTACAGATGACATGTCAGAGTTAAAGTGCTCTGTGATGATATCTTGTAGGGCAGCTTTCATAGTATTACCTTGAGCCATACCGTGAGCAAAACTTGGAACTAATCCACCGCTTGCACCAGCAGTTTTGATGTCTGCATTAGATGTTTTTGCACATTTGTCAAATTCATCCATTGATACGTCTAAACGAGCCGGGATAGAACCTTTGTATAGGTTGAAAACTTTTTGGAAGTTTTTACCCATCATAAGCTTAGCTAGTAACTTTTGACCAGCTTGTTTATCTGGATCGCTAGATTTGTAAAAGATAAAACTATCTACGTTATATAAGTATCCATTGTTTGAAGGAGTAGCAGCACAGTAGTAATCTACACCTGGAACTTTTCCAGCAGCTGTAAATTCACCTTTTGCCCAGTCACCCATAATTTGGAAACCAGCTTTTCCTTCAATAACCATACCAGTAGCAACGTTCCAATCTCTTCCTGGGCTACCTTCATCTGTAAAGCCTTTAAGCTTTCTCATTTGGTCAAATACTTTAACTGTTGTTTCGCTTCTTAAACAACTTTCTTTAAGATCTACGTAACAGTTTTTGTAGTAGTTATTTCCACCAAGACCCATAGCAACTGCTTCAAATACTGTAGCATCTTGCCAAGCTTGTCCACCGTGCGCAAATGGAATGATACCAGCAGCTTGTAATTTTTCAGCAGCAGCATTTAACTCATCCCAAGTAGTTGGAACTGAAATACCGTTTGCATCAAATACAGCTTTGTTTGCCCACATCCAGTCAATTCTGTGAATGTTTACTGGAGCAGCACAATAAGGTCCGCTGTTATTTTCACACTTGTGAATAGCTGCAATCATTGGATCTAATAAATTGTCCCAACCTTCTGCTTTAGCAACTTCATCAATGTTATATGGAGCTACAACACCTTCTTGGTCATACTCTTGAATTGTAGGTCCTTTGATTTGAGATGCAGATGGAGGATCTCCAGCAACGATTCTTGCTTTTAATGCAACGTTAGCAGCGTCTCCACCACCACCTGTTACAGGCATGTCCATCCATTCACCACCATTTGCAGCGAAATCATCTTTTAAAACTTTAAGTGCAGCAGCTTCACCACCAGACGTCCACCAGTGCAATACCTCTATCTTAGGTCCTGCAATTGATGAAGTAGATGTGAACGCTAATGTAATTAAAGCGATCATTATTTTTTTCATATCTTCTCTTCCTCTTTTTATTTAGTTAACTATTTTTTTAAAACGAAACTATAAGTAGAATAAATCTCAATTGGTAACTAAAAAAACTTTATACAACTATCAATTGAAATAGTTTTTTTTCCTTATTTATCAATATTTTTTCAGATATAAAAAAAAATTTTTTTTTTTGATTCTACTTTTAGTTGAAGTTCTAATATGTCGCGCTTCTTCCGAGTCTTGCTGCACCTCTAACTCCACTAGCGTCTCCGTATCTAGGTTTTAAAAAAACACCCTCATACTCTCTTCCAATAACAAATTTTCTAACCAATGAATCTATTTCATGCAAAAAATCAATTTCGTTTGAAACTCCTCCTCCAAATATAAAAGCATCAGGATCTAAAATATTTATAATACTCGAAAGTGACATTGCTAAATTTACTTTAAAATCATCAATAAATCTTTCAGCATCTAAATCGTGTTTTCTATTTAATTCAAAAATTTCGTTTGTTTTTAAATTTTTTCCATAAAGTTTCTTAAATCTTTTTGCTAAACTTAATCCAGATAAAAAACTTTCAATTTCTGCTTCTCTAGCATTACTTGAGTCAAAATTTTCTTTCTTAGCTGCAAAATATGGAATTTGGTTGTGTCCCCATTCCCCCGCTACTCCATTAGAGCCAGTAATAATTTTTTTGTCTATTACCAAGCCACCTCCAACTCCTGAGCCTAATATAATTCCATATACGATTTTATAATGTGTACCAGCTCCATCTATTGCTTCAGATAAAGCAAAACAATTTGCATCATTTTCACAAAACACTTCTTTTCCAAGAGCTTTACGTAGATCACTTTGAAATGGTTTTTTTTCTAACCAAGTTATATTTGGAGCATTTTTTACTAATCCAGTTTGAGGAGAATGAACTCCTGGGTGACAAACACCAATTGGAAGTTCTTGCTTAAAATCTTGTTCTAATTTTCTGTGGATATCTCTAATCGCAGTTACAATTTGAGTGTAATCCTTTGGACACGATATTCTTGATCTGTGTTTTTCATTCCCATTATCTTCAAGTACAACACTCTCAATTTTAGTTGCACCTACATCAATACCTACTTGCATAACTAATATGTAGCTCTTCCACCACTTAAATCAAAAACTGCTGCAGTTGAAAAAGAATTTTCTTCACTAGCTAACCAAGTTACTAATGATGCTAATTCTTCAACTTTTGCAAATTTGTTTCTTGGAATTTTTGATAACATGTAATTTATATGTTCTTCAGTCATTTGATCAAAAATTCTTGTTTTAGCTGCTGCTGGAGTTACACAATTTACAGCTATATTTTTTTGGGCAAGTTCTTTACCTAGAGATTTTGTTAAACCAATAACACCTGCCTTAGAAGTACTATATGCACTCGCATTAGGATTGCCCTCTTTTCCTGCAATAGATGCAATGTTTACTATTCTCCCGTAGTCATTTTTTAACATGAACGGAACAACTGCTTTACAACAATAGAAAACTGAATTTAAATTTAAGTTCATTACTTTTTTCCATTCATCTAAAGGATATTCAGCGACAGTAGTATTCATACCTGCAATACCTGCGTTATTAATAAAAATATCTATTTTTCCATGCTTTTTTTCTACTTCTTTTAAATTTTTATTTACTGCTTCAAAATTAGTTACGTCTACAATCTGGTAACTTAGGTTTTCTGATTTAACTTTATCAATCGCTTCTTTAGCAGCATTATTATCAATATCCCAAATTATAACCTTAGCTCCTGCTTCAATAAATCTTTCAGTTATTGCTAGACCAAAACCCTGGGCTCCACCAGTAACAATTGCCGCTCGATTATTTAAATCGTACTTAATCATTATTTTTTTTTATTTTCCTCGATCTTATTAAAGGAAAAGCCAAAGCAATTAAAGACAAAATAAAGAATGTTAAAGCAATTGGTCTTGTGAAAAACATCAGCCAATTACCATCAAATATTACTAGAGATTGTCTTAAAGTTCCTTCAACTAACTCACCCAAAATTAATCCAATAATAACTGGTACTACTGAAAAGCCATATCTTCTCATAAAGAAACCTAGCACTCCAAAAAATAACATTATCCAAACATCTATTATGGATTGATTTAAAGAATAAGTTCCACATACTGAAACTGCAAATATCATTGGCCATAAGATTTTATTAGGTACTAAAGTAATTCTTGCAAATAATTTTGCTCCAAAAAATCCAAAAATAAAAAAAAGGATATTAGCTATTAGCATGGCGCCAAAAATTCCATATAAGAAATCTGGCTGCTCTCTAAACAAATCTGGTCCAGGTCTAACACCATGAATAATCAATCCCGTAAGTATAACTGCTGTTGTTGCACTACCAGGAATACCTAGCGCTAAAGTCGGAACCATCGCGCCACCTGTTGCTGCATTATTTGCAGCCTCAGCACCAGCAATGCCTTCAATCGATCCTTTTCCAAATTCTTCTGGATTTTTTGAAAATCTCTTTGCTTCAGAATAACCAATTAAAGATGCAACTGTTCCACCTTCTGCAGGAAGAACTCCAATAAATGATCCAATCCCACTTGATCGTAGTATTGTTTTCCAAGTTTTCTTATAATCATCTTTGCTAGGAAGCTTAATTGCTTTTAAAGCTATTCTGTTAAATACTTGATTGATTAAAGTTGATTGAGTTAACATTTCACTCATTGCGAAAAGTCCAACCACTACTGGTATAAATCCTATTCCCTCAGTTAATTCATTGATCCCAAAAGTAAAACGATCAATTGAAGTCATAAAATCTTTACCAACTGTAGAAATCAATATTCCAAATGCACCTGCGATTAAATTTTTAATTGGACTACCTTCGCCTATTGAAGCAAGCATCGTTAAACCAAATATTGCTAATGCAAAATACTCTGGCTGACCAAACTCATAAGCAAGTTGTGCTAATATAGGAGCAAAGAAAACTAATATAACAACACTAAAAATACCTCCAACAGTACTTGAAACTGTTGCCATACCTAAAGCTCTTCCAGCCTCACCTTTTTGTGCTAAAGGATAGCCATCTAAACAAGTGGCTGCAGCTGCTGGGGTCCCTGGTGTATTAATAAGCACAGCAGTTATCGCACCACCATAGGTTCCTGCACAATAAATAGAAGTTAATAAAACAATTGCAGATAATGGATCTAGAGTCATTGTGAAAGGTAAGATCAATGCTCCACCTGTTGTTGGTCCTAAACCTGGCAACACACCTAATATCAAACCAAATAAAGTTCCAAAAAATAAAACTAATAATAGTTTAGAACTGAACAGTGGTGCCAGAATTAATAATAAATTATCCATTTAACTATAGTAAATGTTGGTAATTATTCCTGGGGGAAATCTTAAACCTAAAATAGTTTCAAAAAATATAAAAACAATAATTGGGAAAATAATCCCAACTAGTAATAAATAAAATAATCTTTTTTCTCCCCAACAATAAGAGACAAAGATAGATAAAGCTGAGATTGCTAAAAAGAAATCAAGTGTTTTAGAAACTATTACAAAAATAACAAAACTTGATAAAGTTAGAAAGAATGATCTTGGTAATTTTTTTTCTACTTTCCAGGGATTTTTAGTTGCCAAATAATAGATTAACATTGTCATTACTATTATTAAAACCAAGAGTGCTTTTGGGAATGTTGCTGGCTGTATTCCTCTATTTAAAATTGGGGGAACAATATCAAAAGTAAAAGTTGTGATTAATAATGCTACAGATATTAAAATAATTACAAGAGAAACTTTAAACTCATCTCTAAAAAAAAAGGGCAAACTTTTGTTTGCCCTTTTTTGATTTTGTACATTTTTCATATTCAAATGTACTTTTATTAGATTAGTTAATGTAGCCTAAAGCTTTAAGCTGCGCAGTCATTTCAGTAAGCATTTCTTCCATTTGCTTACCCCATTCATCTGCACCTACAACACTTGTCTCATCAAGACCAATTTCTGTTAAGAAATTTTTGTAGTAGTTGTGGCTCATAGCTTTCATCATTCCAGCTTCTAATTGTTTTACTCTGTCTGCTGGAGCACCTTTTTTAGTTACGAAACCTCTAACAGTAGATAAAGAAACAGGTATACCTAATTCTTTTGCTGTTGGAGAGTCTCCAATTTTAGCCATTCTATTATTTGCTAATACAACTGAAACACAAAGTTTACCCTCATTAATTTCAGTTAATGCTTCAC